>CAMDXM010000285.1 GCA_945878025.1 Pseudorhodoplanes sinuspersici | reverse complement strand
ACTAAGGTGCGGACGAATCCCGTTCGCACCGCATTCCGACCCAGCGGCTGAAGGAACTTCGACGGAATGTCCGGCACCGAATTATTCGCAACCTTTCTCGGAAGTGTCGCGCTCCTGCTTTGGGGCGTTCGCATGGTCCGCACCGGCATGATGCGCGCCTTCGGCGCCACGTTGCGCCGCGTCATCGCGACCCGCACCCGCACGCGGATGAGCGCGTTTTTCGCCGGACTCGGCGTCACCGGCATCCTGCAAAGCTCGACCGCGACCGCCCTGCTGCTCGCTTCCTTCGCCGGCCGCGGCCTGATCGCACTGCCGCTCGCGCTCGCGGTGATGCTCGGCGCCGATGTCGGCTCCTCCAACGCGGCGCAGATCTTTTCCTTCGACATCAAGTGGCTATGGGCGCTGCTGATGGCGTTCGGCGTGTTCGCCTTCATCTCCTCGCAGGCCGACAAGGCGCGCGGGGTCGCCCGCATCTCCATCGGGCTCGGCTGCATGCTGCTGGCGCTATGGCACCTCGCGGCCGCCGCCGCTCCGCTGAAGGAATCGCAGGCGATCCGCTCCATGCTGACCGGCCTCGCCGGCGAGCCGATCCTGGGATTCCTCGTCGCCGCCGCGAT
Source organism: Pseudorhodoplanes sinuspersici (assembly GCA_945878025.1). Lineage (GTDB taxonomy): Bacteria > Pseudomonadota > Alphaproteobacteria > Rhizobiales > Xanthobacteraceae > Pseudorhodoplanes > Pseudorhodoplanes sinuspersici_B. The sequence goes on along the minus strand of CAMDXM010000285.1, from coordinate 3,973 downwards.
CACATGGCTCGTGCATTCGAGCCTTTCGGTCGTGCTGCTGGTGATGTCGCTGGCCGCCGCTCACGTGCTGCCGCAGCCGCTTGCGCTCGCGCTCGTCCTCGGCGCCAATGTCGGCGGCGCCATCGCGCCGCTGCTCTCGTTGTCGGGCTCGCCGCCGGCCGCGCGCCGCGTCCCGCTCGGCAATCTTGCGATGCGTGCATGCCTCGCCATCCCGCTCCTGTTCGCGGTGACGCCGCTCGCCGCATGGCTCGCCTATATCGATCCGGATCCAGGCCGAGTCACGATCAATTTCCACACGACGTTCAATCTTGTCGTGGCGGCCGTTTTCCTGCCGCTCGTTTATTTCGTCGCATCTTTCGCCGAGCGCATCATGCCGGACCGGCCGGAAACCGCCGATCTCGGCCAGCCGCGGCATCTCGATCCCAATGTGCTCGACACGCCGTCGGAAGCGCTCGCTTGCGCGATGCGAGAGACGCTGCATTTGGGCGACCGCGTCGCCGACATGTTGCGGCAGGCGCTGGTGGTGATCGAGACGTCCGACATCAAGCTCATGCGCGACGTCGAAAAGCAGGATGACGCCGTCGACCGCGTGTATGAAGCGATCAAGCTGTATCTCGTGAAGGTGTCGAAGGAGGGCCTGTCGGACGAGGAAAGCCGGCGCTATCTCGAAATCCTGACCTTCACGACCAATCTCGAGCATATCGGCGACATCATCGACAAGAACCTGATGGAACTCGCCGCCAAGAAGATCAAGCATCGCTACGCCTTCTCGCCGGAAGGCCTGGCCGAGATCCGCTCGTTCCATGCGCGGATCATGGACAACATGCGCCTGTCGTATAACGTGTTCGCGACGCGCGACGTCGCGCTCGCGCGCCGGCTGCTGGCGGAGAAGGCCGCGATGCGCGCCGCCGAGCTATCGGCGTCGGACAGCCACTTCGCGCGGCTGCGCGAAGGCCGACCGGAATCGATCGAGACGAGTTCGATCCATCTCGACATCATCCGCGACCTCAAGCGCATCAACGGACATCTGACGTCGGTCGCCTATCCGATACTGGAGGTCACCGGCGAATTGCACGACAGCCGGTTGCGCGAGCCAAATGCCGAACCGGTCATTGCAACGGACAAGCCGGTCACCTTGCGGTAAGGCAAATACAGCCACTTGGAGCATTGTCCGGCGAAAGCCTGCCCCGGACTTGATCCGGGGTGGAAGCCGGTTCGCCGCAGAAAATGCGACAAATAAAAGGAATCCAGGCTGTGTTCCGATTCAATTGGATCGGAACACAGTCTAGTGCAGCTTGATCAGCGCAAGTCCCGCGACGATCATGCAGGCGGCGACGATGCGCGAGGCCATGAGCGGTTCCTTCAGGAAGATCACCGCGATGGCCGCCCCGAACAGCACGCTGCTCTCGCGCAAGGCCGCCACCAGCGCGATCGGCGCCACCGTCATCGCCCAGATGGCGATCCAGTAGGCCACGAGCGAAAGCGTCCCTCCGATAAACGCGGCCTTCCAGTGACCGGTCATATCGGTGATCGTCGCTTTTCCGTTCCGCAGGAAGGCGAACACCGCCATCATCGCACCATCGAGCAGGAACAGCGTCACCGAATAGGAATGCGCGCTGCCGGCGGTGCGGGCGCCGATGCCGTCCACCAGCGAGTAGCCACAAATGATGACGGCGGTGAACAAAGCAAATCCGACCGCGCGGCGGTCGAGCCTTGCGAGATCGCGCCCACCGTGCAGCGAAATCAGAAAAACGCCGGCGATCAACACGACGATCCCGCTCCAGCCGATCAGCCCGAGCCTCTCACCAAGAAAGGTCGTGCTCATCCCGGCGGTCATGAGCGGCGCGGAGCCGCGCGCGATCGGATAAACCTGCCCCATATCGCCGGTACGATAGGCTTCGGTCAATCCGACGTAATAGCCGAGATGCAGAACCAACGACGCGATCACCCACGGCCATGCCGCCGCCGGCGGAAACCCGACGAACGGCAAGGCGGGCAATGCGACGATTGCGGATGCCATTGCAATGAGCGCAATGGTGCGGAACGGATCGAGGCGCAGCTTGAGACCTGCGTTCCACGATGCGTGGCAAGCGGCCGCCAGCAGGACCGCCGCGAAGACGAAGGGATCCATGTTATCCCTTCACGCGCGCATTCGCAGGATCGTATGGCGCTTTCAGGCTGGCTTTGACGGGCACCCGGTCACCGGCGATATCGAGTTCGAAGCGGGCTGACAGAAATTCCGTATTCACCGCCGCGCCGCCGGTGGTGACATAGCCGAGCGCGACGATTCCGCCAAGCGTGTGGCCATAGGCAGCGGAGGTGATTTCGCCCGCAGCCTCGCCGTTGCGCAATATGAGCTCTCCGCCATGCGCGAGCGGCGTATCGGCATTCATCCCGACAAAGCTCAGCAGACGCCGCGACAACGGCTTGTCCTTCGCGGCGACAAGCGCCGCGCGGCCGAGGAAATCGCCCTTGCCGAGATCGACGGCAAAGCTCAGGCCCGCTTCATAGGGGTTGTAGTCGGGCGTGAGCTCACGGCCCCAGGCGCGGTAGCCTTTTTCCAGCCGAAGCGACTCGATGGCGTAATAGCCCGCATCCTTCACGCCGAGCGGCGCGCCAGCGTCCATCAATGCGTCATACACACTCGCCGCCAGTTCCGCCGGCACGTAAAGTTCGAAGCCGAGCTCGCCGACATAAGTTCTTCGCGCGGCGATCACCGCGGCGGGGCCAATGCCGATCTCGCGGACGGCCCCGAACGGAAACGCCGCGTTATCGAGCGGCGCCTTGGTGATCCTGGACAGAAGCTCGCGCGAGCGCGGACCCATCACCGCGATCACCGCATAGGCCGAGGTGACATCGGTCAGGTAGACCTGCTTTCCGTCCGGCAGATTGCGCCTGATCCAGGCGGCGTCGCGTGTCGTCTGCGCGGTGCCGGTCACAATGAGAAAGCGATCGTCGCCGATGCGCGAAACCGTGAGATCGCTTTCGAAATTTCCGCGATGATTGAGCAGACCGGTATAGGCGCTGCCGCCGACCGGGATATCGAGATTATTGGCGCAGAGATATTGCAGCACCGATTGGGCGTCGCACCCTTGCAGCAGGAATTTCGAGAACGACGTGAGATCGAGGATCGCCACGCCTTCGCGCGCAGCCTGATGCTCCGCCGCCACATAAGGGAACCAGTTCTGCCGCCCGAAGGAATAATCCAGCCGCGCATCCGCTTTCGAGGGGGCGAAAAAATTCGGGCGCTCCCAGCCCATCTTGGAGCCGAACAGCGCATTCTTCGCCGCGAGGCGATCATAAAGCGGCGAGCGCCGGAACGGACGCGACGACGCAAGTTCCCGGTTCGGCCACGGCATCATGTAATGCAGCCCGAGCACCTCCTTCACGCGGTCATGCAGGAAAGTGTCGTTGTCGTAGAATTTGGCGAAGCGGCGGATATCGACCGGCCAGAGATCGAGCGTCGGCTCGCCCTCGACGATCCATTCCGCGAGCGCGCGGCCGGCGCCGCCGCCCGAGGCGATCCCGATGGAATTGAATCCCGCGCCGACGAAGAAATTCTTTAGTTCAGGCGCTTCGCCGAGAATGAAATTGTTGTCGGGTGTGAAGCTTTCCGGCCCGTTCATGAAGGTCTTGATCTCGGCCGTCTCCAGCGCCGGCAGGCGAACGAGCGCGTTTTCCATCAGGATCTGGAACTGATCCCAGTCGTCGGGAAGCATGCCGAATTCGAAATTCTCCGGAATGCCGTCCATCGCCCAGGGCTTGGCTTGCGGTTCGAAGCCGCCCATCAGGAGGCCGCCGACCTCTTCCTTGACGTAGATGTAGCCGTCCGGATCGCGCAGCACCGGCAGATCCGGATGCACGCCGCCGATCCTGCCGGTGACGATGTACATGTGCTCGGCGGAATGCAGCGGCACGGTCACGCCGCACATGCGCCCGACTTGTTTCGCCCATTGGCCGGCGTAATTGATTA
>CAMDXM010000284.1 GCA_945878025.1 Pseudorhodoplanes sinuspersici | reverse complement strand
TTTTCGGTCGGCCAGGTGCTTCTGGTGCGCAGCATCGCCGCTCTGGTGGTGCTGGCGCCTTTCGTTAGGCGCGAAGGGTTGGCGGCGTTTACCGGCGTGCCGCGGCCGTGGCTTCAGCTCTTGCGCGCGGTGTTTGCGACGTTGGAGGTTGCCTGCTTCTACTGGGCGTTGACCGACATGTCGCTCGCCGACGTGATGACGTTCTATCTCGCCGGTCCGATTTACGTCACCGCGGTGTCGCCATTCCTGCTCGGCGAGACGGTCGGCTGGCGGCGCTGGGCGGCGGTGTTCGCCGGCTTTGTCGGCGTGATGATCGCGTTGAAGCCGACCACCGGCGCGTTGTCGCCGGCGGCCTTCGTGGCGATTGCCGGCAGCTTTTCGTTTTCCATCTTCATGGTGTGCACGCGGCTGGTGCGCGGCACGTCCGGCATGGTGCTGGTGACGATCCAGAATGTCGCCGCTTTGATCTTCGGCGCCGTCGTCGCGCCGTTCGCCTGGGTTAGCTTGAGCTGGTTCGATGGCGCTTTGCTGGCGCTACTCGGCGTCGTCGCCATGACGGCCTATGTCTGCATCAACAAGGCGCTGGCTTTGGCAGAGGCGTCCGTCGTCGTGCCGTATCAATATTCGACGATCTTCTGGGCGATCGTGCTCGGCTACATATTCTTCGGCGATGTTCCCAGCGTCGCGATGCTGATCGGTGCCGGGATTATTATCGCGGCGGGCATCTATATTTTCATTCGTGAAGAGCGGGTCGCGAAGGATGCGGCAAAGGCGGTGGCGTTCGCCGAGCCGCCGCCGTGATTATTATTCAGTGACGATGGCATCCGCTTCGATCTCGACCAGCCAGGCCGGATCGATCGCCTGCACGATCTGGATCATCGTCGAGGCCGGGCGGATGTCCTTGAAGAATTCGCCGTGGGCGCGGCCGGCGTTTTCCCAGCCTTTGATGTCTTTGAGATAAATGCGTGTGCGGATGATGTGTTCGCGCTTGCCGCCGGCGTCATTGAGGGCTTTCTCGATGATCTCCAGACAGCGCAGCGTCTGGCCGTAAAGATGGCCGGCGCAGGCGACGCCGCCGCCGGGCGCAATCGGCGCGGTGCCGGAGACGGCAATATGCGCGCCGACGCGCACCGCGCGCGAGAAGCCGATGAGTGGCTCATAGGTCGAACCGGAGGAGATGAGTGTGCGTTGCATGAGCGCCCTGGCTGCGCGTATCCTAACGAAGTCGGGGCGGCCGTCTCAACCCGCCTTGAGAATTTCCGGCTTTTCCTCAAATAGACAGAACCGATTGCGACCGGAGCGTTTGGCCTGATAGAGCGCAGAGTCGGCCCTTCGCATGATTTCATCGACGCTGACGCCATTCGGCGGACAGATGGCAATGCCGATGCTCACGCTGACATTCAATTCTATATTTTCGATACGATAGCTGCGCGACACTGTCTTCAACAGACGGCGGGCGAGGGCTGCCGGACCGTCGTCGCCGGTGCAACCGGCCTGAAGGATGGCAAATTCGTCGCCGCCGAAGCGCGCCACCGTATCTTCCATTCGCAGCGCCGTTTTGAAGCGGGCAGACACTTCCCTCAGCAGCGCGTCGCCGACGCCGTGGCCGTGCATATCGTTGATGGTCTTGAAGTGATCGACGTCGATGAACAGAACGGAGAAGGGCGCCTCATAGCGTCTGTCGTAAGCAACCGCCTGCTCCAAATGTTCGCGGAAATGCAGCCGGTTGGGAAGCTGCGTCAACGAATCGTGGCGGGCGAGGTGCTGAAGATGGCGCTCCGCGTGTTTGCGCAGGGTGACGTCGGTATAGGTGCGGACGAGCTGCCCGTCGTCGAGCGGCACGGTGCGGACTTCGATGACCTTGCCGTTGGGTCTCTCGTGTTCGTGCACCGTGGTCTTCCCGGCCACAAGGCCGTCGCGCGAGAACATCATTGAGACGTCCTCGGGCGCTTCATCGATGATGCCGCGGGCCTTCTGGTAGGCGACCGCGTCGCGTACGTTAGGCTGAGTTCGCAGCAGCAATTCGGGTACTTCGATAAGATCGGCGGCCTTGGCATTGTGCAGCCGGATGAAGCCATCCTTGTCGACCAGCAGAAGGCCCTGGTCCATGTTGGCGAGCGTGGTTTCCAGGATCTGCGTCTTCGCGGCGAGTTCCTCGGTGCGCTCGTCGACGCGGCGTTCCAATGTCTTCTTCGCGGATAACAAGGCGTCTGCTTGCTGGCGCAATTTGCGCGGAAGCGGAATTAAGGGCTGAGCCGATAACGTTGGCTTCGATTACCGGCGTCACAAATGGCGCTACCGTTTTGCCTTCGCCAAGCTCGACGGCGGCGTCGATGATTTTCTGCACCGCCCGCGACAGGATGCTGCTGAGCGAAAAAGCGACGACGCAGCCGAATGCGAATGTGGCGGTAGCCAAGAACAGGAGCCAGGTGAGCGACCGGTTGAGCGGCGCGTGCAGCAATTCCTGTGCGATGCCGGTTGTCACGGCCCAGCGGTTGAGCTTTTCGCGCCGGATAAAGCCATAGACCAAAACCCCTTGCGGATTTGCTCCCGACCAGGAGAAAAAATCGCGCCCGTCGGATGCGGCGACGCCGGCCAACTTCTTGCCGAAGTGCTTTTCGTTTTCCGCCGAACGGGCGAGCAAAAGACCATTCTGGTCGGCGATGGACACAAAGTAACCGGCGTCGATATTCTGATCCGCGATCAGATTGGCCAGTCGTTGGACCGGCATTCGTGCGACGATGTAATAGCGGATCGTATCGAAGACTGTGACCGGCACAGTCACGAAGTAGGCCGATTCCGCGAAGCTGCTTTCGGCCAAGATTCCGGAGATTGTCGGGCGGTCCGATTTCAGTTCCGGCGATTTCAGCATCGCCGTGTGAGCGTCGCTCTTGGCGCCTGAACCGGATTCGACCAGGATGTTGCCGGCAGTGTCCTGAAGAACAATCTCGGAGCCCTTGAAATCGGACTGCACAATTGCGCGCGCCTGCGTGCGAAACGAGCCGATATCGCCGTCGCGCAACGCCGGCGACGTCGCCAAGACGCGCATCATGGCGACGTCCGCGCCTTGCAGCCGTTCGAGCGCCGATACGACTTGCAGATTGACGTCGGATACGTCGCCCTTGAGCCGGGCTCTTTCCGACTCCGCGAAATTCCAGGTCATGAACGCGGAAACGGCTAGAACCGGAATGGTTAAAGCGGCGCATAATGCGGCCAGATAGAACCAGATTGGGCGCGGCTTCTTGAAGATAGTAGGCAAAACGTACCCCTGGTCTGTGCGCAATCAGACATAGCGGGGGCATCGCTAACAAAGACTAACAAACCCAACGTGTAATTTTGACGTAGTGTTCAGACTGTTAAGGCTGGTATTGCGGTAGTCGCCGCTATCGACAGACACTCGCGCCGCCATTCAGGGCGCGCTTTTCATTCGCTCGGCCACCAAAGCCGCCATCGCTTCCGCCTCAACGCCTTCGCCGCGCAAGCCTTCGGCGACGCCGGCTTGATCGGTGGCGACGCGGTTCTGGCTGACTTTCCATTTGCCTTCGATGCGCGCGACCGGAATTTCGAGCCCGACAATGGCTTTGATCTGCATGGCAAGAAATGTCTCGGGCGCGTCAGTGACCGCCCATGGCGCGGCGCGGTCCGCTTCCTTGTGGCGCGTGAGATCGTCGATCTGATTGGCGATCCAGGCCGCGTCATCCATCACGCGCGGACGGCCCCAGGCCTGCACAGTGATGTAATTCCATGTCGGCACGACCTTGCCGGTCTCGCGTTTGGTTGGATAGAGCGACGGGCTGACATAAGCCTGCGGCCCCTGGAAGACGACGAGGCATTCTTCGACCGCTGCGAGCTCGCGCAATTGCGGATTGGCGCGGGCGAGATGCGCGCGCAGCGTGCCGTTGTCCGAAGCCCGAGGGTCGATCAGGAACGGAATGAAATTCGCCTGCAATCCCCCGGGCCCTGCCGTGATCAGCAGGCCGAGGGAATGCGTTTTGATCAGCGCGTGCTGGACGTCGCGCCGGTCTTCGCGAAAGTGCGGCGGCTGGTGCATCAGCCTGCTCGCTTGACCGTGCCCATACCCCAGCCCTTGATCGCCGACCAGATGCCGCGTTCGAGCCGGAAGCGATCGATCGGCGCCGACGACTTGATCGCTTTGATGCGATAGAGCCCGACCCCGGTCCACTGGAAGCCGCACTTCTCCAGCACGCGGCGCGAGGCCGGGTTGGTGACACGGCTGCCGGCTTGCAGCGCCTGATGCTCGAGATCGGTGAAGGCGTAATCGATCACGGCGTGCAGCGCCTCGGTGGCGTAGCCATTGCCCCAATAGTCGACGCCGAGCCAGTAGCCGAGCTCCGGCGTTGCGTCCTGCGTGAGGATGCCGCAAGCGCCGATAATGGTGTCGTCGGGCAAAGTAATCAGAAACACGGCTTCGCCACCGGCCTTGTTGGCGCCGGCAATGAAGCCTTCGGCATCCGCCATGCGATAGGGATGCGGAATGCGCGCGGTGTTTTCGGCAATGCGACGGTCATCTGCGAGCATCGCTACCGTTTTAGCGTCCGCGAGAGTCGGCGCGCGCAGGGCAAGCCGCTTGGTCTCG
>CAMDXM010000283.1 GCA_945878025.1 Pseudorhodoplanes sinuspersici | reverse complement strand
ACAAACCCTCCCACACGGATAACCCAGATCGGTGGCGATGAGAAAGCCGATAAACACATGAAAGCCGCGGGTTTCGCCGGCGGCGTCTGATATCGCACGATCGCTTGCGAATAGCGGCCGGCGCTTCAAAGCGGCCGCCGTAAACATGCGGCCGCGCCGCGATATATCAAATCGCCGTGGCCAGGAACGCCGCCGCAGCAAGGCCGATCAGGACCGTCAGCACGATGGTGGGATCGAACCGCGCCAGTTCGTGCTTTTCGCCGCGCCCGGCCATGCAAAAACCCCTTTGAAATATTCCTTGCGTGGCGCAAGGACTTGGGGCCAAAACGCGCGGGGCAGCGGTTCGTTCCGCCGCATCCGGGGTTAGATTCTACCTCTAGCGACAGAACCGGAAGGCGTGCCAAAGTAAGCGCGACGAGGGCGACCGCGGGCCGGTTTTTTGGGCTATGTTTTTCCTGTCTCAAGGCCTCCGGCACAAATCGGCGGGGATCGAAGAGATGCCAGGATCGGCCTTCAGGGCGGGGGCCAGGGCCGATCGGGCGACGGCCGGAATGCGCGTCTGTTGTGTCATTGTAAGGGACTAGGGAAATGAAGCCAGCGGTTCTCATGATCGGCGCCGACAAGGGCGGGGTCGGCAAAACGACAATCTCGCGGACGGTGCTCGATTATCTGCGTGCGAAGAGCATGCCATCGCGCGCATTCGACGCGGAATCGCCGCGCGGGACGCTGAAGCGCTTTCATCCGGCGGTGACCGAAGTCGTGGACATCACCCAGACCGGCGACCAGATGAAAATCCTGGATACGCTGACCGGCAGCGATTCACGGGTGACGCTGATCGATATCCGCGCCGGACTGCTGTCCAGCACGCTGAAGGCGTTCCAGGATTCCGGTTTCTTCGACGCGGTGCGCGCCGGCGAATTCAATTTCGGCCTGTTCCACATTCTGGGGCCGTCGGTGGCGTCGCTCGACGAGATCAGCGAAGTGATGCCCTATGCCGAGAGCGGCACTTATTTCGCGGTGAAGAATTTCATCAACGAGACCAGCTTTTTCGATTGGGATCCCGCCGTCAAAGCCAAGTATTTCGAGAGATCGAAAGACACGACCGAGATCAGCATTCCGAAACTCACCGAAATGGCATGCGAAGCGGTGGAGCTCGCGGGCGTTCCGTTCTCGACCTTCATCAGCAACAAGAACGCCCAGGGCGGACCGGGCAATTATTCGCTGGTGCTGCGCGGTTATGTCCGCACCTGGCTGATGCAGGTCGCGGCCGAGTATGAGCGCGCGGGCGTCCTGAAAAAGCTGTCGCCAGCGGAAACGCCGGTGAATACCAGCGTCTCGTAAACGGATTGCGTCCGGCGTTCCACGCCGCATGACGTCATAGGCCGAGAATGAATTTTGCGATTATCGTCGCGTCGGCGCGCGCGCGAAGCGGAAAGACGTTGCTGGCCCGGCTGCTGGCCGAAAACTTCATCCTCGGCGGCCAGCAACCCGCCATTTTCGACACCGACCCGGTGGCGGCGCCTCTGGTCGCGCGCTTTCCGAACGACGCGCTCGCGCTCGATATCGACCGCGTGACCGATCAGATGGCGCTGTTCGACGGCCTCTCCACGGCCGCCGCCAATTCCCGCATCCTCGACCTGAAGCATGACTCGTTCCGGAAGTTCTTCGATCTGATGCTGGAAAGCGATTACATCCGGGAGGCGAGGGCGAATGAGATCGAGCCCGTGGTCTTCCATATCGCGGGACCCGACCAGGAAGCGTTCGAGCAGGCCAACGAGCTGCGCCTCGGCATCGGAGATTGTCCGTTCGTCTTCGTGGAGAACGCGTTTCTGGGCGACATCAAGCCATCGGTCCGCAGCAGCGACGCATTCCGCACGCTCGCCGACCTGCCCACCCGCATGCTGATCCCCGCGCTCGATCCGTATTTCATGGAATTGCTCGAAGAGCAGGACGTCTCGCTCAGCGAATTCATCCGCGAGCCCACGATGAAGATGTCCCCGGAGACGCGCGCGGCGATCCGCTCGTGGCTTGTGAAGGCGCTGGCGGAGATTTACCGCGTGTTGCGTCTGATCGAGCGCCGGGATCAGCTCTCGCCGGCGCGACGCTAGCGCCCTGTCGGATCCGATTGAATCAGAATCGGGCTCCCGCTTTTTGTTTGAGAATGATCGCTCCCGCCATATTTGCGGCGTGCGCGTTAACCACGTCAAAAGAAAACTCACGTTTCGTTAACCATATTGGTCCGGCGAACGCCGCGAATTTTTTTGGGCAAGGGCGGCGAATCCCTCTGCAATGTCGGCGTTATTTGGACGCCGCCGCCGCCTTCAAATCGCGTCGTCGATAACCGGCGAATTTTGAGGCGGTGTCACCTTACTGACATCGCGTGCAGAACAAAGTTTACGCTCGCGATGAAATGGATTGATACGGGGTCTGATCAATTTTCCGCAAATGTGAGGTGGCGTTATGTCTGACTATGTTTCCGGAAAGACCGAAGGCGCGGACAACAGTTGCGCGTTTTTCGGTGAGGGCGTGACCCTCAAAGGTTCAATCACAGCGCCTGAGAGAATTGTCGTTCACGGTACGGTCGAGGGTGACCTTGTCGCGCGCGATCTCCTGGTCGGTCCGAGCGGCACGATCAAGGGCAATGTGAAAGTCGACCAGGCCGATGTGCAGGGGAAGGTTCTCCAGAACATCGAAGCGCGTGTCTGCCTGTCGCTGCGCAAGACCGGCCGGATCGAAGGTTCGGCCGTATACGGCGATATCGAGATTGAGAAGGGCGGCGTGCTGGCCGGTGAAGTGTCCTCCATCAAGGGCAACGAAAAGGGCGACGGCGCGATCAAGAAAACCGATACCGGCGCGCGCGCCAGCTCGTCGCCGATCGCTTTCGACACCATCCGCTCGGTCGCTTCGTCTTCGGAGCCGAAACGCGAGGCGACGGACGCCGAAAAGGCGATAGCCAACAAGAAGTAAGCGATTTTTCGTTCAGGGACGATGGCGATCCGCCCGAAATTGCGGATCGCCGCCCGATCTGCGCCTATCTGTCGCCATGCTCAGGCCAAAAGCCTGGGCTTTTTTGTTGGCCGTGGCGAAAGCCGGACTGACGCAGGGTCCGTCCGGCCGGATGCGCTTTGCCGCCTTATCGCGTAATTTCAATCCCGCATGCGATCGGCTCACATTACGTTGTCGACTTCCGGCCTGATGAAATCCATTGCCCGGCTCGCGGTCATCGCGGCGCTGATCGGCGGCGTCTGCGGCTGCGGCGCGGACAATTTCGACAAGCTGAACGGGGGCGCCGGTGCGGCCGGAAATGGCGGCAATGGCGGAAGCGGGAAATTGCCGGGCCACGTCTATCTCATGTGGGGTCTGGCCGGGGAGATCTTCTCGCGCGGTCTCGACGGTCTTGCGGCCAAGATCGAGCGCGCGGGTGTCGCGGCCTCGGTTCACAGCATGATCGAGACCGGCTCCATCACCGACAGCATCATCCGCGAATACCGGCGCGATCCGTCTTCGGCGCCCGTCATGCTGCTGGGACATTCATCCGGCGGCGACGCCGTGATCGCCATCGCGGAACGGCTCAAGGCCGCCAACATTCCGGTCGGCCTGATCTTCGGCTTCGATCCGACGCCGATCGCGGGCCGGATTCCGTCGAATGTGGAATTATTCATCAATCTCTATCAGGCGACCAACATCATCGGCGGCGGCAGCGCCGCGGCGGCCTCGGACTTTCGCGGGCGGATCGTCAACGTCGATCTGCGCGAGCATCGCGAGATCGTTCACATCACGCTCGACAAGTCCGACGTGATCCATGCGCTTGTCGTCGACAAGGTGATTGGCGTGGCCGCGGCCGCCGCGCAAAAGCAGGCGGCATTGGCGATGGCCGCCGCTCCGCCGCCGAAAAAGCCGCGGGCGAAGGAAAAAAGGAAGCCGGATCCACCGCCGCCGGCTTATGTCCTGCCGCTCGCGATGAAATACGTCGTGCCGGCCAGGGAACCGATCGCGCTGTTCGATAGCGCGATATCCGTGACGGCGAAGCCGGACGACACGCTGGAATCCATCGCAGCAAGATCGAACGCGCCGGCCTGGGTGATCGGTCAGGTCAACAAGATCGACAACGACGCTCCGTTGCGGCCCGGCCAAACCGTACTTGTTCCGCAAATCGCCTATTCTGCGGCGGGACATATCGTTGCGGGCGCTGCAATGAAACCGGCAACGCGCTGACTGAGTTCCATCGTATTTTTCGTCATATTCCGTGATCGGACATCGCGGAACGTCTTCGTGCCTTCGGCCGTTAAACCGGTTGAGCATGAGAGGAGGCCAAGATGGCTGACTACGATCCCAACCGTGACTTCCGCGAACCCAATCGTCTGAACGAATTGCAGACCCCTGACTGGGAGGCGGAGCGCAATGCGAACGCGTCCTGGGGCTGGATTCTCGGCGGTCTGACGGCCGTGGTGCTCGTTCTCGTTGCGCTGTCGTTCGCGCGCAACGATACACAGACCGCGTCCAACATCAACGAACCGCCGGCCGCGCAAACGCGTCCGGCCAATCCGACCGTTATCAATCCGCCGGCTGCCCGCGCGCCGGCGCAACCGAACCAGCCT
>CAMDXM010000282.1 GCA_945878025.1 Pseudorhodoplanes sinuspersici | reverse complement strand
CGTGACCTATACCAGGCTCGGCATTGCGATCGCGATCTTCAACATTCTCACCGGGCTTCTGCAGACGCCGGCCGGATTTCTTGTCGACCGGTTGAGCGCGCGCGCCGTCCTGATCGGCGGGCTGCTTCTGGGCGCGGTTTCGCTCGCGGGCGCGGCGATGGTCTCGTCCTTCACTGTCTTCGTCGTCATGTTCGCGCTGCTTGGCGTCGCCAATGCGGCCTATCACCCGGCCGATTACGCGCTGCTCTCGGGCCGCGTGTCGGCTGCCCGCATGGGGCAGGCCTATTCGATCCATATCTTCGCGGGCTTTGCCGGAACCGCCGCGGCGCCCGCGACGCTCCTGATCCTGGCCGAAAGTCTGGGCTGGCGCGGCGCGTTTCTCGCGGCGGCTGCGCTCGGTCTCATCGTCGCGGCCATCCTTTTGCTGTTCGGCGAGGTCATGGCCGGCCGCGATCCGACCCGCATCAAGGAGAAGGAGAGCGGCGAAAAAGGCGCGGATTCCCGCATCCTGGTGTCGGCGCCGATCCTGCTCAGTCTGTGCTTTTACATGCTGCTGGCGATGACCGCCGGCCTGCAAATCTACGCCATCGTGGCGCTCGAAGCGTTATGGGGCACGCCGCTGCCGCTCGCGACCACCGCGCTCACCGCCTATCTCGCCATGAGCGCCTTCGCCGTGCTGGTCGGCGGATTCATTTCCGCGCGCACGGACCGTCACGATCTCGTCGCTGTCATCGGCCTTTCGGTCAACGCGCTGGCGCTCGTTCCGATCGCCTTTTTCGATCTCGGCGCGGCAATGTTGATCGGCTTGATGGGTCTGTCGGGTTTCTTCAGCGGCGTCTTTCAGCCCTCGCGCGACATGATCGTGCGCGCGGTGACGCCGCCAGGCGCATTCGGCCGCGTGTTCGGCTTCGTCACCACCGGATTCAGCATCGGCGGCGTGATCGCGCCGCCGATATTCGGATACATGATGGATCACGGCGAGCCGCGCCTTGTCATTCTCGGCGCCGCCTTCTGCGCGCTGATTTCCATTCCGACCGTGATGATCACTGTGGCGCGGCGCGCGAAACGCGTCCGGTAGCGCGCGGATTTTTCAATTGTGGCGGACATCTCCATGCCGCCGCTCTTGTGGACGAAATGTGGCGGGACTCTCCGATACCGCAGCGCCGCGCGGCATGTGTCCTAGACTGCTCAGCGGTGGGTGGGGCGTCTGGGGGTCGTTCGCCGGTTTCCCCACAACCGGCATCAGTAATGCGTAACGACGGACAGCCTGAATCCGGGCACGGTGTGGTCACAGAAGTCCCTCTTTGTGTTCGCGTCCGCGGTCTGGATTTCAGGTGAAGCAAGCGCGACGCCCGTGTCCGATACGCCGCCACCGCCGCATTTTTCGACGCCATGAAATCTGGCGATCGATTTTTACGCGAATGTCGGCAAGAGAAAATTTCGCGGACGCGCCCATGACGGCGTCGCGCAGTTCATCTTATTCGCGCGCAGTTCCGCAAATATGAATATCGCTCGGCGTCATCCTGCGCGGTTCCATTCCCGGATTCTTCCGGCGGATTTTTTGCGTCGCTCTTCGCATACCAGATACGCGGCAGCCGCCTGTGGACGCGTGCCATCGTACCGCCACAGCTGCGTCACCTGCGTCATTGTCGCGACCGGGGGCCGGAGATGCGTAATGAGTTCCACCGGTTCGGTGAAATATCGCTGCAAGACATCCGGCAAGAGCGTCGAGACCTCGATCCAGACCGATGATGCGACGCTCATCGGCATGAACCGGATGATGCTGTCGGTGTGGTGTCCGCATTGCAAGGACAGCCACAGCATCATGGCCAGCGAAGCCTATGTCGATCAGATGCGGGCCTGGAAAGCGGCATAAGCGCAATCCGCAGCGATCCGTCACTTCACAACGAAGTCGAAATAGGTCTGCGGAAACGGCTCATGCGCGAGCGTGAAATGCCACCATTCCTTGTCGTAGGGAACAAATCCGCTTTTCCGCATGGCGTCCGCGAGCAGCCGCCGGTTCGACCGCGCCTCTTCGTTCACGCGCTTGTCGGAGGGCGATGAAAAAGGCGAGAAGAAATCGAACGGCGTGCCCATGTCGCGCTCGTGCAGCTTTCCATCCGAACCGGGGAGAATGTCGACCAGGGTAAGATCGACCGTCGAGCCGCGCGAATGGCCCGAGCGAGACGAGATATAGCCGTCGCGGAACAAATCGCGCTTGTCGAGATCGGGATAGAATTCGCCCTTGGCGGCGGTGTCCTTGAGATCGCGCGACCAGCGCACGAAATGCGCCACCGCGCGGACCGGGCGATAGCAATCGAACACCTTCAATCCCGTGCCGCTTGAGGCAAGGGCGATCTGCGCCTTGGCCAGGGCCGCCGCCGCTTCCCTGGTCAGGAGGCAGACCGGCTGCTCGTAGCCGGTGACTTTCGCGCCAACGAAGTTATGCGCGCCGGCATAGCGCATCTCGACCTCAAGGCCGGGAACCACCGTCGCGGCGTCGACAAAAGCCGGATGCAGCGGCTCGGCGCGGGCATGCGGCGAGGCGATCGCGGAAAAAAACGCCGAGAGAAACGCCAGGAGGAATACCAGGAGAAGAGCGGCGAAATACGAAACGGCGAAGGGCCATGCCGACGTCGTGACCCTGCGCCGCGAAGAGTGGCGGAGCGGCTGACAATCCAGACTCATGGAATGGCTCTGTTGGGCTGGCTCAATTTTCTCGACCGGACCGGAACCGACTTGCCGACCCTTGTCCGGAATTGATGCCAACACCCGTGAACCTTGTGTGAACCGGCATGTCGAGATGGCGGCCCCGGAGCGCAATCCGGCAAGGCCTGTCCCGGACTTGATCCGGGAGCCTGCCCCGGACTTGATCCGGGGTGGATTCAATATGATCGGGTCAGGTTCAGGCTCGAAAAGGCGTAGCCGGTCGCTCAGCCAATGGCCTAGCGGGCGTGCAGAAGCTTATCCGTGGTTGCTATCGCCGGCCGCGGAACCGTTGCTGGCTATGGCGTGCGGCGACGACATGGCGCTCGAAGACATGGCGCGTTCGGCGAGCTGATCCGCCTGTTGCTGGAATTCCGCGGCGATCTGGCGGAGCCGCTCTGCCACAATGCTGTCCGAACACGCCTGCGCAAGCCTGAGGCAACGCTCGATTTGTTGGCTAAAATAGCTGGAATTCGACATGGCAACCCCGCCCGCAGCATCGTCCCACGGGCAAAACGCAAGCGGCATCCTGATGTTCCGGGCGCGGGGAAAAAATATATGCGAATCAACCCGAAGTTCCAGGGCCTTGCGTCAGGCGGGGAGCAGCCTGGTAGATAGGTCAATGGCCTAGTGCAGGAGGAACCCTCTGGCGCGCACCGTCTTCAGGCTGCGGGCGAGACGGCGTCCGTTGCGTCTGTGCCGCAATGGCCGCAGCCGGGCCATTGGGGAGGCAGGCGCGGGGAGATCGACCCTGCGGCCGTCCGGAAAAACGAGATAACGCGAGACGATTCTCGTCTTTCCGTCGGGGTCAGGGCTGCCCTCAACGACAAAGCGGGTGCCTTCGGGAAATTCACGAGGCAGCACGAACGGACGGCCCGAAGGACGACCCAAAGAACGAGCCATGGCGTTACTCTCCGACGAAACACAACTCTCCGAAGCTACCTGCGGAACCTGACGCCCCAATGTAACGCCCAGATTACAGTTTCCCGGCTGGCCGGACTTTTCCCCGTTGTCCCCAACCCCGTCCGGGTCCTTTTCGATCTGCTGGCAGCCAGGGCTTCGCCGCCGGTGAAAAAGCGGCCCTCCCCGCTTATCTGCCGGACGTGATAGAAGCCCGGACCATGACAGCGCCGCTCAAAACGATCGAACCCGCCTCCGATATCGCGAGCCTGATGCAGGGCATCGGGCAGCGCGCGCGGGCGGCCGCCGGCATTCTGGCGCTGGCGCCCGCCGCGCAGAAGAACAAGGCGCTGTCCGCGATGGCCAAATCCATCCGCGTGGCGCGGGCCGAAATCCTCGAATCCAACAGGAAGGACATCGCCGAGGCAAAAAGCGCCGGCGTGTCGGAGGCTTTCATCGACCGGCTGTCGCTCGATGAATCGCGGATCGCCGCGATCGCGGACGGCCTCGATATCGTGCGCGATCTGGCCGACCCGGTCGGCGCCATTCTGGACCGATGGACGCGGCCGAACGGAATGACCATCGAGCGCGTGCGCGTCCCTATCGGCGTTGTCGGCATCATCTATGAAAGCCGTCCGAACGTGACCGCGGACGCGGGCGCGCTCTGCCTCAAGGCCGGCAACGCCGCGATCCTGCGCGGCGGCTCGGATTCGTACCGGTCCTCGCGCGCGATCCACGCCGCTCTGGCCGCCGGTTTGCGCGACGCGCGTCTGCCGGAAGACGCGATCCAGCTCGTGCCGACGCGCGACCGCGAGGCGGTCGGCCTGATGCTGCGCGGACTCGACGGCAATATCGACGTCATCGTGCCGCGCGGAGGCAAGAATCTTGTCGCTCGCGTGCAAAGCGAGGCGCGCGTGCCGGTTTTCGCGCATCTGGAAGGCGTCTGCCAGGTCTATGTCGACAAGGCCGCCGATCTCGACATGGCGAAGGCGATCGTGC
>CAMDXM010000281.1 GCA_945878025.1 Pseudorhodoplanes sinuspersici | reverse complement strand
AGGCCGCCTAAACTCTAACCCTGATGAGCCAGAGCCTCTCTTCTCGAAACGCCTGATCAGTCTCAAATTGCCTGACGACGGACACGTCATTCTAGATCCAATTGTCAAATAGCCACGTCTCTTCTTTCTCGCAGGCGGTTTCCCGTCGGAGTTTTCCGGTCGCGTCTTCGATTTACTCCCTCAAAACGAGGGAGCGGAGCGCCGTAACGGCGCGTATTCATCAATCGCGTGCTCCTGCGAAGAGCACGTGCCGGCCTTGCGATCGGCCAGCTCGCCTTACGGCGCTCCACCGCGGCGTCTTCAATCCCTGGTGCCCCACTCCCTTGACCACGGCTCTCGCCGATGGCGACAAGGTATAAAGGACATTGACCCTAGGCCTCGTAATGGGCCCGGAGGCGTCCCTCCAAGGACTCCCGGGAGCATGGCTGCGAACCAATGCGCGCGGGCGTCGCTCCCCATTCCCGTTCAGTTTCGCCTCGAGAACGACCCTCAGCGAATGGGGATGGTCATCAAATTATAGCATAACTAAATAGCAGTCAAGAGGGAAAATGAGACGGGAAAACGGCGACGATCGGGGCAGGCGGGCAAGGAAACGCTCAGACCAGCGCCGGAGGACATGTTGCAAAAATGGCCAGTGTCGAAGCGGGTGAATAGCTCTCGAGCGAACGATGATGACACGACATTGATTGATAAAGAGCCTCTGGATTCCCCCGCTGAAATCGGGAAAAAGATGCCCAGCCAATGAGAGGCCATTCAGGCATCACACAGCGAAACAACACCGCCCTTGCGAAATCCGCTGCGACAGACCACGATTCATGCAACCTGATTCACTCAATGAGGCGATCATGCTCGCAAAGGTCCGCATGTGGTACCAAGGCAAATATGTGCCTTACCGAAACGATCCGGATTCCATACTTGTTTTCATGAACGGAAACTATCACCGACACTGGACGGCCGTCGTTGCCAACACGGTGGCCGATTTCTGGCTAAGAGAATGGAAATGGATTATCGGCACGACGATTGCCGTCACAGGCCTTGTGGTGGCGTTTCTTAAGCTCGGCTAGTACCAATCTTCTCGTCTCGGAGAGTATGAATGGGCAAGAGAAGTGGCGGAAAACAGTTAGTTTGGATTCGATTGCGGCGCTTCTTCCGATGGTGGAAGAATCCGGCGGATAGATTTTCATTTTTTCTTGTGATCGCCACTTCTGTTGGCGTGTTTGTCGCCGCACTTCAATGGAACGAATTGCACGCGACAGATAAGACACTCAATGACACCTTGATGGCCAACACGCGAGCATGGGTAGCGCCGCAAGGTGCGATGTTCGATGGAGAAATTACGGTTGGCAGCAATTTGCGGTTAAAAGTTCTGCTGCAAAATGTTGGCAAGGAGCCGGCGCTTAATTTGGTTCACTTTCGTGCGCCGGCGCCAATTATTTTTCCAATCGAATACGATGCGAAGCAAATGCCTTATATTGATTTTCACAATGTGCCGTGGCCAAAAAATATAACTTGCAATTTTCCAATCGAAAAGATTCGCGATGGCCGCACTGTTTATCCGGGGGTTGAGTATTCCGAACTTTATTACATTTTCAATAGCGGGCCTAAATTTCTGCCTCAAAGGTTCGCGGACAAATTAGACGGGTTGATTATATATGGTTGCTTCTACTACGAGAGCTTTGGGCAAGTTAGAAAAAGCCCGTATTGTTATTATACGTTGCCAAGTCGAGAGCTTCCGATGAAATCAGCCCGATTTGAGCCATGCATGAGCGGGGACGCCCCTGCAACTTGAAGGGTTGGGCGTTCCGGCAAATTATTTGTGTATCAATTGTCGTCACCTTGCCACACTCGCCTTATTCCTCTATTCGCGAAGCCGTCCACGCCGAATTGCCGGATAGGAGCCGCTTATGGGCCTTACGATTCTGATCCTGGGTCTCGCCGTGTTTCTCGGCGTGCATCTCGTGAGCATCATGCGGCCGCAGCGCGCGGCGCTGATCGCGCGTCTGGGCGAGAATGGCTACAAGGGTCTTTATTCGGTCGTTTCGGCCGTGGGGATCGGCCTGATCGTCTATGGCTTCGCGCGCTATCGCGCCGGCGGAATGATCGAGCTGTGGTCGCCGCCGATCTGGACGCGGCATCTCGCGGCGTTCCTCGTCCTTCCCGCGCTCATCATGCTGGTGGCGTCTTATAGCCGCGGCCACATCTACACGACGCTCAAGCATCCGATGCTGGCGGGCGTGAAGCTGTGGGCGCTGGCGCATCTTCTGGCCAACGGCGATCTCGGTTCGCTCATCCTGTTCGGCGCGGTTCTGGCCTGGGCGGTGATCGACCGTATTTCGCTCAAGCGCCGCACCGATCCGGGCGCCCCGCCGATCCCGGTCGGCGGCTGGCACAACGACGTGATCGCGATTTTCGGCGGCATCGCGCTCTATGCCGCACTCGGCTGGTGGTTCCATCCCTACGTGATCGGCATTCCCGTTCTCGGGGGCTGAGCATGTCGGTCCAGCAGGATATCCGGCGGCTGACGGCGCCCGATATCCGCGCCCGCAAGAAGGGCGAGCCGATCGTGTCGCTCACGGCGTATCACGCGCATACCGCGCGGCTGATGGACCCCTATTGCGATTTCATTTTGGTCGGGGATTCGCTCGGCATGGTGATGCACGGCATGGAAACGACCGTGCCGGTCACGCTCGACATGATGATCCTGCAGGGACACGCGGTGATGCGCGGCTCGAAGCGCGCGCTGGTCGTGGTGGATATGCCGTTCGGCTCTTATGAGGCGTCGAAAGAGCAGGCCTTCATGTCCGCCTCGCGCGTGCTCAAGGAAACCGGCTGTGGCGCGATCAAGCTCGAAGGCGGCCGGCGCATGGCGGAGACCATCCGTTTCCTGGTCGAGCGCGGCGTGCCGGTGATGGGCCACATCGGGCTGACGCCGCAATCGATCAACACGATCGGCTCTTTCAGGGCGCAGGGACGCGACGAGAAGGACTGGGGGCCGATCGAGGACGACGCGCGCGCGGTCGCCGACGCCGGCGCTTTCAGCGTGGTGATCGAGGCGGTGGCCGAGCCGCTCGCGCGCAAGATCACGGCGGCCGTCGATATTCCCACCATCGGGATCGGGGCGAGTGCCGCCTGTGACGGGCAGATTCTCGTGCTGGAGGACATGCTCGGGCTCTCGGCCCGGGTGCCGAAATTCGTGAAGCGCTATGGCGACCTTGGCCCCTCGATCGAAAAGGCGGTGGCCGACTACGCCAAAGAAGTGCGTTCGCGCGCGTTTCCGGGGCCGGATCAGGTGTACGGGATGAAGAAGGGCTAATTGTCATGCCCGCTTACTTCTTTCCCTCTCCCATAGGGAGATTTCCCTCTCCCATAGGGAGAGGGTGCCGAGCGAAGCGAGGCGGGTGAGGGGTTAAGGTGCACTGGTGAGAGCGTAACCCCTCACCCGTCTCGCGCGTCGCTTGTCTCTCGGCGCGATCCACCCTCTCCCTATGGGAGAGGGAGAATCTGCCTGGATCGCCCGCCTGCGCGGGCGATGACAGCCAACGGAGCCTCATTAATCATAGCCCCGTTGCCCTTTGCCTTGTCCGCGCCACACGGCTATTTTACGCGCCAATCAATGGGGGGCGTGGCCATATCGGCCGGGGGCCCCAAATCAGCATAAAAACCGCCGGGGATAGTGAATTGGCCGACATTTTTAACGAGGTCGATGAGGCCGTTAGACGCGATCGGCTGGAGAAGCTGTGGCAGCGCTACGGCGTCTACATCATCGCGCTTGTCGTTCTCGTGATTGCCGGGGTCGGGGCCTGGCGTGGCTACGATTACTGGCAGGGCAAGAAGGCGGCCGAGGCCGGCGCGACATTCGAGGCGGCGATGACGCTCGCCGAAGCCGGCAAGCATCAGGAAGCCGCCGACGCCTTCGCCAAAGTCGCCAAGGAGGGCGTCGCCGGATATCGCACGCTTGCGCGTTTGCGCGAGGCCGCCGAAATCGGCACGCGCGACGCCAAGGCCGCGGTCGCGGCCTATGATGCGCTCGCGGCGGATTCCAGCATCGGGCAGCGTTTTCAGGATCTCGCGGCGTTGCGCGCCGGTTTCCTCCTGGTCGACACCGCGCCTTTCAACGACATGAGCCAGCGTCTCGAGCCGCTCGCCGCCGCGGGGCGCACCTTCCGGCATTCCGCGCGTGAATTGCTGGCGCTCTCGGCCTGGCGCGTGAACGACAGCGCGGCGGCCCGCCGCTTTGCGGAACAGATCATCAATGACGGCGAAACGCCGGGCAGCATCCGCTCGCGGATCGAGGTCCTGATGGCGATGCTGCCCGCCGCGGCGAAGAGCTAACGAGCATGAGCGCGAGCGCGACATTCAAGCGTTTTCGGGCCGCGGCCCTGGCTGCCGGTCTCGCGCTCACGCTCGGGGGCTGCGAATCCTTCGACCTCACCAATCTCATTCCGGATAGCAAGAAGAAGCTGCCGGGCGAGCGCCGCGAGGTGTTTCCCGGCGGCACACCGGGCGTGCCGCAAGGCGTGCCGCCCGAACTCGTGAAGGGCTATCAGGCGCCGCCCGAGACTCCCGTGGCCGAAGAAAAGCCGCCCGAACCGAAAAAAGTCGCCGCAACGCCGAAACC
>CAMDXM010000280.1 GCA_945878025.1 Pseudorhodoplanes sinuspersici | reverse complement strand
CGTTCGACATCGTCAACAAGCTCATGACGAAGCGCGAAATCTCGGGGATGATCGATCAGGTCTACCGCCATTGCGGTCAGAAAGAGACGGTCATCTTCTGCGATCGCATCATGGCGCTCGGCTTCTACCACGCGTTCAAGGCCGGCATTTCGTTCGGCAAGGACGACATGGTCGTGCCGGCGGCGAAGTGGAAGATCGTCGATGATACGCGCCAGCTCGCCAAGGAGTTCGAGCAGCAATACAATGACGGTCTCATCACGCAGGGCGAGAAATACAACAAGGTCGTTGACGCATGGTCGAAGTCCACCGACCGGATCGCGGACGAGATGATGCGTGAAATCTCGTCGGTGAAGAAGATGCCCGACGGCAGCGAGGCCCAGGTCAACTCGATCTACATGATGGCGCATTCCGGTGCGCGCGGTTCGCCGGCGCAAATGCGCCAGCTCGCCGGCATGCGCGGACTGATGGCCAAGCCCTCGGGCGAGATCATCGAAACGCCGATCATCTCCAACTTCAAAGAGGGATTGTCGGTTCTCGAATACTTCAACTCGACGCACGGCGCCCGCAAGGGTCTTGCCGACACCGCGCTGAAGACCGCGAACTCGGGCTACCTGACGCGCCGCCTCGTCGACGTCGCGCAGGATTGCATCATCACGACCGAGGATTGCGGATCGAAGGGCGGCATCAAGGTGCGCGCGATCATCGATGCGGGCACCGTCGTCGCCTCGCTCGGCAGCCGCATTCTCGGCCGCACCACGGCCGAGGACGTGAAGGATCCCGCGACCAGCAAGGTCGTGGTCAAGAAGGGCACGCTCCTGACCGAGCCGGAAGTGGAATTGATCACGCAAGCCGGCGTGCAGGAATTGCGCATCCGTTCGGTGCTGACCTGCGAAGCCACGAACGGCGTCTGCGGCAAATGCTACGGGCGCGATCTTGCCCGCGGCACGCCCGTCAATATGGGCGAAGCGGTCGGCGTCATCGCGGCGCAGTCGATCGGCGAGCCGGGCACCCAGCTCACCATGCGCACCTTCCATATCGGCGGCGCGGCGCAGATCAACGAGCAGTCGTTCATCGAGTCCAATTTCGACGGCACCATCAAGCTGAAGAACAAGGACAAGCTGGCGAAGAACGTCATCAAGAATTCGGAAGGCGAACTCATCTCGATGAGCCGCTCGACCGTTCTTGCGGTGGTCGATGCCGACGGCACCGAACGCGCCACGCACCGTCTGCCTTATGGCGCACGGCTGCGGGTGGATGACGGCGACAAGGTCAAGCGCGGCCAGCGCATGGCGGAGTGGGATCCTTACACCCGCCCGATCCTCACCGAGGTGGATGGAACGGTCGAGTTCGAGGATCTGGTCGAAGGCCAGTCCGTGGCGGAAACGCAGGATGAATCGACCGGCATCACCAAGCGCGTGGTCACCGATTGGCGCACGTCGAGCCGCGCTGCGGATCTTCGTCCGGCCATCGTGATCAAGGAGAAGGGCAAGATCCTCAAGCTCATGCGCGGCGGCGAAGCCCGTTATGCGCTGGCGATCGACGCCATTCTCTCGGTCGATTCAGGCGCGGAGGTGCATGCGGGCGACGTCGTTGCGCGTATCCCGACCGAAAGCGCCAAGACCCGCGACATCACGGGCGGTCTGCCGCGCGTGGCGGAACTGTTCGAAGCGCGCCGTCCGAAGGAGGCCGCGGTGATCGCGGAAATCTCCGGCACGATCCGCTTTGGCCGCGACTACAAGAACAAGCGCCGCATCTCGATCGAGCCGGCCGAGAAGGGCGCCGAGCCCGTGGAATATCTGATCCCCAAGGGCAAGCACATTCACTTGCAGGACGGCGATCTGATCGAAAAGGGCGACTCGATCGTCGAGGGCAATCCCGCTCCGCACGACATTCTGGCGATCAAGGGCGTCGAGGAACTCGCCGCTTACCTGGTCAACGAAATCCAGGAGGTCTACCGGCTGCAGGGCGTGCTCATCAACGACAAGCATATCGAGGTGATTGTCCGGCAGATGCTGCAGAAGGTTGAAATCGACGACGTCGGCGAGACCGATCTGATCAAGGGCGATCAGATGGACAAGACCGAACTCGACGAGATCAACGCCAAGTGGGCGCTGGAGGGCAAGAAGCCGGCCAGCGGCTATCCGGTCCTGCTCGGCATCACCAAGGCGTCGCTGCAGACCCGTTCGTTCATCTCGGCGGCGTCGTTCCAGGAGACCACGCGCGTGCTCACCGAGGCCGCCGTCAACGGCAAGGCCGACACGCTCGATGGCCTGAAGGAAAACGTCATTGTCGGCCGGCTGATTCCGGCGGGCACCGGCGCGATGATGGGCAGGCTGCGCGAGGTTGCGACCAAGCGCGACAAGCTGATCCTCGACGAGCGTGAGAAGGAGGCGGCGAAGGCCGCGGCCAAGGCGGAGAAGGAAGCCGCCAAGGAACTCACCAAGCTGCCCGCCGCGGAGTAATCCTCGCCCCATACGAAAATGCAAAAGCCGCTCACCGAAAGGTGGGCGGCTTTTGTTTTGGGCATTCACTGAGTTGAACCGGCCGCTCGCCTGCGCGACCAAGTAAACGCGACCAAGTAAGAATGACCCAAAGGGCGCCGCGTCCGGATGACCGAAAATGCAAATCCTGAAACCGAAACCGGCGAGCGAGCGGAGCGCCGTTCCCGGCTTGCCGGCTGCGCGCCCTGGCTGGTATTGCCCGGCATACTCCTGGTCTTTCTAGGAATTCCGTACGCACTTCTCGCGCTTGCATTCTGGTCGGTCGAGGGAAGCTGGGATTTCGAAGGGGACAGGAGTTTTCGCTATTGGTCGTTCGTCAGCGGCAAGCGCGTTGAACGTCTCGGCGTGGTCGCGCCGACGGACAAGCCGGTCAAATACAGCGTGAGGGGATCGGATGGCAATTTTCCGGGATGGGCGATTGTCATCTACGAGAGCAAAGCCGCGCCGGACGCGGTCATCGATGCTTACGCGAAACGCTGCGAGAGCCTGAAGGCGAAGGTGACCGAGCGCGGTGCGCCTGAGCGAAAGGAAGACAAAATCTCGGTAAGCCTCGCCTGCGAATTCGAAGATTATCATACGGCCGAGTTTCAGGCCGAACGGAAATCCTCATCGTCGATATCGGACGTCGCCTTGAGGGTCTGGGGCCGGGATTGACCGTCCGGCAATCGTTAACGCGCGTTATCGGAGTCTCTACAATGACGAAGCACTTTTCGTAAATTGTCGGGAATAGCGTTCGGGTCGTTACCGCTCCAAGGAATGTCCCGGCCGGCAATGTGGCTGCCCGGCCGGGATATTCTGCGCGCAAGCGAGGCCACGATCGAGAACAAGATGGAGCGATCGGCGTCGCGTTTCGCGCACATGCAAGATCAGCGGGCGCTGCATGGCAGGGTTGACGATCCGACGAGTGCCGTCCGTGAGATGGGCCTTCTCCCACAACAGCGATTTCTGCGACCGTCAGTTGAGTGCATTCGCCGCGACTGCGCGCCAACGCCCTAGCGCCTGCGGATGACGGCCGCTAGGATACTCCAACAAAAATAAAGCGCCTGTCCGCGTCATGGGCGCCCATCAGGGAGGATTTTCGGCATGACCCGTCATTGGGCAACGATGTTGCGTGGTGGCGCCGTCGCCACCGCGATTGCGATATGTGCCGCTGCGCCGGCCGCGCACAGCGAGGAAATCGTCGTCAGCAATTACGGCGTCGCGGCCAACGGAATGCCGTATGCCGTCGCGCTCGCCAAGGATTACTTCAAGGCCGAAGGCGCCAATGTCACCGGCATCATCACCTCGGCCGGCGGCGGCACCACCTTGCGCAACATGCTGGCCGGCAACGCGCCCTATGCCGAGGTGACGCCGAATGCCGTCGTCGCCGCCAGCCAGCAGGGCGCCGACCTCAAGATCGTGAGCGTCAATGTGCTGACGGTCGCGGAATTCGTCTGGGTCGTGAAGACCGACTCGCCGATCAAGTCGGTCGCCGATCTCAAGGGCAAGAAGTTCGGCTACCCCAAGCCGCGCTCGACCAGTCAGGGGCTTGCGACGCTCGTGCTGCAGAGCGGTGGCCTGAAAACGGAAGACGCCGAACTGGTCAAGACCGGCGGCTTCGGGGAGGGCATCGCCGCGCTCGATGCCGGTCTCGTCGACGCCGTGCCGATGCCCGAGCCGCTGCTCTCCAAGTTCAAGGGCAAATACCGCATCATCGCGAGCGCGAGCGAATTGCTGCCGCCGATGGCCAATGTCGTCGGCGTCGTCAGCGGATCCCAGGCCGAATCCAAGGGCAACTTTGTCCGCGCTGTGATCCGTGCGCGCGCGCGCGCCGTGGCGTTTATGATGGAGAAGCCGGATGAAGCCGGCGACATTGTCGCCAAGGCCTACAACATCGATCCTGAGGTCGGCCGCTCGGCCGTGCGCTTCCTGACCGGCAGCAAGACCGCCGGCATTCCTTATTGGGGCGCCGGCGCGATCCATATCGAAGGCCTCAAACGCAGCATCGATCTGCAGAAGTCGATCGGCGCGCTCAGCGGCGAGGTCGATATCGACAAGCTGATCGATACGCAGTTCCTTCCGGCCGATGCAAAATTCCTGAAGTGAGCGGCCCGGTTCAGGTCGCTCTTCGCGGGGTCGACA
>CAMDXM010000279.1 GCA_945878025.1 Pseudorhodoplanes sinuspersici | reverse complement strand
AGGCCCAGACGCCAACAAAGGCTCGCTTTTGGCGGAGCGCTGGTGTGCATCTTGTCATGTTGTCTCCGGTACGCAGGGCAAGGGAAGCGACGCGACCCCATCATTCGCATCGATCGCGCAGAGGGCGGATTTCAATGTTGAAAAGCTCGCGTTCTTCCTGCTCGATCCACACCCAATCATGCCGAGAATGGCGCTGAGCCGCGATGAGGCCCGGGATATAGCCGCCTACATCGCTAAACAGCGTCAGTGAGGGTTCGGAATTTCTGTCATTGCCAAATCCGGTTAGAATAGGAGAGCCGTTGTGTTGATACCGACAATGCGCTGATCGTTGTGGCGCACGGGACGCACGCGCGGTTTTTCCGCAATACCGGTCAAGAGACCAAGATTCAATTGTCGCCCGAAGGTGAGTTCAAACCCACGCATCTGCTCAACGAGCGTCCTGCGGGAAAGCGTCCCAAAGAATCATCGCGCCAGGAGACCGACGAAGCGACATTCGCAAAGCGATTGGCAAAAGAACTTTCTCGCCGCAGCCTTGGCGGAGACTTCGAGGCACTGGTGCTGATTGCTGATCCATAGACCTTGGGCGAAATGCGTCCTTTACCGTGTAAGGAGGTTCTGACTCGGGTGATATCCGAGATCGGCAAAACTCTGACCAAAGCCTCGGTTGCAGATATTCAGAAGGCGTTGACCTAGAGCGCAATCCGGCGAAGTGGAAACCGGTTCGCCGTAAGATTGCGCGACCGGTAAGGGAATCTAGAGTCTGATCCGATTCAACTTAATCGGATCAGACTCTGGTGTGCCCGATCGCTGTCCTTGCAGCGCGACGCCGTTGAACTGGAAAAAGCCATGGTGCCTTGGCCGGAGCAGGCGTCTTCGGCGTGTTGAGGCCGGTGGCAAGCCATAATCATCTAAATTGGTACGGCTGGAGCAGCTATCGCGTCTGCTGAATTTGCGGTGGCGGCAGCGGCTCGGTGCGGATCGAGGGCGGCGCCTGCAAGTCGAGCGCCGCCCGGATCGACGGCAGCGCCATATCCGCCATCGCGGCGTGTCCTTCCGCCGTTGGATGGATCGCGCCGCCATAAACCGCGCTGGTCGCGCCCCAGGTCGCATCATGCAGGTCGCTCGGCTTGAGCACCGGCGAAATGCCTTCGGGAAAGGTCATGGCGGTGAAATAGCTGTCATTGGCGGTGCGGATCCAGCGCGCGCGCGGCGCATAGGGCCGAAAATCGCGCGGCCGGAAATTGCAGACCAGCGGTCCGGCCGCCGCGGTCGCGGGATCGGTCTCGAAGCTTTCCCCCTTGGCCGAAAAACATTCACGGTCGAAGACCGGATCGTCTTCGGAGCGCGCGCAAAAGCCGTGATTGGCGAAATCGGCCCGATGCTGATCGACGAAGATCATGCGGTCATTGACCGGATCGCGGCAGGCGCCCGGAGTATCGCAGGCCGCAAGTGCGCGCATCTTCGGCAGGAACTTGTTCTCCACGAAGTCCGAGACGCGTTTGAGCCGCGCCGCGTCGACATTGAAAACCGGATGAACGTCGAAGCCCGCGCGTCCGCCGGGGCAGACGTTATTCGGCCCCGCCAGCGTCGGATTGCCATAGCTGACGTAGACTACGCGCGACAGATTTCCGCCGGTGAACGGCTTGAGCGCCGCGCGCACCTTGGCGAAATCTCCCGGCACGTCCGCGTCGAGAATCTTCTGCGCCTCAGGCACGTCGACGATCATGCCGCCTTTCTCGAACAAAGTGCGTTCGGTGCTGGGCTCGGTGATGACGTCGCCGAGAAGGCCGGCGAACCAGATGTCGTTCGCGCCGATCGTCAGCAGGATGAGGTCGAGCTTGCGGTCCTTGTTCTGCTTGCGGGCGGTCGCCATGGCCTCGGCAAGTTGCACGACCTGCGGGACCGTCGTGCTGGCGCAGGCGCCGGTCGGCGGGCATTCGCGCGTGCGCAGCGGATTGAGAAAGCCAAGATCGATTGTCGAGCCGGAACAGGCGATCGGCAGGAAGGTCACGGCGGCATGGGTCTGCTCAACCGCGAGCGCGAGCGCGGCGCGCATTTGATAGCCGTAGAGCGAGCGGTGGCAGGCGGCGTTCATCCAGCGCGCATTGAGCCGCTGCCAATCGGTGAGGGGGGTCGGCGTCGAGTCGCAGGCCTTGCTGCCCTTGAAGCCGGCGCGCCCGGGACGGAAATATTCGCTCGTCGTTCCGCTCAGGAAACGGCGGAAGCAGAAGCCCTCGTCATCGAGCACGATCGGCTGGTCCGGATTGCCTTCTCCCGCCGCGATGGAATCGCCCATGCCGGCGATCAGGAGATCGCGCACGGCGATATCTGCGGTCAGCCTTTGCGCGGTGCCGTCCGGCAACCCGACATCGACGGTGACGAGCGTGGTCACGCCATAACGCACGCGCAGCTTGATTTCGTCGGCGCAGGGCGCGGTGACTTCCTTGGCGGCATTTTCACGGTCGTCGAATGACCATGCGCAAAGCGCGCCCGGCGTGAGCGCGCCGACGACGCCGATGCCGACGCGGTGATCGGCCGGCGCCATGAAGTTCTCGCGCTCGCCGTCGCGCTGGCAGGTTTCCGGGAAACGCCCGGACTGGTCGATGCAAAGATTGCCGACCATGTCGCGCGCCCAGCCGCGCCCGTCGCTCGCGCGCGCAAGCCGCTGTTCGGCAGCTAGCACGCCGTCGCCGCGCATCGCCGCCGCATGGCGCCGGAAATCGGCCTCGTTGCGGAACAGGCGGAAGCGGTTTTTCACTTCCCATTCGACGCGAAGGCTGTTTGGCGCGGGAGGCAGGACATCGGCCGGAGCAGCGCCTGGCGGCGCCCCCGGCAACACCGGACGCGATTGCGCCAGCGCCGGATCGCAGACGGGCGGCAAGAACAGGAGCGCCGAAACGGCCGCGGTCAGAAGCGCTCGCATGACTGATTGGGAAATCAAAGCTTTCGATGCCAGTGACATCTTGGAACGGGACAACTTTCCTTATCACGTCGGTTCGGGCGGAAATATGGGGACTTTGAGCGCAAATAAAGAGCCGCGGCGAGATGTCCGGTGCCTTTGTTTTTGGCTTTCCTTGGCGCATTCCCGTGCAGCGCCTGCGGCGGCAGTCACGGCATGCCGCCGATGGCAATTACGGCCGCAGGGGCTTGCGGCTCTTGCACTTCCGCGGATAGGCGGCCGGGCCCTTCTTCGCCGGCAGATCCGGCGTGCCGCGGCTTTTCACCGTGAACCACAATTCGCGTATGCCGACGAGCGTCAGCGCGAGCGTGAATGGCGTGACGTAATAGATCAGCCGGAACAGCAGCAGGGAGGCAAGCAATTCCTCCTTTTCGAATTGCGGCAATGCGACCAGCATGGCTGCATCGAACACGCCCAATCCTCCGGGGGCATGGCTGGCAAAGCCGAGCAATGTCGCAAAAATAAACGTGACAAGGATCGCGACGAAGTCGCCGTGGGCGCCCGGCAAGAGCGCATACATGGCGAGGCTGCTGAACCCTAGATCGAGAATTCCAATGCCGATCTGAACGAGCGTCAGGCCGGCGCCGGGAAGCGTCACTTGCCAGTCGTCGCGGCCGACGACGCGGGGCGCGCGTCCCACCCAGAACAGGTAAGCCGCGATCAACGCAAGCACCGCGGCGGCGAGCGATCGATTGAGCCAGACCGGCAATTGATTGATGGCGCTCGCTGCTTCCGGCTCGTATCCGATCCCCAATCCGAGCACGACGGCGTTGCCGAGCCAGAATGTCAGGCCGGTGACGAATGCGAGCTTGGCGATGTCGATGAGGGTCAGGCCATGCGCCGAATAAATCCGGAACCGGATCGCGTTGCCGGTGAACACGGTCGCGCCGATATTGTGGCCGATGGAATAGCTGGTGAACGCCGCGAAGGCCGCGAGCCGATATGGAATATGCCGCTTGCCGATGGTGCGCAATGCGAACAGGTCATAGAAGGTCAGGGTGACATAGGCGGCCGCGACCAATAGTCCAGCGATTGCGATATTGCGCGCCGGAACGGCTTTGAGCGCGACGTAGATCCGGTCCGGATTGACGTTCCGCAACATGTGCACGAGCGTCATCATCGCGAAGGCGATGACCAGAAGGCTGAGAGCGATGCCGAGCCGGTTCCAGTTGTCGCGGGTGTTAAGCCCGCGCGCGGCCGCTATCAGTCTCTGTTGCATTCATCCCCGGCTCGATTTGTGACGAAACACTGAATGATTCGCGTCAGGACTATTCCATCTTTGCAACAATCTGCTGACGGATGGTTCCCCGCTTCGGGACAGCGGGGCCGAGATGTCACGAGACTGAAATATGATGCCGCCATCGTGAAAGCGTGCGATTCGACAACCATATTTCAGCGGCGGCCAGCCCGAGGCAGGTCAGGGCTCTGTTCCTGTCCGACGTCCATCTTGGCTCGCGCTCCTGCAAGGGCGACCGGTTTGCCGACTTCCTGCGGCATTACCATGCGGATACGATTTATCTGGTTGGAGACATCGTCGATGGCTGGCGTCTGCGCGCGCATTGGTATTGGCCGTCCACGCATAGCGATGTTCTCGTCCAGCTCCTGAGCGCGGCGCATCGGGGCTCGCGCGTTGTCTATATTCCCGGAAACCACGATGCATTCCTGCGCGATTA
>CAMDXM010000278.1 GCA_945878025.1 Pseudorhodoplanes sinuspersici | reverse complement strand
CGTCGGCGGTGGCCGGTGTTGTCCTGATCTGGCTGGTCCGCGGCTAAAGGCGCCGGGAACATCGAGGAAAAGCGCGGGGACGGGCCGCTTTTCCGCCGTATTCGGCCCGCTCTTACCGTCGGTGCTAGTGTCCGGAATCCGAAGTTCGCTTGATTTTGCAGCAACTTTGGCAGCGAACTTCGGATTCCAAGAGACACGAGCCAAGTTATGATTCTCGTGTGGTTTCGGTTCAGAAGGTCTCTTTCCGAACCCGCCGCAAGGATTTAGGGACCTTCTGAACCGCCACACGAGTGTGGCTCCCTTGCGCCGCCGCCGCGACGGGGGCAGTGTTTGCAAAAGCCCGTCTTTCAGGAGACCCGACGCCCATGTCGTTCAATCAATTGGCCGGCTCGCTCATGCAATTCGTTCCTGCTGTCCGCCGCCCGGTCGCCGCCGTTTTTGCCGCGGCCGTGATTGTTCTGCCGGTTCTGACGCAGGGCGCGCTTGCGCGCGGGCCCGAAAACATCGCCGATGTCGCCGAGAATGTCATCGACGCGGTGGTCAACATTTCGACCTCGCAGACGCTCGACGCTTCCTCGCGCGGCGGCCGCGAAGGCGCGACGCCCTCGCCGCAGGTTCCGCCCGGCTCTCCGTTCGAGGACTTCTTCGAGGAATTCTTCAAGAACCGCCGCGGCGGCCAAGGTGGACCTGGCGGTCCCGGCGGCCAGCAGGGCGAGAACAACCAGCGCGGCCAGAATACGCCGCGCCGCGTCAATTCGCTCGGCTCCGGTTTCGTGATCGACCCGTCGGGCATCGTGGTGACCAACAATCATGTCATCTCGGAAGCCGATGAAGTCACCGTCGTGTTCAACGACGGGTCGCGCCTGAAAGCTGAAATCATCGGCCGCGACCAGAAGACCGACCTCGCCGTGCTGCGCGTGAAGCCGGCAAAGCCGCTCAAGGCGGTGAAGTTCGGCGATTCTGAGAAGATCAGGCTCGGCGAATGGGTGATCGCGATCGGCAATCCGTTCAGCCTCGGCGGCACCGTCACCGCGGGCATCGTGTCGGCGCGCAACCGCGACATCAATTCCGGTCCCTACGACAATTACATCCAGACCGACGCGTCCATCAACCGCGGCAATTCCGGCGGTCCGCTCTTCAATCTGGACGGCGACGTGATCGGCGTGAACACCGCGATCATCTCGCCCTCCGGCGGCTCGATCGGCATCGGCTTCGCGGTGCCGTCCAAGACCGTCACCGCGGTGATCGACCAGTTGCGCCAATTTGGAGAAACCCGCCGCGGCTGGCTCGGCGTTCGCATCCAGCAGGTCACCGACGATATCGCCGAGAGCCTCGGCCTTAAAGCGACGCGCGGCGCGCTGATCGCGGGCGTCGACGACAAGGGCCCGGCCAAGCCGGCCGGCATCGAACCCGGCGACGTCGTGATCAAGTTCGACGGCAAGGACATCAAGGAAATGCGCGACCTGCCGCGCACCGTCGCCGACACGCCGGTCGGCAAGGATGTCGAGGTCATCATTGTCCGCAAGGGCAAGGAAGAAAAGAAGATCGTGAAGCTCGGCCGGCTCGAGGACGGCGAGAAGCCGCAGCCCGCGTCCGCCAAGACCACAACGCCGCAGGACAAGGAGAAGACCGTCGTCAAGAAGTCGCTCGGTCTCGACCTCGCAAACCTGAGCGACGATCTGCGCAAGAAATACAAGATCAAGGAATCGGTGAAGGGCGGCGTGGTCATCACCGGCGTCGATCAGGGGTCGAACGCCGCCGAGAAGCGGCTCTCCGCCGGCGATGTCGTGGTCGAGATCGCGCAGGAAGCCGTGGCCAGCGCCGACGATCTGCAGAAGAAGGTCGACAAGCTCAAGAAGGACGGGCGCAAGACCGCGCTTCTGCTCGTGGCCAATGCCGCGGGCGAATTGCGTTTCGTGGCGCTGAGTCTGCAGTAATCGTTATCCGTCATCCTGAGGCGCCCGCGCGCAAGCGCGGGCCTCGAAGGATGGCGGGCAACGCACGGGCCGTCGCCCTTCGAGGCTCGCTCGCTGTGCTCACTCGCACCTCAGGGTGACGGATTAGGGAGCGACAATGGCGGTCTATGTCGATGACGCATTGTGGCGCTGGCACGGACTGCGCTGGTGTCATCTGCTTGCGGATGACACCGACGAACTCCATCGCTTCGCCGCACAGCTCGGCGTGCAGCGCAGTTCCTATCAAGGCCCGCCGAGAACCTCCGCGCCGCATTACGACCTGACCGGGTTTGAGCGCGACCGTGCGATCGGGCTCGGCGCGGTTATTTGCAGCCGCGAGGATATTGTCTGGGTGCTGCGCCGCGTGCGCGGCAAGCGCGCCGCGTAATCTTTCGCTGTCATTCCGGGCGTCCCGCCGAAGCGCGAAGGCGGACGAACCCGGAATCCAGATGCGTTTGCGCTATTGTCTGGATTCCGGGTCCGCTCGTTTCACTCGCGTCCCGGAATGACAGAAGGAGCAGTAGACCGCGTCAACTGGCGACGAACTCATCGCGCCTGTATCCCTGCATGTACAGAAGCGCCGTGAGATCGCCGTGGTCGATACGCGCATGCGCGGCCGCGGCGACCGCCGGCTTGGCGCGATAGGCGACGCCCAAGCCCGACATCTCGATCATGGCGAGATCGTTGGCGCCGTCGCCGACGCTCATCGTCTCCCCGAGGCCGATGCCGAGCCGCGCGGTGAGATCGAGCAAGGTGGCGAGCTTGCCCTCGCGGCCGAGGATCGGCTCGCCCACCACGCCCTCCAATGCGCCATCCGCCGCGACCCCAAGCGTGTTGCCGCGGTTCTCATCGAAGCCGATCATGTCGGCGATGCGTTTCGTGAACAGCGTGAATCCGCCCGAGACCAGGCAGGTCAGCGCGCCGTGCTTGCGCATCGTTTGCACGAGCGTCCGCGCGCCCGGCGTCAGCGTGATGCGCTCGGCGATCACGGTCTCGACCACCGACACGGGCAGACCTTTCAGCAAGGCCACGCGCTCGCGCAAGGCCGGTTCGAATTCGATCTCGCCGCGCATGGCGCGCTCGGTGATGGCCGCGACATGGGCTTTCAGCCCGGCGAAATCGGCGAGTTCGTCGATGCATTCCTGCCCGATCATGGTGGAATCCATGTCGGCGACGAAAAGCGTCTTGCGTCGCGGTCCGGTCCGTTGCACGACGGCGTCGACCGGGTCGCTGCCGATCACCATGCGCAGATGGTCGGAGAGGCCGCGGACGTCGCTGTCGATGCCGGGAGCGAATACGATTTCGGCGGCGATGCCGGGGTCGAGCCAGATAGGCTCCTGCGCGGCGAACAGCGATCGCCGCGCGCGGCGCAGGATCGCGTCATCGAGCGCTGGCGAAGCGGGATTGGAAATCAGGGTTGCGACATAAGTCATGAATAGCTTTGGGTCATGAAGTGCCGGTGGTCATGAACGGTCAATTCGAGGCGGGCGGCAGGCGCGCGGTGCTTATTGCAGGGCCGACCGCGAGCGGCAAGTCCGCGCTGGCATTGGCGCTGGCCGAGAGGCTCGACGGTGTCATCGTCAACACCGATTCCATGCAGGTCTATCGCGATCTGCGCATCATCACGGCGCGGCCATCGTCCGAAGAAGAAAAGCGCGTGCCGCACCGGCTTTACGGTCATGTCGACGCCGCGGTGAATTATTCGGTCGGGCACTGGTTTCGCGATGCGCAGGCGGTGCTGACCGAGGTCGCCGCTTCGGGCAAAACACCGATCTTCGTCGGCGGCACCGGGCTTTATTTCCGGGCGCTGCTGACCGGCATCGCCGGCATCCCGGCGATCGATCCGGATATCCGCGCGCGCTGGAATGCGCGGCTGGAACGCGAGGGCGTCGAAAAGCTGCACGCTGAACTCAGCCGCGTCGATCCGCAGACTGCGTCCCGGCTGATGGTGCGCGACCGCTCTCGCATCCTGCGCGCGCTGGAAGTGCTGGAAGCGACGGGCCGAACGATGGATGAGTGGCATGGTGACGGTCTGCCGCCCGCGCTCGACACTGACGCCGCGATCAGGATTTTCCTGACACCCGAGCGCGAAGAGCTCAAGCGGCGCATCGAGAAGCGCTTTGGCGCGATGCTCGATGCCGGCGCGCTCGATGAAGTGAAGGCGCTCGACGCGCGCAAGCTCTCAGGAACGCTGCCGGCGATGAAGGCGCATGGCGTGCCGTGGCTGCGAAAATTCTTCCGCGGCGAGATTTCGCGCGAGGAGGCGGCGGAGGGCGCGGTGATGGATACGCGCCGCTACGCCAAGCGGCAGGTGACGTGGTTCCGCAACCAGATGCCGGGCTGGATCTGGGTGAAGCCGGAGGAGGGGATGCGCGCTGTCGAGACAGCGCTCGCGCGCGGGTGACGTATCTCTTTTCTCTTCCGCGGGGGGAAGGAAACAAGACGTGGATGGCCGGAATAAATTCGGCCATGACGGGGTGAGAGCCACGCGCAGCATCTAACATGCGTAATGGCTGGGCTTGTAATCGCAAGTCGGGTATACCCGACTTGCGACACTCAACTACGCGCAACTCGGGCAAGCCCGAGTTGCGTTGCCATCCACGTCTTCCTTCTCACTCAACTGTCATCGCCCGACGAATCTCGGGTTCACCCGAGATTCGCAATTTCAAGTGCGCAAGTCGGCCAAGG
>CAMDXM010000277.1 GCA_945878025.1 Pseudorhodoplanes sinuspersici | reverse complement strand
TCACTGCTGCTGCATACCGGATATTTCCGGCAGCTGGCCTTGATCGCCGCCGGCATGGCGCTGGCCATGACCGCGATGACAGCCATCGTGGTCGCGATGCGGCTCGATATCGCGGGTTACATGACCGCCTATGCCGCTGTCTTCGCCGTCAGCGTGCTGTTTTCGGTCGCTGTGATGATCCGCGGCCCGATCCGGGCCGCGGGCGGCTGATCCGCTGCGATGTGGAGAAATTGGTCGGAGCGGCGGGATTCGAACCCACGACCCCTAGTCCCCCAGACTAGTGCGCTAACCGGGCTGCGCCACGCTCCGACCGGGTGGCCGTTATAGAGAGGCCTTTGCCGTGACGCAACAAACGCCCGGCCGGCCGTCGGTCAATCGTCGTCCGGGCTCAAGGCGGTGTCCAAGAGGCGTCGGCATTCGCCAAGCTCGAATAATGTCGCCTGTAACTTCCGCAAGCCGTCGCGCGACAACTCCGCATTGCCGTCGTCCGCGGGACCGGCCGGGCCATGATCGAGCGCGGGCTCGCGTCTTTGGGCGGTGTCGCGGCCGGTGAGCGATTGCAGCCGGTCGAGCAGACGCGCTCGAGGCGCCTCGTCATGCTCGTCGCGGTCGGCGTCGATATCGTCGGCATCGTCCTGCGGACCGTGCGGCGGCTGCTCGGCGCCCGCCTGCCACACATTCTCGACGAATTTGATGCCCTGGTCCTTCAATATCCGCTGCACGCCGCGGATCGTGTAGCCCTCGCCATAGAGCAGATGATGGATGCCGCGCAGAAGAGCGACGTCGTCGGGCCTGTAATAGCGCCGGCCGCCGGCGCGCTTCATCGGCTTGATCTGGGAGAACCGGCTTTCCCAGAAACGCAGCACATGCTGGGGAACCTTGAGATCGTCCGCGACCTCGCTGATGGTGCGAAATGCGTCCGGCGCCTTATCCAAGACGACGCTCCCTCAATGACCGGCCGGATGGCGCGCGGAGTGCCGGTCTCAATCGTCGTCCGCCAGAAGGCCGTCGACTTCCCCGCCATTGATCCGCTGCTTGAGAATAGCGGAGGGCTTGAACACCATGACCCGGCGCGGAGAGATCGGCACTTCCTTGCCGGTCTTGGGATTGCGGCCGATGCGCTGGCCCTTCTTGCGCACCACAAAAGAACCGAAGGAGGACAGTTTCACTGTCTCGCCTCGTTCCAGACAATCGGTGATTTCCTTCAGCACAAGTTCGACGAGCGACGCCGATTCCGTGCGTGACAGGCCCACCTTCTGATAGACCGCCTCGCACAGGTCGGCACGAGTGATCGTTTTAGCCGTCATCGCCATCAGCCCCATACTTGGCGATCCTATCAATCCAATGAACGATATGTGCTTGAAAAAAAAGGTCAACCGGTTTGACAATCACGAATTTCCGGCGTTGCGCAAGCCGGTCGTCGACGCCCTCTGGCCCTACATCCGCACCAGCGCGGCGCCCCAGGTAAAGCCCCCGCCCATTGCCTCCAACAGAACGAGGTCGCCGCGCTTGATGCGGCCGTCGGCGATGCCCTCGCAGAGCGCCAGCGGGATCGAGGCGGCCGAGGTGTTGCCGTGCCGGTCGACCGTGATGACGACCTTGGCCGGATCGATGCCGAGCTTGTGCACCGAACCGTCGATAATCCGCTTGTTGGCCTGATGCGGCACGAACCAGTCGATGGTCTTTGCCGAAGCGCCCGTTGCCTTGAACGCATCCTCGACCACGTCGGTGATCATCGCGACCGCGTGGCGGAACACCTCCTTGCCGATCATGCGCAGATGGCCGACGGTCTGCGTCGAAGACGGACCGCCATCGACGTAAAGCTTGTTCTTGTGCTGGCCGTCCGACCGCAGATGCGTGGTCAGCACGCCCCGGTCGGTCATCGCGCCCGGCTGCTCCTGCGCCTCCAGCACCACCGCTCCCGCGCCGTCGCCGAACAGGACGCAGGTGGTCCGATCCGTCCAGTCGAGGATACGCGAAAATGTCTCCGCCCCGATCAGCAAGGCGCGCTTGTGCGCCCCGGTCCGCAACAGGGCGTCGACAATCGACAATCCGTACACGAACCCGGAACAGACCGCCTGGATGTCGAACGCGGCGCCTTGCGTGATTCCGAGGCCCGCCTGGACTGAAACCGCCGTCGCCGGAAACGTATTGTCCGGCGTCGACGTACCGAGGACGATCAGGTCGATGCTTTTCGGATCGACCTTGGCGTCCGCCAGAGCCGCGCGCGCTGCATGCAAGGCGAGATCGGATGTCACCTCGCCGGCGGCGGCGATGCGGCGCTGGTGAATGCCCGTGCGCTGCACGATCCATTCGTCGGATGTGTCCACCATCTTTGCCAGTTCGGCATTCGTGAGGATGCGCTGCGGCAGGTAACAGCCCGCGCCGAGGATGACGGAACGAATGGTCAAGGCGCGGACTCCACCGCCGCTTGTTCCGCCGCAACGCGCGGAACGCTGTTGAGCATCTGCGAAATCTTTGCCAGCAATTCGTAACGCACCATGTCATACCCGATGTCGATCGCGGCGGCGAAGCCTTCCGCGTCGGTTCCGCCGTGGCTCTTGATAACGACGCCGTTCAGTCCAAGGAAGACCCCGCCATTGGCGCGGCGAGGATCCATCTTTTCCGCGAGCGTGCGGAACGCGCCGCGCGCAAACAGATAACCGATCCGGGCCCAGATCGTTCGCGACATCGCGCTCCGCAGATATCCGGCAATCTGGCGGGCGGTGCCTTCCGCCGTTTTCAGCGCGATATTGCCGGCAAAGCCCTCGGTGACCACGACGTCGACAGTGCCCTTGCCGATGTCGTCGCCTTCGACGAATCCGACATAGTCGAGATAAGGCAAATTGCGGTCGCGCAAAAGCTGTCCCGCGTCCTTCACCTCGTCGAGACCTTTCACTTCCTCGACGCCGATATTCAGAAGGCCGACGGTCGGACGTTCGATATCGAACAGGATCCGCGCCATTGCGCTACCCATCACCGCCATATCGAGAAGATGCTGTGTGTCCGCGCCGATCGAAGCGCCGAGATCGAGCACAACGGATTCGCCGCGCAAGGTCGGCCAGATCGCGGCGATGGCGGGACGTTCGATGCCGGCCATGGTCTTGAGATAGAATTTCGACATCGCCATCAGCGCGCCGGTATTGCCGGCCGACACGGCGACATCGGCTTCGCCCTTTTTCACCGTCTCGAGCGCGAGCCACATCGAGGATTTCCAGCGGCCATAGCGCAGCGCCTGGCTCGGTTTGTCGTCCATCTTGATCGCGACATCGGTGTGCACGATCCGCGACGACGCTTTGAGTCTCGGATAGGATTCGAGCAGCGGCTCGATCTTGGTCCGGTCGCCGACCAGGATGAATTCGGTGTCCGGGTGGCGCGTGAGCGACAGATCGGCGCCCGGTATCACCACCGGAGGGCCGTGATCTCCGCCCATGGCGTCGAGCGCGATGCGAACCTTTTGCGGCATGGATCGGCCTGACAACGCCTTGCTTCAAAAAGGATAAAGGGAGGCGCGCAGCCCCGGCGAGCGGACAATAGCGTTTCGGCGCATCAATACAACTGTCCCGCGGAGATTCACGTCTTGTCCCCGCCTCGGCCTTTTTTCAGCGCTTCAAGCGCGGCGAATGGGTGTTTGGTGGGGTCTTCCGGAGCCTTCGGCGCTTCGAATACGGCGCCCTCCTTGCGCGGATAGGGGTCGACGCCAAGCAGGAAAAATTCGGTCGTGATCGCGGCGAGATCCACCAAGCCTTCCCTCACCGGTTCGGCCGGATCGGGATCGTCGAAATCGAGCGTGATCTTCCCCTCGCTGTCGGCGAGCGAACCCGCGGCGCGTGACGCGAACAAGAGATCGACCGCTTCGCGAATGTCGTTCTCGATCGGCTCGAGCGTGACGACGCAATTCTGTCCGACCGTCGCGGACACTTCGCCGGCGATGCGCACGGCGTCGGCGCCTTCGCGGGTGATGTCGAACGAAGCCGCCAATTTCGGCAAATCGCGCAACCCCGCGATTCTCGCGATCTCCGCGCGCGCCGCTTCATCGGCGACCAGATCGATGTGCATGCCGCGGTCCGAAACGTCGTCGATCGAAACCGGATGGCTCCAGGCCGATCCTTTCATTGAACCATCCTCATTTTAGGCGGCGTCATCCGTCAGCTCCGGGATCGGGCCATGCAAGCTGACCATCCGCCAATCCGTTTTGTCGTGAAAGCGATTCTGACGCCATGCGGACATAAGCGGCAAGCCGCGCCGCGCCCGCCTGCGCGCCCGGCCGCTCCGGATAGATATTGCGCATGAGCGCTTCCGCCAGCGCCTCATTGCCCGGCGCGGCCAACGCCTCACGATAGACGCTACGGCGGCCGTAAAAAGCCCGGGCCATCTGCTGCATTTCTTTCGGGACCTTCAAGTCGCCGACGCCCGCTTCGCGAAAATGGCCGTCCATTTCCCGGCAGAATAGATCGAAAACGGCCTGGCCCAGCCTTCGCATCGGGCCGGTCCCCGCTTCCATGCGGTCGAGGAAAAGCGCCAGATGAAGGACCACCATGTCGAAACGCCCATTAACCGTGTCCGGAACATCATATCCAAGGTAGAAGGACGGCTGGCGCGCTTGTGCCACGATGGCGCCATAGAGCGCCCGGATGGTGACGTCTTGCCGGTTGCGGGGGAACAGCCTGAATATCATCGTCGCCAGTTGATCTTCGGGGTTATCGGGGAACGGCCAAATC
>CAMDXM010000276.1 GCA_945878025.1 Pseudorhodoplanes sinuspersici | reverse complement strand
CCTCGACCAGCGTGCGGCCATGTCCCTCTTCCACCGCCGGCGCCAGCAGCAGATCGCATCCGGCGAGACATTCTTCGGCGTCGCTGCGAAAACCCGCGAAAGTCACGACGCCGTCGAGACCGAGCTCATTGCAAAACGTGCGCGCGGATGCGCCCATGTCGCCGTCGCGTCCAATCAGCAGAAAGCGAATGTCGGAACGCTGCCTGTGAACGATGGCGGCGGCGCGCAGGAAGATATCGGGCCGCTTCTGCTTCTGAAGCGTGCCGACAAAAACGACGATGGGCGCTTCGCCACCAACCAGTCCGGCAATGCGTCTTCTGGCATCGGCCCGGGCGAACTCGGTCCGTTCGAATGGATTGGGAATGACAGTTGATTTCATGCGGAGAGTCGCCGGTAAGGTGCTCTCGACGTATTTCGAAATCGCAATCACCTTGTGCGCAAAGAAAAACGCAATGGTCGAGAGACGCGATACGCTCCAGCGCGTGCGCCGATGCGCGATTGCCTTGCACCCGGCAAGCCGCGCGGCGGGCATCCAGCTCGTGATCATGCGGCCGTCATTGGCGTGAACGAGCGCAAAGTCGTTCCTGCGCAGGAATAACGCCAGCCTGGGCGCGATCGTGAAAATTCTCAGCACAGCCAAAACGCCCGCGGACCCCGAGGATAAAGACGGCAAATCTGCCCGCAGGCAATTCAATCCGCGTTGCCGCAGCCATTGCAACAGCGGCCCATCCTGATGAACGATGGCGACGGGCGAAAATCCATGGCGCGGAAGTTCCGCCATCAGGAGCGCCGCGGACACATGACTGCCGCCGATGGTGTCGCCGACAAACGGAAAGGCGACGCGGATGCTCATGCGCCGGAAAATTCCGCCAGCGTCCTGTCGGCAAGCCGGTCCAGACTGAAATTTTCGACCATACGCCGGCGCGCGGCGTCGCCAAGACGGCGGCGTTCGGCGGCATCGAGAAGTCTGCCCCACGCATTTGCCAGAGCCTGCGGGTCGCGCGGCGGCACGATCAAGCCGGTATCGGCAATCAGATGCCGCGTGTCGCCAACATCGGTCGCGACGCAAGGCACGCCGCAGGCCATGGCTTCGCCGACCGCGTTCGGAAATCCTTCGGCGTTCGAACACAAGGCCGCGATGTCGAGCGCATTGAGCATCGCAGGCATGTCGTCGCGATTTCCGGTCCAGACGACATGCGGCGCGATGCCGAGGCGATCCGTCAGCGCCTTCAATTGCGCGGAAAGAGTTTGCGAGCCGCCGCCGATGCAGAGAAACCGCAATGGCGCGCCCGTTTTCAATAGCTCAGCGGCGGCTTGCAGAAACGTCACATGACCTTTCACCGGATCGATGCGGGCGGGCAGACCGATCACGATCTCGTTCGGCCGCAGGCCGAATTCCGCGCGCACCCGTTCACGCATCGTCGCGTCGGGCCGGAACAGGTTGATGTCGAATCCGTTCTCGATCACCCGGATCGTGTTTGCGGGAAATCCCTTCCGGATGCAGCTGCCGGCGCCCGATTTCGAATTGACGATGATCCGGTGCGGCAAGAATGACAGCGCGCGTTCGAGCCAATAGGCCGCGCGCGTCTTGAGACCGTAGCCGGCCAGCGGCATATCGGAGGAGCGGATGCCCCAGATCAGCCGGCATTGCGGATCGACTATCCGCGCGATGGCCGACACGACATTGGCATGCGGCAAAAACGAATAAAGCACCGCCGGCTTTTCGGCCCGGAGCAGTTTCGCAAGCGACGGGAAATACGACACCCATCCGCCGCTGCCGAGCGTGGTCAGCGGAATTCCGGCAGCCTCGATGTCGCGCGCGAATACGCCGCCGCGAAATACGATCACATGGACGGGGAGATTTCTCGCGCGCAATGCGAGCGCAAGCAATGTCGCCTGGCGCTCGGTGCCGCCCTGTTCGAGCGAGGGAACCAGAAGAAAAATTGTGTCGGAGCGGTGCATAGAATATATGATTTTAATGTTTTATTACAATGGCTTACAAATATCATGCGGCGCTGTTTGGGTGCGCCGCGCGGCCTCAGGCCGCGGCCCGCAGCGGCAATTGCGCGACGCTGCGCAGCCAGAGTTCGACGCCGATCATGTGCTCGAAGGGCGGCAGCGCGTGCCGCCGCCCGGCCCGAAACGCCTCGACCGCGCCGCGTAATTTTTTTGCGTCGGTCCATTGTGCAAGCCGTGAATCTGCGTCGGTCAGCAGCGGCAGATAGCGCCCAAGCGCCTTGTCGTCCGCG
Source organism: Pseudorhodoplanes sinuspersici (assembly GCA_945878025.1). GTDB lineage: Bacteria > Pseudomonadota > Alphaproteobacteria > Rhizobiales > Xanthobacteraceae > Pseudorhodoplanes > Pseudorhodoplanes sinuspersici_B. The sequence continues at coordinate 2,480 of CAMDXM010000276.1, read as the reverse complement.
AGCCATTCGTGCGTCGGAATGGTCAGGCCGACTTTTTTACGGTGTACCAGATCGTGCGGCAGATAGCGCTCGGCCACGCGCTTGAGCACCGGCTTGGTATCGCCACCCGGCGCGCGCACGGAATGGGGAAAGCGATTGACCACCCGCGCCAGTGGCCAATGTGCGAACGGAACGCGCGCTTCGAGCGAATGCGTCATCGCCATCTTGTCCTGCCGCAGCAGGAGCGATTCGAGATAAGCGGTCTGGTCGACCGCGAACATCCGGCTGCGGAAATCGGAAAATTCCCCGGCCACCCGCTCGCGCGCGCCAGGCGCCGGGATCAGGTCCGGGAAAATATCGGCGGTCGCGAGAAAATCGCCCTGAATGGTGGCGCGGGAAGCAGCATCATTGCGTGCGTAGCGGCGATACTCGCGCCAGCGATCGAGATACGGCCACATGGAGGTCGGCACGAGCGAGCCGATTTTTCCGCGCCGTTCGATCTGCCTCCAGTTCTGATAGCGGCTATAGCCGCCGAAAAATTCGTCGGCGCCCTCGCCGGTCAGCACGACTTTCCTGTGCCTGGCGATCTCCTTGCACAGCAGCATCAGGAGCACGCAGCCGGTATGCGCGATCGGACCTTCCATGCGCGCCACGGCCTGCGGCAGCGCATCGGCGTAATCCGCACCGGTGAGCTTCACCTCGTGATGATCGAGCCTGTATTGCTTTGCGATCGCGTCGCGCCAGCGTCTCTCGTCCTGCGGCCAGGGCTGCAGATTGATGCCGAAGCTCTGCACCGGCCTGCCGAATTCCTTGCTCGAAATCGCCGACACCAGGCTGGAATCGATCCCGCCCGACAATTGCACGCAGAACCCGACATCGCTCTGAAGATGATCGATGACCGATTGCCGGACGGCCTGTTCGGCGAGCTCGTCCGCTTCCGCAGCCGTTAGCGAGGAATCCGGTTCATGCAATTCTTTCAGCGGATCGCAGAAGCGATGTTCCGAGATCGCGCCATCGGTCAGCGACACACGCACGAAATGCCCGCCCGGCACGCGCTCGATGCCGCGATAATTCGACAGCCGCCCGGCCGCGAAACGGAACATCAGAAGTTCGGCGAGCGCCGCCGGATCGGCCTCGGCCCCGACAAACCGCGTCAGCGGCCCGGCCTCGCTTGCAAAGCCCGTGAACCTTCCGCGTCTCGCCAGATAAAGCGGCTTGATGCCGAGCGGATCGCGGCCCGCCATCGCAACTGCGTTCTTCTCATCCACGAACACGAACGCATACATGCCTTCGAGTCTCGGCAGAGCGCTTTCGCCCCACCGGATCAGAGCCTGCAACAGCACCTCGGTATCGCCGGTCGTGCGAAAACGCACGCCTTCGCTTTCGAGCGCCTGACGCAGCGCGCGCTGATTGTAGATTTCGCCGTTGAAGATCAGCGTGTAGCGGCCGTCGGCTTCGCTCATCGGCTGGTCGGACACCGCCGACGGATCCATGATGGCGAGACGCCGGAACACCATCGCCATTCCCGCCATGCTGACCTGCCCGCCGGAATCCGGACCACGATGCACAAGATCGCGGTCGATCGCCGACAGCAGATCCGGAGCGAACAACCGGCCGGGCTCGAACAAGGCGGCAAAACCGCACATCAGGACACGCGATGCATGATTTAAGAAACTTGCCGCATGAATTCGTTCATGGTGACCAGCACCAGAAGCAGGACACTGTGATCGCGCCGTCCATCGGAATGATCGCTCACGTGCGCGCGGATCGCATCCATGTCGAACATTCCGGCGCCCGCGAGATAATCGGACTTCGGCAATGCATTCACCGCGGCGGTGAGTTCAGGGCTCGACCGCAGCGTTTGCGCCGGGCGCGGCCACGACCGCTCCTGCGCCGCCGGGCTGACACGAAAGCCGCCGCCAAACAGATTCGCCGTCTTGCGTGCGGCGCGCAGGGCGCTTTGACGCCGGAACGGCATTCCCGCGCGGATATTGGTGTTGGCGCTGCGAATTCTCATCAGCTCTGGCGACAATTTCCGCAAGGCGGAAAGATAAGCCTGCGAATTGGCTTTGTTCTTGGCCGGCAGACGTACGGCGATATCGAGCAGATCGTTGCACAACGCCGGCGCGCGGCATTCCGCCCAATGGCGCACGGATTGAATCATCAGGAAGGAATAATGACGGCCGAAATTGTGCAGATGCATATATTCCCAGAGGTCGTGGCCTTCAGCGCCGAGTGCGCGCCCGCGCGCCGCGATCTCCTCAAGCGATTGATGCACGCCCTCCCGCAGGCGCTTGCGGGTCGCGGACGAAACGACTTGCCAGGGATCGCTGGTCGCGAGGCGATATTTGACGCCCGAGAAAAACGCGCCGGCAATGTCCTCGGGCAGCGCCTGCAATTTGTAATGCAGGGCGTCGCGCCCGATCCAGCGCGCCGGCCTTTTCGGCAGATAGAGACCGCCGAAGAAAACATCGAGCCCGAGGCCGAGGAAGAAGCAATCC
>CAMDXM010000275.1 GCA_945878025.1 Pseudorhodoplanes sinuspersici | reverse complement strand
GAATGACGCCGGGACATTGCGGCGGCGCCTTGAGGACGACCGTGTTTCCGGCGGCGATTGCGGGCGCGACCTTATGGCAGGCAAGATTGAACGGCGCGTTGAAGGGCGTGATTGCCGCCACGACACCGACCGGAAATCGCAGCGCAAAGGCGATCTTTCCGGCGCCCATGGCGGAGCCGTCGAGCGGAATATGCTCTCCCTCGATTCTCGTTGCTTCCTCCGCGGACAACTGAATGGTGTCTTGCGAGCGGGCGACTTCCGCTTTTGCGTCCTTGATAGCTTTGCCCGTTTCCCGCGTCATGATCTCGGCGATGCGATCCGTTCGCTGCGTCAGAAGATCTCCGACCCGGCGCAGGAGCGCCGCGCGTTCGAAGCCCGGAACGGAAGCGGCTTTCGCCTTGGCCGCGGACGCCGCCGCGAGCGCTGCATCCAGATCGGCGAGCGACGATCGCGAGGCTCGCTCCACGATTTCATTTCGATAGGGATCAACGACATCGGACGCATCCGCCGAGACCCGCCACTCTCCTCCGATCAGCATCGGAATGACGGGATGCTCGGCACGGCTTCGGGCAAGGGACGACGATTGCGGCATCGATGAATGTCCGGTTCTACGCAGGCAATTTTGGCTGCACGGATCATGGAGATTACACAGTAAATTTCAATATGACAAATCGGAACTCATATTGTTGAATAATGTTGACAGCCCCCTGCCTCTTCCTACACTACGCGCCGCTGTCCGCTTGAATACGCTATGGCGCTGAAACAACGGGAAGAAGATGCATGACCGCGAGTCCATCGGGTTTCGGGTGCAACACTTATTCCTACACGCTGAGCCATAGCGCTCCCGACTGCCTGACGCATCTGGCCGGAATGGGATTCCGGGAATTCGAATTGATGATGTATCCGGGCCATTTCTGGCCGCCGGATGCGGATGCTGCGGCGGTCAAAGCGCTTGCGCGGACGGTCGAGCAACTCGGTTCGCGCATCACCACGCTGAACATGCCGAATGTCGACATGAACGTCGCCGGCGCGTCGAAAGAAATGCGAAACTACACGCTCGGATTGCTCAAACAGATCGTGAATCTAGCCGGCGATCTCGGCGTCCCGGCCATGATCCTCGGGCCGGGCAAGGCCAATCCGCTATTCCCCGCGCCGCGACAGCGTCTTCTCGGATATTTTTTCGAGGCGCTCGACATCCTCGTTCCGCTCGCGGAGAAGCGAGGCACCCGGATATGGGTGGAAAATATGCCGTTCGCCTTTCTTCCCTCGATCGAAGACGTCCTTTCTGCATTGGAGAATTACGGCAACGACAATATCGGCGTGGTTTACGACGTCGCCAACGGTCACTTCATCGATGAAGATATCGCGCTCGCGCTTCGCAAATGCCGACAGCGGCTGAAGCTCGTGCATTTCTCGGACACCAACAACGCCGTATATCGGCATGATCCGGTCGGACGCGGCACCGTTCCGTTTCAGAAGGTCGTGCCGATCCTCGCCGAGATCGGCCACCGTCAAAAGCCGATGCTTGAAATCATCAGTACGCAACCCGACAGCGAAATCCTGTCGAGCGCGGCCGCTCTCGCGGCGATGGGCATTGGGCAAGCGGCCGGACAAGCGCAAGAAAAACTTCATTCAACAATCAAGTAAGGGACGGAAATACGAATATGCTGCCTTCTTCCAGTGATGTTGTCGTCGTCGGCGCGGGAAATGCCGCCTTTTGCGCGGCCCTTGCCGCCGCCGAGCAGGGCGTATCGGTTCTGGTCCTCGAACGCGCCCCGGAAGATGAATCCGGAGGAAACAGCCGCTTCACCGCGGGCGCCATCCGCTGCGTTTACGACGGCGTCGAGGATCTGAAGGTGCTGATGCCCGATCTCTCCGACGAGGAGATCAACAATACCGATTTCGGGAACTACACCGAAGAAAAATTCTTCGACGATATGGGGCGAGTGACCGAGTACCGGACCGACCCCGATTTATGCGAGCTTCTCGTCACTCGCAGCAAGGAAACGGTGCGATGGATGCAAAGTAAAGGCATCCGCTTCGCGCCGATTTACGGCCGGCAAGCTTTCAAGGTTGACGGCAAATTCAAGTTCTGGGGCGGACTAACCGTGGAAGCGTGGGGCGGCGGGCCCGGCCTCGTTGCGGGATTGACCAGCGCCGCCTCCAAGGCCGGCGTCAAGATCGCCTATGAGGCGCGCGCACTTTCGCTGATCGCGAACGACGACGGCGTGAAAGGCGTGCGTGTTCGTCATAGCGGTCACACAGTCGACGTCGCCGCCAAATGCGTCGTGCTGGCGGCTGGCGGCTTCCAGGCCAATGCCGAATGGCGCACGCGCTACCTCGGTCCGGGCTGGGATTTGGCAAAAATCCGCGGAACCCGCTTCAACACGGGCGACGGCATCCGCATGGCGCTCGACATCGGAGCGATGCCGACAGGAAACTGGTCCGGCTGTCATGCCGTCGGTTGGGATCGCAACGCGCCGGAATTCGGCGATTTGGCGGTCGGGGACAATTTCCAGAAGCATTCCTATCCGTTCAGCATCATGCTGAACGCCAACGGCGAACGCTTCGTCGATGAAGGCGCGGATTTTCGCAATTACACTTATGCAAAATACGGCCGCGTCATCCTGATGCAGCCGGGACAATTCGCGTGGCAGATTTTCGATCAGAAGACCGTCCATCTCCAGCGCGATGAATATCGCATCAAGCAGGTCACCAAGGTGCGCGCCGATACGATCGAAGAACTGGTGCGCAAACTGGATGACGTCAACGCCGAGAAAGCGCTTGAGACCATCAAAACGTACAACGCAGCGGTGAACACCGGCGTCCCGTTCAATCCCAATATCAAGGATGGGCGCGGAACGGTGGGGCTGGCTATCCCCAAATCGAACTGGGCGAACACCATCGATAAAGGGCCATTCGAGGCCTATGCCGTCACTTGCGGCGTCACTTTTACCTTCGGCGGGTTGAAGATCGACCCCGACGCGCGCGTCCTCGACACCGACAGAAATATCATTCCCGGTCTGCACGCCGCAGGCGAGCTCGTCGGCGGGATTTTCTATTTCAATTATCCGGGCGGCACCGGTCTCATGGCCGGCTCGGTGTTCGGAAAGATCGCGGGAACGAGCGCCGGCCGGCGCGCAGCGCAAATGCCCTGACCGGCAGCACGCGATGAACGCCGGGCAAGTATCCGCGGCCCGGCGATCTCTCCGTTTCAATCGAGCGGTGGCTGATACCTGACGCCGATCGAGGGCTGGCTCTGCCCAAGTCCCGGAAGCTCCCAGACGCCCGCGCCGCCTGGATTGGTGTCGGCGGCGATATCGACGTCGATCAGATAAGGACGATTGGCCGCAATCCCCTTCCTGATCGCCTCGCCGAGATCCGCGGTGCGATCGACGCGAACGCCCTCGACGCCGGCCGACCGCGCCATCGCGGCAAAGTCGGGGTTATAGCGCTCGCCCGTCAGCGGGTGATGGAAGTCGGTGGCAAGCTCGCGGCCATCGAGATAACCGCGCTGCAATCCGCGGATCGACGCATAGGCGTAATTGTTCCAGACGACCCAAACCACGGGCAGATTGTATTCGACCGCCGTACCGAGAACGTTGGCATGCATGAAGAAAGCGCCGTCTCCGCAGACGGAGACACAGGGGCGGTCGGGCGCGGCGAATTTCGCGCCCAGCACGCCGGCGACGCCAAAACCCATCGGACCGAAACCCATGGACCCGATCAGGGAATCCGGCCGCTTCGGCTTGCAGAAACCAAGCAGCCAATTGTGGTGCACGCCGATATCGCTGACGAGGATGGCGTCTTCCGGCAAGGCCTTGTCGATTTCCAGCGCAGCGCGCTGCGGGTGAATGGGCTGCGTGTCGGCGGAAAATCCGGGGGCGACCATCGCGTCCCATTCGCGCCGATAGCCGTCGATCGCCTTGAGCCACGCCTTCCGCGCAGTTTCTTTCGCGGTTACATTCTTGCGCCGGTCGATTTCCGCAAGCACCTGCCGAAGAAAAGTACGAACGTCCGCCATCAAGCCGAGCGCAACGGGATAGTTGCGGCCGATCTCCTCCGGATCGATGTCGACATGGATCAGGCGCGTCGGCGGTATGGTGAAGGAATAACCGGGGATCCACGAACTCGACGTGCGGTCGTCGAAGCGAACGCCAAGTGCGAGCAGCACATCGGCCTGGCGCGTCGCATGATTGGCCTGATAATGGCCGGCCCTTGCGACCAGACCGAGCGCGAGCGGATGATTGCTGTCGATCGCACCCATTCCGCTCGCGGAAGCCGCAACCGGAATTTGAAGACGCTCCGCGAGTGCAAGGAGCTCTTTGGCGGCGCCGCCATAGCGCACGCCCTGACCGACCAGCATCACCGGCCGTTCGGCCGACAGCAGCATGTCGACGGCCTTGACGACACCCTCGGGGTCGGCGCCGCAGCGGCAGGAAATGTTTGCGCTCCAGTCTTCCGGCTTCGGCGTTTCTTCTCCGGCGGATTCCATGAACACGTCGTATGGCACATCCAGAACGACCGGCCCCGGGCGGCCCGTCACCATCGTTTTCCAGGCTTGCCGGATGGCCTGCGGCACCATCTCGCCCCGTGTCGGCTGAAAGACTTTCTTGCAGCAGGCGCGAACGGTCGAGGGGAAGTCCGCCTGATAATGCCGATACAGTTCCTGGAATGCGCCGCGATTGAATTGCGTGGTCGGAACGTTGCCTGTGATCGCCATGAAAGGCACTGAATCGAGGAACGCATTCGCCAGAGCGATGGGCAGATTGGCCGATCCGGGTCCGCACGACGTGAAGGTCGCGGTCGGCTTGCCGCTTACACGATAATAAACGTCCGCCATGAAACCGGCGGTGCTTTCGT
>CAMDXM010000274.1 GCA_945878025.1 Pseudorhodoplanes sinuspersici | reverse complement strand
GTACGCGCCCAGTCCGGAACATTGGGCGGCTGGTTTGCGCGATTGCCCGCGCCATGCGGCCCGGCAATCGCAGCGCCGCCGAGCGCCGCGGCGCCGCCCGCAAGCCCCGCCTTCAGGAAAGCGCGGCGCGACGCGTTCGTCGTTCGCTCCTTGCCGGTCATGCCTGCCTCCCATCGTTCGGTTTCGTTGTCTAATTATGCAGAAATTTGCATATGTTTGGCAAAATTTTTTCAGCCGCCCACAACGCGGACCCGGCCGCCATCCTTTGGGGAAACCACCTTTTTCTTGGCGATATGCGACATCACCACATCCCAGACCGGCGGGCCTTGCGTGCCTTCGTTCACGCTCGCCCAGCCCGCGACGGTGTAGTCGCGCGCGCTTTCCAGCGGCTTGCCGGTGCGCAGCAGCGTCAGATCGGAAATGCGTGTGCCGATCTTTTGGCCGACATCGATGCTGTAGGAGATGCCGCCGGCGCGGACCATGTCGCCGCCCTGCTGATAATAGGGATCCGGATTGAACAGATTGTCCGCGACGTCTTCCAGGATCTCCTTGATGCGCGCGCCCGTCATGGTCATCCGGTAGACGGCGGGATAGCTGATCGCGGTCGCGTTATAGATGTCCTCGCGCGTGATGGTCTGGCCGGGCAGGATCGACGTGCCCCAGCGGAATCCGGGCGAGAGCGAAATCTCGGCGTCGCGTTCCGACAGCAGCGCATCGCCGATCACGTCGTCGAGCGTGCCGTTGAAATTCCCGCGGCGATAGAGAAGCGTGTCGGCGGTGCCGAGCGGCTCGCGCAGCATTTTCTCGTGCGGCTCCCGGATCTTGCCGATCTGCTTTGCCATTTCGGCGTCGGGCGCAATGGCGTCGGAAAAGACCGGAATGAGCTTGTAACGATAGCCCTTGATCGCGCCGTCGCGCACATCGAGATCAAGACGCGACACAAATTTCCCATGACATCCCGATGCGATCAGCAAGGTCTTGCCGACCTTCACGGCTTCGGGCAGTGCGTCATGCGTGTGCGATGTGAGGATGACGTCGATGCCGCTGACGCGGGCCGCGAGCTTGCGGTCGACATCGAAGCCGTTGTGGGACAGGAGCACGACAAGCCCCGCGCCGCCACGCCGCGCCTTTTCGATATTGGCGCGCAGTTCATCCTCGCGGATGCCGAACGACCAGTTCGGCATCATCCAGCGCGGATTGGCGATCGGCGTGTAGGGGAAAGCCTGGCCGATCACCGCGATCTTCACTCCGCCGCGTTCGAACATGGCGGTCGCTTCGAAAGCCGGCTCGTTCCATTCGGTGTCGCGGATATTCTGCGCCAGGAACTTGAATCCGAGCTTGTCGACGATCTCTTTCACGCGCTCGGCGCCGAGCGTGAATTCCCAATGGCCGGTCATGGCGTCGGGCTTGAGCAGGGCCATGCAATCGATCATGTCCTGACCCTTGGTCAGCATGGCGGTGTAGCTGTTCGTCCAGGTGTCGCCGCCATCGAGCAGCAGCACGCGATCGCCGCGTTCGGCGCGGACGGTCTTCACGATGGTTGCAATGCGGTCGAGTCCGCCGAGCTTGCCGTAACTCTTCGCCAGCGACGTGAAGTCTTCCGACGTGAGCGCGTAGGCCGCGGCGGAGCCGGGCGCGATCTTGTAATGATCGAGCAGCGTGCGTCCGGTGAGATGCGGAACGAGCCCTTTGGATTCGCCGACGCCGAGATTGATCGACGGCTCACGGAACAGGAGCGGCACGAGCTGGCCGTGAATGTCGGCGATGTGGAGGAGGGTGACGTTGCCGACCGGCGAGAAGGCGAGAAGTTCGGATTGCGTGAGACGCTGCTGGGCGAATGCCTGCGACCAGCCGGCGGGTATGAGGGCCGTTGTTGCTGCGGCCACTTGGAGAAAGTCTCGCCGCGATAACATTCACCGCGCTCCGTCAATGAGAGTCTTATCGTCGGCCTAAACCCTCTTCCTGAGGAGCGCAGCAACGCTGCGCGTCTCGAAGGATGAGGCCTCGCCCTTCGAGACGCATTGCTTCGCAATGCTCCTCAGGGTGAGGGGAGAGATTGTCAGCGCTCCAGAACGAGGATCCGACTGAACTAGCTCACCGTGATGCTTTCTTCGCCGACGATCTTTGAGCCGTCGTCATCGGTCCAAGTCAGGACCACGGGTCCGGATTCCTGCGCCTTGAACTTGAACTGGATATACGGATTGGCGGAAATGGCGGGCTCGAAATCGGCCGAGAAGACTTCCTTTCCATTCACCGTGCAGGTGAACTTGTTGAGAATCTTGCGCGGGACGACATTTCCACTGCTGTCCTTGCGCTGCCCGCTTTCCATGATGTGCGAGACCAGCGCCTTGACCTCGACCAGGTCGCCTTTCTTGGCGTCCTTCTTGTCGAGCTTGATGCGGGGCTTGATTGCCATTGAAATCTCTCCTCGAAACAGGAATGCGCGGCTCGGGCTCCGATTAGCCGCCGCAGCCGCCGATCGTGACCTTCACCGCCTTGGTGGCCGAATAGAAGCTGCCGTCGTTCATCTTCGCGATGGCGATGATATTCTGCGATGTCGCAAGGCGGATGCGCGTGTTGGCTTCCGCGACGCCGCTGGCCGGCGAGAAATGGAACGTGGCGACGCCGGCGCGCGGATTGCCGTCGGTGACGACGAGCACGTCGGTGACATGGGATTGCTCGGTCATCGGGCTTTCCACCGACACCGTCATCGGAACGGTGTTTCCGTTCTCCGCGATCTCAGGCAGATCGAGCTTGACGCGGCCCGCGGTCGGGGCCTTTCCGCCGGTGAATTTGGCGATCGCTTCGTCGGAATCGTTCTTGGCGTAAGCGGGCGTAACCGGCAGGCCGAGCATGCCAAGTGCCGCCGCTCCGGCGCCGATCGTCAGCATTTGGCGGCGGTTGATGCTCAGCTTCATGTTCGAATCTCCTGGGCCCCGTTTGGCGCAGCCCGCACAGGCGCGCCGGACAATATAGATAGGTGAGGAGATGGCGGTTTGACCAGCCCCCTTCCGGCGCCATTTCGCGCGACCGGTGATTAGCGTTTCCTCGCCCGCGTGGACCGCGAGACATATTCGTATTTCACTATCTGTTTATGTGAACCCGCCGCGGCTTGCAATCCTTTTTTGATCCGGCCGGTACATGTCTCTTCCCATCGCCGGAAGGGCATGTATTGTCTCGTCTCCGCAATTGCATTTGCAAACGCGGACGCGGCATTTGAGCGCAATAAGAATGCCAGGAAGAATGCAATGTTCGCGGATCGGGTAAAAATGAGAAAATTCGTTCAGCGGAGGGACGAGCCAGTGAAAATCATGCGCCAGGTTCTATACGCCGTTATTTGCTCGGTGCTCGCGATGATTCCGCCAGCGCTGGCGCAGGACGCCGCCACCGAAAAGGCGATCGAAAAATACCGGCAGATGCTGAAAGAGGATCCCTGGAGCAATCCGGGATTGCTGGACGCGGATCGCGGCGAGGCGCTGTGGAAAACGGCGCGCGGGCCGAAGAATGTCTCGCTTGAGCAATGCGATCTCGGCAAGGGCGCCGGCAAGGGCGCCGGCAAGGTCGACGGCGCATTCGCCGAACTGCCGCGCTATTTCGCCGATTCCGACCGGGTGATGGACGCCGAGACGCGCATCCTTTGGTGCATGGAAAAGCTGCAGGGCTTCAATCCGGCCGACCTCGTCAAGAAACCGCATCCCGGCGGCGGACAGCCGGTCAAGGAGCTGGGCGCGATGGCGACCTATGTCGCCAGCAAGTCCAGCGGCATGAAATACGCAGCCAAGCTGGACAAGCCCAAGGAGAAGCAGTCGGTTGCACTCGGAGACGAATTGTTCCATCGCCGGTCCGGCCCGTTCGATTTCTCCTGCGCGACCTGCCATGCGGCGGAAGGCTTGCGCATCCGCCTGCAGGGATTGCCGTTCCTGGAAAATCCGAAGGAAGCCAGGAAGGTCGTGGGCGAATGGCCAGCTTATCGCGTGTCGACCACCCATGTCATGACCATGCAGCACCGGCTGCTTGACTGTTACTGGCAGATGCGGATGCCGGAGTTGCAATTGGGTTCCGAAGTCAGCGTTGCGCTGATCAGCTATCTCACCAAGAACGCCGAGGGTGGCAATATCGCCGCCCCCGGGCTCAAGCGCTGAGAGGGAGAACGATCATGAAAAAGATTTCTCTTTTGATCGGCGTTCTGGCGCTTGGCGGAGTGGCCATCGCGCACGCGCAGCAGAAGCCGGCCATCGATCCGGCAAAAGCCGACGCCGTGGTCAAGGCGGCATTCCCGACGGCGAACGAAGTGTTTGCGCCGCGGCTGATGCCCGACGAAACCATGCGGCAATGCTCGGCGAGCCGGAACAATCCATCGAAGGCGGCCGCGGCCGCCATCCGGGCGCGCGAGAAGGCGGCGATCGAATACCCCGCCGACGGCAATTACATGGGCGACTGGAAGAAGGGCGAAGCGCTGGCGCAGAACGGCTATGGCCTGCGGTTCACCGATTATCCGCCGACGCGCGCCAATGGCGGGAACTGCTACGCCTGCCATCAATTGACCAAGAAGGAAGTGAGCTACGGCACGCTCGGCCCGAGCCTGTCCGAATACGGCAAGCTGCGGGACTACAAGGACGCGGACGTGAAGGCGGCTTACGAGAAAATCTATAATTCGCATTCCGCCTTGCCGTGTTCCAACATGCCCCGCTTCGGCGCCAACAAGATCCTGACCATCGATCAGATCAAGGACGCGGTCGCCTTGCTGATGAGTAAGGACAGTCCGGTCAATACCGGACAGTGACTTCACTTCGCTGTCATGCCGCATTCTTTCTTCTCCCTCCCCCGCTTGCGGGGGAGGGAAGCCGAGCCAACGGGTCCGCGCGAAGCGCGGCCCGATGATAAACTCCGCGAGGCG
>CAMDXM010000273.1 GCA_945878025.1 Pseudorhodoplanes sinuspersici | reverse complement strand
TCAGGAGAGGGAAAAGAAGCCAGCGCACTCCAAACGCCCCAGCGGAGATTTCTCAAGTTTGTCGCATTTTCCGAGGCGAACGGTTCCCACTTCGACGGAAAATGCTCTACACTTTGCTCGATCTTAGGGAACAACGCCGGCCGTGGGGCAGGGCCCACCGGCACGGCAAGGAAACGAAATGGATAACGAGGTTCGGGCGACCGGCCTCGATCCCGCGCGTGAGCGTGCAATCGGAGATCGCGGGCATACGGCCCACGATTCGCGTACCTCCGACCCGCGGGGTCGCGGTTCGCCCTTTCATCCGCGCTCCGAGAGCGCGGGAATGGGAACGGACCTTTCTGGCCCGACCTATGCCGCGCTCGATCTCGGCACCAATAATTGCCGGCTTCTGGTGGCGCGCGCGACCTATGACGGCTTTCGCGTCGTCGACGCGTTCTCGCGCATCATCCGTCTCGGCGAAGGCATCACCGCGTCGGGACGCCTGAGCGAGGCGGCGATCGCGCGTGCGATCGAAGCGCTGAAAATCTGCCGCGACAAGATGCGCAATCGCGGCGTCACGCGCATGCAATTGATCGCGACCGAAGCCTGCCGTTCGGCCGTCAATGGCGCCGAGTTTCTGTCGCAGGTGCGCGAGCAGGTCGGCATCGATCTCGATGTGGTCGACCGCGAGAGTGAGGCGCTGCTGGCCGCGACCGGCTGCACGCCGCTCATTGACGCGGACGCGAACGGCGCGATCCTGTTCGATATCGGCGGGGGTTCCACAGAACTTGTACGGCTTGGGCGTCTGCCCGTGTCCGACCGCGGCCCGCCGCCGCCCGATATGCGCGGCTGGATTTCGCTTCCCGTCGGCGTCGTGACATTGGCGGAGCGCCACGGCGGCATCGTGGTCACGAGCGACATTTTCGAAGCGATGGTCGCCGAGGTGGCCGGTCATATTGCACCTTTCATTGCAGCACGAGAGCCGCACGATCGGGAGCGGATGCATCTGCTCGGAACCTCGGGCACGGTAACGACCATTGCCGGCGTGCATCTCGCGCTGCGGCGCTACGACCGCCGCCGCGTCGACGGCGCATGGATGAGCGACGCCGAGGTCACCGGCATTGTCGATCGCCTGCTTGCCATGAATTACGACGAACGCGCCGCCAATGCCTGTATCGGGACCGAGCGCGCCGATCTCGTGCTCGCGGGCTGCGCGATCCTGGAAGCGATCCGCCGCATCTTTCCGTGTTCGCGGCTGCGCATCGCCGATCGCGGCCTGCGCGAAGGCATGCTGGTGCGCATGATGCGCGCGGACCGTGTCTGGTCGGAAGGCGCGTCATCTTGAGGGGCACGCGCTTTTTTTCCCTCCCCTTTAGGGGAGGGTGCCGCCGAAGGCCGCGGGTGGGGTGAGGCCATGAATTGGGAGTTGGTCTTAGAGATCAGCATCGCCGCTGCTGCGGCGATTGCCCAAGTTGCGACGGCTTATTTAGGATATCGCCTAACTTTTAAGAACCCGCCCCGACGCTTTCGCGGATATTATGAGTTTGCGTTCGTTGTTATCGGGTTAATTGGTGTTATCGCGATTATTTTTGCATCCGTGCGTACTTATAACGCTGGCGCGGAGAACAAAGGTCTTCAACAGACGATCTTGAGACAAGTTACGGGCGGCGACAACTTTGCGTACTGCGGCGCTCAACTGCTTTCGATACGAGGCGCAAGTCCGGCGCTCTTCTTAGTCGTTCAAAACGGTGGCGATACAGCGATGCATAATGTCAGAGTTGCCGTCAGCCCAGTAGAAAGTCCTTCTTACACTGATCCTGGATACGCCTCCGTAGGCTACGTCGAAATTTTCGCGTTACCCGCAAACGAAGCTGTGCCGACGTTAATCAGGTTGGAAGAGAAAGGCTATCACGTTGACATTAGCGCTCTTAATGGGACGGTTTTTGAAAAGCTCTTGATAAAGAGAGCGGAAGGAAAGTTGACGCAAGCGATCACAGTAAGAAGAAATGGCGCTGTGATTTTCGATCAAACATCTCCGGTTCCCTGAAGTAACGACTTCAGGCGCGTAAGGCTCATGAATGAAGAAAAACAGTCGCGATACTCGGTTGAAAGTCCGCGTGAAGACCGCGAAGAAACGCTCGCTGTCCTCGACGCTGTGGCTGCAGCGCCAGCTCAACGATCCTTATGTCGCGCGCGCCAAGCGCGAGGGTTATCGCTCGCGCGCGGCCTACAAGCTGATCGAGATCGACGACAAGTTCCGGTTTCTGAAACCGGGCGCGAAGGTGGTCGATCTCGGCGCAGCGCCCGGCGGCTGGAGCCAGATCGCAGCGAAGCGCATCGGCGCGCAGGAGGGCCAAGGCGGCAAGGGCCGCGTTGTCGCCATCGACATTCTCGACATGGACAAGATCCCGGGCGTCGATTTCATGGTGATCGATTTTCTCGATCCGCACGCACCCGGAATCCTGAAAGAAAAGCTCGGGGGTCTCGCCGATGTGGTGCTGTCCGACATGGCCGCCAATGCCACCGGCCATCGCCAGACCGATCACATCAAGATCATGGGATTGGTCGAGGTGGCGGCGGAATTCGCCAAGGACGTGCTCGCTCCGGGCGGCGCGTTTGTCTCGAAGGTCTTGCAGGGCGGCACCGAGAACGAGCTCCTTGCCGCGCTCAAGCGCGATTTTGCGGCCGTCAAGCATGTGAAGCCGGCGGCGAGCCGCGCGGATTCCTCGGAACTCTACGTGGTCGCGACCGGGTTCCGGAAAAGTCCTTCTTGAAATGTCCGTCTTGAAAAGCTGTTGGCGGGACGCGCAAATGCTTCGTGTTTGCGCGCGAATCTCTTATGCCGGATTCATGCGCACGTCGCGCAGGATGAGGTAACTATCATGGCGGCAAAACAGAAGACCAGGCCGGCAGCCAGGAAGCCGGTTGCGATCAAGAGCGCGGCCAAGGCTGCGTCCGGCGCCCCGAACAAGATCACGCTCAAGCATCTGGCGGCGGGTCTCGCCGAGGAGCATCAGCTCACCAAGAAGCAGGGCGAGGCGATGCTCAACGATCTGGTGATGCTGATCACGAGGCATCTGAAAAAGGGCGAACGCATCCGCCTCGTGGGCCTTGGAATCTTGCAGGTGCGCAAGCGCGCCGCCCGCATGGGCCGCAATCCGGCGACCGGCGAAGCGATCAAGATCAAGGCGAGCAAGAAGGTCGCGTTCCGCGCGTCCAAGGATTTGAAGATGGCGATCTGAGCATTTCACCGCGATTCATCCGCCCTCATCCTGAGGAGCGCAGCAAAGCTGCGCGTCTCGAAGGATGCGGGCGGCCCCATCCTTCGAGACGCCATGCTGCGCATGGCTCCTCAGGATGAGGCCGGGAAAGATGGACGCGGTCGTCTTCGCTACCCGATCTTCTGATCCGACGTCTCGCCCGCCGCGATGGGTTCGGCGGCCTTAAGCGGCGTGTGGCCGGACATCTCCGCGCCGGCGTCGCGCGGCAATCGCGCGAATAGCAGCGCCGACGATCCTGAAATCGCGGCGACGACAAGGAAGGCCGGCCAGAAATCGTCCGCCGAGATCGCCACCGCGCCTTTCCACCGCAAGGTCGATTCCACGACCAGCGCGCCGACGGCGACGCCCGCGGAGATCGCAAGCTGCTGTGACACCGCCATCAGCGAGGTGGCGCGGGAGAGTTCGCGCGCATCGACGTCGGCATAGGCGATGGTGTTGATCGAGGTGAATTCAAGCGAGCGGAAGAAACCTCCGACCAGAAGCACGAGGAAGATCATCGATAGCGGCGTCACCGGCGTGAAGGCTCCGCAGGCGGCGAGAAAGATCGCGCTGATCGCGCCGACAACGACCAGCACAAGCCGAAAGCCGAAACGCCCGAGGATGCGTGCCGCCACCGTTTTCATGCCGAGCGCGCCGACGGCGGTGGCGAAGGTGACAAGCCCGGACTGAAACGGCGTCATGCCGAAACCGATCTGCAGCATCAGGGGAAGCAGGAACGGCAGCGCGCCGATCCCCAGGCGAAAGAGAAAGCCGCCGGCAAGCGCGGCGCGGAAGGTCGGATAGCGGGTCAATCTGAAATCGAGCGGCGGCGCGGCGACCTTGCGCGCATGGAAAACGTAAGCCGTCATGGCGACCGCGCCGCCGCCGATCAGCGCGACCACGACGGTCCAGGGCAGGAGATCGAGGCCCGCGACCGAGAGCCCGAAAGCGAGGCCCGCGACGCCGAGGCTCGCCAGCAACATGCCGGTGCCGTCGAACCGCTCGAGATCGTCGGCGCGCACCGGATCGATGAAGCGCATCGTGAGCGCGATGCCGACGAGGCCGATCGGGATATTGATCAGGAAGATCCAGTGCCAGGAGGCGTAAGTGGTGATGAAGCCGCCGACTGGCGGCCCGATCACCGGGCCGATCAAAGCCGGCACCGTCACCCAGGCCATGGCGTTGACGAGCTCGCGCTTGTCGATCGAGCGAACGAGCACCAGCCGGCCGACCGGCGTCATCATGGCGCCGCCCATGCCTTGCAGGATGCGGGCGATCACGAAATCCGGCAGCGAAGATGACATTGCGCAGCCGATCGAGCCCACCATGAACACGGCTATTGCCGCGGCGAACACGGTGCGCGCGCCGAAGCGGTCGGCGGTCCAGCCGCTCATCGGGATGAAGACGGCGAGCGAAAGGAGGTAGGAGGTCAGCGCCAGCTTGAGCGAAAGCGGGTTGCTGCCGATATCGGCGGCGATGGCCGGCAGCGAGGTCGCGATCACCGTCGAGTCCATGTTTTCCATGAACAGGGCGACCGCGACGATCAGCGGCACGATGCGTTCACGTTTCATGGGAACTGGTGGTGAGCGGGACGGCGCATTATTAAACCGTTATCCTGAGGTGCGAGTGAGCGTAGCGAGCGAGCCTCGAAGGATGAA
>CAMDXM010000272.1 GCA_945878025.1 Pseudorhodoplanes sinuspersici | reverse complement strand
ACCCCCTCTCTGGACGGCTCTTGCGCCCGATCGCGTTGCAACGCTTGTGCATGTGCAGGTAGTTCGAGGTCGAGAGAGAGGGTCAGGCCCGCGGGGCCTGACCCTGGCAACGAGCGCTTGATCCTCCGCAACCCCTTCCGCTCTCCGGTAGGCTACCTATATCTGGCGGGTGCACGTCGCCCGGCGCCTTGATGGGCTGTGGCGGCTTGCCATCACAACCTGCGATGACGGCGCTCGCCCGTGCCTTTTGATTTGGAGTCTGATTCACGCTCTCGGAGGAAGCGCGGACGCTTCCACCTCGAACGATCAGACTCTAGGGGCGGCCGAGCGTGCCGAGGAGGATAGAGCATGAATTTCGATCGCTATACCGAGCGCGCCAAGGGTTTCGTCCAGTCGGCGCAAAGCCTCGCGCTGCGCGAAGGGCACCAGCAGATCGCGCCGGAGCATCTGCTCAAGGTGCTACTCGATGACGACGATGGCATGTGCGCGGGGCTGATCGCGCGCGCGGGCGGCAACGCCAAGGCGGCGCAACAAGGCGTTGAACGCCTGCTTGCGAAACGTCCCAAGGTATCGGGCGGCGGCGCCGGTCAACCTAGCGTGTCGCAAGAGTTTGCACGGATCTTCGATCAGGCCGAGAAGATCGCCAAGCAAGCCGGCGACAGCTATGTCACGGTTGAGCGCCTTCTGCTCGCACTGGCGATGGACCGCAATGCCGATGCCGGCCGCGTGCTGGCGGAGGCTGGCATTTCACCGGACAAGCTCAACACCGCGATCAACGAAATCCGCAAGGGCCGCAAGGCCGATACCGCCAACGCCGAAGCCGGCATGGAAGCGCTCAAGAAGTATGCGCGCGACCTGACCGCCGCCGCAGCCGAAGGCAAGATCGATCCGGTCATCGGCCGCGACGAGGAGATCCGCCGCACGATCCAGGTGCTGTCGCGGCGTACCAAGAATAACCCGGTGCTGATCGGCGAGCCCGGTGTCGGCAAGACCGCAATCGCGGAGGGCCTTGCTCAGCGCATCATCAAGGGCGACGTGCCCGAAAGCCTGAAGGATAAGAAACTTCTCGCGCTCGACATGGGCTCGTTGATCGCGGGTGCGAAGTATCGCGGCGAGTTCGAGGAGCGGCTCAAGGCCGTGCTTGCCGAGGTCACGGCCGAGGGCGGCAAGATCATCCTGTTCATCGACGAGCTGCACACCATCGTCGGCGCCGGCAAGTCCGAAGGCGCGATGGATGCCGGCAACCTGCTCAAGCCCGCCCTCGCACGCGGCGAATTGCATTGCGTCGGCGCGACCACGCTCGACGAGTACCGCAAGCACATCGAGAAGGACGCAGCGCTCGCCCGCCGCTTCCAGCCGGTCCTGGTCAACGAGCCGAACGTCGAGGACACGATCTCGATCCTGCGCGGCATCAAGGAGAAGTACGAGCTGCACCACGGCGTGCGCATCACCGACAACGCACTCGTCGCGGCGGCGACGCTGTCGCATCGCTACATCTCCGACCGGTTCCTGCCCGACAAGGCGATCGACCTCGTCGACGAGGCCGCGTCGCGGCTGCGCATGCAGGTGGATTCCAAACCCGAAGAGCTCGACGAGATCGACCGCCGCGCGATGCAGCTCAAGATCGAGCGCGAGGCGTTGAAGAAGGAAACGGACCAGGCCTCGCGTGATCGCCTGGCCAAGATCGAGAAGGAAGTCGCCGATCTCGACGAGCGTTCGGCGGCACTCACGCAGCGCTGGCAGAAGGAGAAGGGCAAGCTCGGCGACGCGCAAAAGCTCAAGGAAGAGCTCGATCAGCGGCGCACCGAACTCGAGCAAGCGCAGCGTCGCGGCGATCTCGCGCGTGCCGGCGAATTGCGCTTCGGCCTGATCCTCGAGCTGGAGAAGAAGCTCGCCACGATCGAGGCTGGCGACGGCAAGACCGCGATGGTCGAGGAGGCCGTCACGCCCGATCACATCGCCGGTGTCGTGTCACGCTGGACGGGTGTGCCGGTCGAGAAAATGCTCGAAGGCGAGAAGGGCAAGCTGCTGCGGATGGAGGACGAGATCGCCAAGCGCGTGATCGGCCAGGAGGAAGCGGTGGTGGCGGTTGCGACCGCGGTTCGCCGTGCGCGCGCGGGATTGCAGGATCCCAACAAGCCGATCGGATCGTTCATGTTCCTGGGCCCGACCGGCGTCGGCAAGACCGAGCTGACCAAGGCGCTCGCCTTGTTCCTGTTCGACGACGAGCACGCGATGGTGCGCATGGATATGTCCGAGTACATGGAAAAACACTCGGTCTCGCGTTTGATCGGCGCACCTCCGGGCTACGTCGGTTACGACGAGGGCGGCGCGTTGACCGAAGCCGTGCGCCGGCGGCCGTACCAGGTCATACTGTTCGACGAGATCGAGAAGGCGCATCCGGACGTGTTCAACGTGCTGTTGCAGGTGCTCGACGACGGGCGCCTCACCGATGGCCAGGGCCGCACGGTCGACTTCAAGAACACGCTGATCATCATGACCTCGAACATCGGCGCGGAGTTCCTGGTCACGCAGAAGGAAGGCGACGACGGCAAGGAGGCGCGGGCTTTCGTGCTGGCGGAAATCAAGACGCGGTTCCGGCCCGAGTTCCTTAATCGCGTCGACGAGATCATCGTGTTCCACCGCTTGCGGCGCGACCAGATGAGCCGCATCGTCGACATCCAGATGGCGCGGCTGGGCAAGCTTCTGGCCGATCGCAAGATCGAGATCACGCTCGACGACACCGCGCGCACGTGGCTCGCCAACCAGGGCTACGATCCCGCCTACGGCGCGCGGCCTTTGAAGCGCGTGATCCAGCGCAACGTGCAAGACCCCCTCGCCGAGGCGATCCTGGCCGGCACCGTGCGGGACGGCGAACCCGTCCACCTCACGGTGTCCGGCGGGAAGCTCGCCATCAACGGCCGCGAGGTGCAGGCGCGGGCGGCTTGATGCATGGGCGTGCGGCAAGGGGTCGAGAAGGAGCCCGCAAACACCGATGAATACTCCCAACCGATAGGGGTAGGGATCGGCCCTCACGGCCCCTACCCCTATCGGCGCAGAAAGGGAGCGGTCCAGAAAACCGTGGGGCCAAGACATCGCGATTGCGCGCCCCCTCCTCCTGGAAGGGGGAGGTCGACGCGGCACGATTTTTCGCCCTTCGCAAAAAATCGTTTGCCGCGTCGGGTGGGGGTGAACCGGGCACAGCTTGGCGATACGAACCGCTTGGCATAGCGTTCACTCCGGCAACCCGACGACCACACAATCCGGAGACACGGCGATGGCGACCAAGTGCACGGCGACCAAGTCCAAGGCTGGCATCATCGGGGTCGGTGTGATGGGGGCGGCGATCGCCAAGAACCTCGTCGAGGCGGGCTTCGATCTGATCGGTTACGACATCGCCCCTGCTGCACGCGCGCATCTGGAAAAACTCGGCGGCAGGCCAGCGCCCTCCAACGCCGCGGTGCTGGCGGAGGCCGACGTGGTGATTACGTCGTTGCCGTCCGCCAAGGCACTGGCGAACGTGATCGACGAGCTGGTGGCCGGCGCCAAAAATCTCTCAAGCGCAAAGCCTTGCCCCATCGTGGCGGAGACCAGCACGTTCACGCTCGCCGACAAGCAGGCCGCGTTCGACAAGCTGAAGGCGGCCGGCATCACCATGATGGATTGCCCGCTGTCGGGCTCGGCCAACCGCGCGGCGATCCGCGATGTGCTGGTCTATGCCAGCGGCGACAAGGCGGCCTACGACCGCGCGCTGCCGGTGTTCGAGGGCTTCTCGCGCGCGCCGCTCTACGTCGGGGCTTTCGGCAACGGCTCCAAGCTCAAGTACATCGCCAATCACCTGGTCGCGATCCACACCGTTGCGGCAGGGGAGGCGTTCGCGCTCGCCCGCAAGGCCGGCCTCGACCCTGCCATGACCTACGACGCGATCATCGGTGGCGCCGGCGGTTCACGCGCCATGGAGGCGCGCCAGGAGATGCTGGTCAGCAACGAATACCTGCCGGTCCGGACGGCTTCGATCGAACTGTTCGGCAAGGACCTCGAGGTGATCGGCGCATTCGCCGACGATGTCGAATGCCCGCTGCCGATGTTCACCGCGACGCTGCCGCTCTACAAGGCAGCGCTTGCCCAAGGCATGGGCCAGCAGGACATGGCCGCGATCTCCGCGCTGCTGCAGCAGATGGCCGGAATGAAGATTGGTGACTAAAGATTGGTGATCCGAACGCCGCGCGATGCCGCTCGCGAATTCTGCTGCTTGCGCAAGGCGTCGGCGGAGAGACGAACCACGTCGGAAATTTGCAGAAGCTGTCGGGCCAGAGGGCTTGTCTTGCGCCAGATCATGCCGATGGTCCGCGAAGGTTGCGGATTTTTGAAGCGAACGACGGACACGGACGCCGAGCGTGTTTCCACCGCGACCGCCATTTCCGGGATCAAGGTAACGCCGATGCCGGCGCTGACCATTTGCACAAGTGTCGACAGCGAACTCGCGTCCAGCACCTCGCGTGGCGGCGACGACTGTATGTTGCAGAACGACAGCGCCTGATCGCGAAAACAGTGCCCCTCTTCCAGCAGCAGCAGCCTCATGTCGCGCAACGTTTCGCGGCTAGGCACCGGCGTTCCCTCGTCCGCGCCCGGCCGCACCAGCAGGAAATGCTCGGAAAACAGCGCGACCTCGACAAACGAACGTTCCGACACCGGAAGCGCGACGATGGCTGTATCCAGCCGCCCTTCCGCAAGCTCTTCAATCAGCTTCTGCGTCAGCGTCTCACGAACGTGCAGTTCCAGCTCGGGATGAATTCGCGTGAGGTTCCCGATGATCTTGGGCAGCAGATAGGGTGCAATCGTCGGAATCATGCCGATGCGCAGCCGGCCCCCAAGCCGGTCCCGCGACGCACGCGCAAAATC
>CAMDXM010000271.1 GCA_945878025.1 Pseudorhodoplanes sinuspersici | reverse complement strand
TGCGGGCGGCGCATCTCAGCCAGCAGAATATCCAGGTCGTGCTCATCAACGACCGCTCGTTCAATGCGTTCGTCGCCGACGCGCGGCGCATTTTCGTCAATACCGGCGCGCTGATCGAGTCGGTCACGCCCAACCAGATCATCGGCGTGCTGGCGCACGAAACCGGCCACATCGCCGGCGGCCATCTCGCCAAATTGCGCGAGCAGCTCGCCTCGGCGCAGACCGCGGCCATCATCGCGATGATCCTCGGCATGGGCGCGATGGTGGCCGGCGGCGGACGCGACAGCGGCGCCGCGCAGGCCGGCGCCGCCACATTGCAAGGCTCGCAGGAAATCATCCGCCGCAGCCTTCTCTCCTATCAGCGCCAGCACGAAGACCAGGCCGACCGCGCCGGCGTGCAATTCCTCACCGCCACCGGCCAGTCGGCGAAGGGCATGTACGAGACCTTCAAGCGCTTCGCCGACCAGATCATGTTCAGTTCGAAATTCATGGATCCATATCTGCAATCGCATCCGATGCCGGCTGAACGCGTCGCCGCGCTCGAAGGCGTGGCGCGGGCGAGCCCCTATTGGGACAAGAAGGACCCGGCGGAATTGCAGGCGCGCCACGACATGATGCGCGCGAAGCTTTATGGATTCATGGAGCGGCCGGACGCGGTCGCGCGGCGTTTCCCGCAGAGCGACCAGAGCCTGCCCGCCCGCTACGCGCGCGCGATCTCGACCTATCGTCATTCCGATATCCGCAACGCCGTCGCGCAGATCGACGGATTGATCGCGGCGCAGCCGAACAATCCTTATTTCCACGAATTGAAGGGCCAGGCCCTGCTCGAAAACGGAAAGGCCAGCGAAGCTATCGCGCCGCTGCGGCGGGCGGTGGCGCTCGCCGCGCAGCCGGCGCTGATCCAGATCATGCTCGGCCAGGCCCTGGTGTCCACGCAAAATCCGCAAATGGCCGACGAAGCGATCAACATGCTGCGCAACGCGCTCGCGCGCGAGCCGGAAGTCGCGGACGGATACAGCCAGCTTGCCATGGCCTATGGCCGCAAAGGCGATCTCGCGCAGGCCGATCTCGCCTCCGCGCAGGCCGCGTTCATGCGCGGCGATCTCAAGACCGCGCGCGAACTCGGCGCGCGTGCTAAGACCCGATTCCCGGTCGGTTCTCCCGGCTGGGTCAAAGCCGACGATCTCGTGATCGTAAAGGTTCCCAATCGCGGCCGCTGACACAACGAAGGACTATGTCGATGATTTCTGCCCCGCGTTCCAAGTTGTGCATGTTGGCGGCGCTTTTCGTGCTGGCGGCATTCTCCACCTGCGCCGCATCCATGCGGACGGCGACCGCGCAAGTGGCTCCGTTCTTTGGGTTCATCGCAAGTCCCGGAAACGACGCCGCGAAAGTGTCGCAAAAGAAAACCAAACGCTATAGCGCACAGCGCCGGCAATATCGCAAGGTCGCAACGTCAGGCGCGAATCCCGGCAATCAGAATCTTTCCACCGCGCAGCGCACCGAGGTCGAAGGCATCATCAGGAATTATCTGCTCAAGCATCCCGAGCTGATCGAAGAGGTCATGAAGGAGCTTGAGAAGCGCCAGAGCGTTGCCGAAGCAGCGAAGGCGCAGAAGGCGGTCACGGACAACGCGCAGCTGTTGTTCAACTCGCCGCGCCAGGTGACGATCGGAAATCTCAAAGGCGACGTCACCATGGTCGAGTTCTTCGATTACAATTGCGGCTTCTGCAAACGGGCGATGACGGACATGCTCGAGCTGATGAAGGCCGATCCAAAGCTGAGGATCGTGCTGAAGGAATTTCCGGTGCTTGGAGACGGGTCGATGCAGGCCGCGCAGGTCGCCGTCGCCGTCGGCATGCAGGACAAGAGCGGAAAGAAATATCTCGATTTCCATCAGAAGCTGATGAACGGCCGCGGCCAGGCCGACAAGGCCAAGGCGATGACCGCGGCGAAGGACGCGGGCCTCGACATGGTTCAGCTGGAAAAAGACCTGGCAAGCCCGGAGGTGAAGGCGACGCTGGAGGAAACCTTCAAGCTTGCCGAGCCGCTCGGCCTCAACGGCACGCCGAGCTATGTCATCGGCAACAGCGTCGTGATCGGCGCGGTCGGACTCTCGGAACTGAAGGACAAGGTCAACACCGCGCGCTGCGGCAAGGCCACGTGCTGACCGTGAGATAAATTATTAACGCGGGTCGCGTTTTATGGCGTTGAAGGGCCGGTTTACCGGCCCTTTTTCGTTCTCCCAAGCCCGGCCGTTCAGGCTTCCCCTTCGAGGTCCCGCCCCCTATAAACGACCGCTTGGAACGGACCCTGGGCCATTGTGAACGGCCCCAATCCCATTTTATCGACCCCTTTTCGCGCAAAGGCCGTCATGGCGAAGACCATCTACGTTCTCAATGGCCCCAATCTCAATCTGCTCGGCCTGCGCCAGCCCGAAATCTATGGGCACGCCACGCTCAAGGATGTCGAAACCTTGTGCCGCGAGACCGCGAAGCCGCATGGCTACGACATCGAGTTCCGGCAATCCAACCGCGAGGGCGAACTGGTCGACTGGATTCAGGAAGCCTATTTCAAGAAGGCGGCCGGCATCGTCATCAACCCGGCTGGATACACCACGACGTCGATCGCGGTGCTCGACGCCATTCTCGGCACAAAAATGACGGTGGTCGAAATCCACATCAGCAACATTCACCAGCGCGACGAATTCCGTCATCATTCCTTCGTGTCGAAAGGCGCCAAGGGCGTGATCTGCGGTTTCGGAGTCGCGGGCTACGCGATGGCGGTGAACGGCCTCGCCGAATTGATCAAGAACGCCAAAGACTGATCCAGACAGAACCGATAACCCGGCGCGGATTGCGGAAAGACGACATGACCAAAGCTAAAACGACCATCGATCAGGATCTGATCCGCGAGCTCGCCAAACTGCTCGAGGAGACCGGGCTTTCCGAACTCGAAGTCGAGCAGGAAGGCACGCGCATCCGCGTCGCACGCGGCGGGCGCGTTGTCGCCGCCGCCGCACCCGCACCCGTTGCCCACGCGCCGTCGGCCATGCCGCTCGGCACGCCGGCCGCGGAAGCCGTCAAACATCCCGGCGCCGTCACCTCGCCCATGGTCGGCACCGCCTATCTTTCGCCCTCGCCCGGCGCCAAGGCGTTCGTCGAAGTCGGCTCGCGCGTGAAGGCCGGCGATACGCTCCTCATCATCGAGGCGATGAAGACCATGAACCAGATTCCGGCGCCGCGTTCGGGCACGGTCACGCAAATTCTCGTCGAGGACGGCCAGCCGGTCGAATTCGGCGAGGCGATGATGATCGTCGAGTGATGTTGCATCGACGTTACACCATCAATATCCGCCCTCATCCTGAGGAGGCCGCGAAGCGGCCGTCTCGAAGGATGCGGGCGGCCCCATGCTTCGAGACGCGCTCCGCGAGTGCTCCTCAGCATGAGGCCGATTGAGAGTTGTCGGATCGATGTTCGAAAAAATCCTCATCGCCAATCGCGGGGAAATCGCATTGCGGGTGCTGCGCGCCTGCAAGGAGCTCGGCATTCCGACCGTCGCGGTGCATTCCACCGCCGACGCCAACGCCATGCATGTACGCCTGGCCGATGAAAGCGTCTGCATCGGCCCGCCCGCCGCGCGCGACAGCTATCTGAATATTCCGAACCTGCTCGCGGCCTGCGAAATCACCGGCGCCGACGCCGTGCATCCGGGTTATGGCTTCTTGTCCGAGAATGCCCGCTTCGCCGAAATCCTCGCCGAGCACAATATCGGTTTCATCGGCCCAAAGGCGGAGCATATCCGCACCATGGGCGACAAGATCGAAGCCAAGCAGACCGCGAAAAAGCTCGGCATTCCCGTGGTTCCGGGCTCCGACGGCGGCATCACCGACGACGTCGAGGCGCTCAAGGTCGCAAAGAAGATCGGCTTTCCGGTGCTGGTGAAAGCCGCCGCAGGCGGTGGCGGACGCGGCATGAAGGTCGCTCATACCGAAGCCGATCTCTCGATGGCTTTATCGACCGCGCGCACGGAAGCGAAAGCCGCCTTCGGCGACGACGCGGTCTATCTCGAAAAATACCTGACGCGCCCGCGCCACATCGAAATCCAGGTGCTGGGCGACGGCAAGGGCAACGCCATCCATCTTGGCGAGCGGGATTGTTCGTTGCAGCGCCGCCACCAGAAAGTCTGGGAGGAAAGCCCCTCGCCCGCGCTCAATCTCGAAGCGCGCGACAAGATCGGCGAAGTCGTCGCCAAGGCGATGCGCGACATGCAATATCTCGGCGTCGGCACCGTGGAGTTTCTCTACGAGGACGGCGCGTTCTATTTCATCGAAATGAACACGCGCATACAGGTCGAGCATCCGGTGACCGAGATGATCACCGATATCGATCTTATTCTCGAACAGATCCGCGTCGGCGCCGGCGCCGAGCTCGGCATCACGCAGAAAGATCTCCGCTTCCCCGGGCATGCGCTCGAATGCCGGGTGAACGCGGAACATCCCATCACGTTCCGCCCGTCGCCAGGAAAGATCCTGCACTATCATCCGCCCGGCGGCTTGGGCGTGCGCGTCGATTCCGCCGTGTATCAGGGCTACACCATCCCGCCCTATTACGATTCACTGGTCGGAAAATTGATCGTGCATGGCCGCACGCGCCCCGAATGCCTGATGCGGCTTAAGCGCGCTTTGGATGAGTTTGTAGTCGACGGGATCGAGACGACATTGCCGCTGTTCCGCAATCTGGTGCGCAACCAGGACATCATCGACGGCAATTATCACATCCACTGGCTGGAGCATTTCCTGGCCGAAGGCGGGATGGAAGTCTGAGGCCGTATGTTCCGCTTGCGCTGTCCCGGTTTGGGGCGGCTTTTGGGCCAGACGCGCTATTGAAGGCAAAACGCCGA
>CAMDXM010000270.1 GCA_945878025.1 Pseudorhodoplanes sinuspersici | reverse complement strand
CACCCGACCGCTTCGCGGTCGACCTCCCCCTTTCAGGGGGAGGTAAAAAAATATCGTCACCAGTGCTGTAGCGGCTTTTTCAGATCTTCCGGGAAACGCTTGATCACGCTCTGCAGCGGATTGGGCGCGGCCTGGCCGAGGCCGCAGATCGAGGCGTCGCGCATCGCAGTCGAGAGCTCGTTCAACAAATCTTCATTCCAGGGTCCGGTTTCCATCAGTTTGGCGGCCTTTTCGGTTCCGACGCGGCAGGGCGTGCATTGCCCGCAGCTTTCATCCTCGAAGAATTTCATCAGGTTGAGCGCCACGGCTTTCATGTCGTCCTTGTCGGAAAGGACGACAACCGCGTGCGAGCCGATGAAGCAGCCATGCGGCTCGAGCGTGCCGAAATCGAGCGGGATGTCGGCCATGCTCGCGGGCAGGATTCCGCCCGAGGCGCCGCCCGGCAGATAGCCCTTGAAGATGTGGCCCGCGGCCATGCCGCCACAGAATTCATCGATCAATTCCTGCATGGTGACGCCGGCCGGCGCTAATTTCACGCCTGGATTTTTCACGCGGCCGGACACCGAGAAAGAGCGGAAACCCTTGCGATCGCGGCGGCCCTGCGACGTGAACCAGGACGCGCCCTTTTCCACGATGTCGCGGATCCAGTAGAGCGTCTCGATATTCTGCACGAGCGTGGGGCGGCCGAATACGCCGACCTGCGCCACATAAGGCGGGCGGTGGCGCGGCAGGCCGCGCTTGCCTTCGATCGACTCGATCATCGCGGATTCTTCGCCGCAGATGTAAGCGCCCGCGCCACGGCGCAGATTGACCTTGGTGTGCGGCGACAAACCGGCGCTTTCAGCCTTCGCGATTTCCTCCAGCAGCATCAGCCGCAATTCGGGATATTCGTCGCGCAGATAAAGATAGATCTGCTTTGCTTCGACCACGAAGGCCGCGAGCAGCATGCCTTCGATGAAACGGTGCGGGTCGAGCTGCAGATAATGCCGGTCCTTGAACGTGCCGGGCTCGCCCTCGTCGCCGTTCACCGCCATCAGGCGCGGGCCTTTTTCGCCGCGCACCAGAGTCCATTTGCGGCCCGTGGGGAATCCCGCGCCGCCGAGGCCGCGCAGCCCAGCGTCATCCACCGCCTTGATCAAATCCTCGCGCGTGCGTTTTTCCTCGAGACAGGATTTCAGCAGCGCATAGCCGCCGTTCTTGCGATACGCATCGAACGAGACATCCGGTGTCGCGGCGTGCGCGTGTTCATGCTTTTTTGCGGCGGCGGCGACGTTGTCGACAGTCGCCTTGAAGGTTTGCACATGGCCGACCGCGCAAACCGGCGCGCGCTCGCACGCGCCCATGCAGGGTGCGCGAACGACGCGCACGTCCTTGCCCAATTTGCCGGGCAGTTCGGCGAGCAATTTGTCCGCGCCCGCCATCGCGCAGGACAGCGAGTCGCAGACGCGCACCGTGATCGCGGCCGGCGGCGTCTCGCCTTCCTTCACCACATCGAAATGCGCATAGAAGGTCGCGACTTCGTACACTTCCGCCAGCGCCATTTTCATTTCGGCGGCGAGCGCCGCGAGATGCGCGGCGGCGAGATGCCCGTACTCGTCCTGAATAAGATGCAGATGCTCGATCAGGAGATCGCGCCGGCGCGGACGGTCGCCCAAAAGCGCGACGACTTCATCGAGCGCCTTGAGGTCGACCTGACGGCCTTTCGGTGTACGGCGGGGACGATCCTTGCGGCCGAGACCCTTCGCGCCGATGGGTGCGTGAGCAGTCAATGTTTCCATGCATCACCTTGGATTCATTACAAGAAAAGCACCATCCGTTGGTCGCCAGCAAGCCCGCAATGCTAATGTATTGATTGGCAATCTCTATCGTCTTATCATATTGAGCGGTATTTCCAATCGAGGATTAAGGTATTGATAGATAAACTCGATTTCCTGCTGGCTTTGGCGAGGGAAAAGCATTTCGGCCGCGCCGCTGAAAGCTGCGGCGTCACCCAGCCGACCCTGTCGGCCGGGATCAAGCAGCTCGAGGAAACCCTCGGCGTCCTCCTGGTCAATCGCGGCTCGCGCTTCCAGAGCTTCACGACCGAGGGCGAGCGGGTGCTCGACTGGGCGCGGCGGATCGTCGGCGATTCCCGCGCGATGCGCCAGGAGATCAACGCCATCCGGCATGGCCTGACCGGGCGGCTGCGGATCGCGGCGATCCCGACCACGCTCGGCATGGTCGCGAGCCTGACCACGCCGTTCCGCATGCGCCATCCCAATGTGCAATTCACGATCCTGTCGCGCACGTCGGTCGAGGTGCTGGCCGAACTCGAAAATCTCGAGATCGACGCCGGCATCACCTATCTCGACAACGAGCCGCTCGGAAAGGTGAACACGGTGCCGCTTTATCGCGAGCGCTATCGCCTTCTGACCTCCGCCGAGGCGCCGCTTGGCGAGCGCGACAGCGTCACCTGGGCGGAGGTCGCCGAGGTTCCGCTCTGCCTGCTGACGCCCGATATGCAGAACCGCCGCATCATCGATCGCCTGCTCAATCGCGGAGGCGCCGAGTCGCGGCCGATGCTGGAATCGGATTCGATGATTCTGCTGTTCTCGCATGTGCGCACCGGACACTGGGCGAGCGTGATGCCGGCGAAACTCGCGGAGACTCTCGGCCTGACCGAAACGCTGCGCTCGATCCCGATCACCGAGCCGGATGAGGTTCATACCATCGGACTTGTGGTGCCGGAGCGCGAGCCGATGACGCCGCTCACAGCGGCTCTGGTGGCCGAGGCGCAACGCGTCGCGCCGACGCTGGTGGATTAGAGCGCGTATGCGTCATTCGTTCGCGCCGGCCACGCCAACTTCCGAGAATATCGACATCCCGGTGTGGCACATGATGACTGCGTGCATCAGGAGAATGGCGACCGCAACGCCCTCACGCACGCCATTCGCCGATATAATCCCATGCATGCTCCAAATGCCGGATATTGAAGCTTAACTGCCTTTCTCGTGCTCGATCGTACGCCAGTTCCGCTGCAAAGCGCATCAATGAGAGGCCCCCTCGCTCATTCAAGTCTTCGCCGATCGAGTGAAGTTCCTGCATTATCGGATGCGTGATTTTGTAAGCAGGCGTCCCGAATTGAGCGCCTTCATTGAGATTAAACCAAGGAAACCCCTCAAGGATCATGATTTCAACAATTCGTCCGACCTTTTCGACGGCATATTCTCGTTCACGCTGGGTGACGGGCGGGTTGCTTCGTTCATACCCGATCGTACTGACCACCGGCTCTTGAGCAGCAATAGGACCGCCGGTCTTCGCGAGCGGCATGCACGTTGTATTTGATCGCGAACGAACGCGAACGCGGACAAGAATGATAGTGAGAACGCCCGCCGCGACGGTGGCTAAAATCGTGTACCAGACCGCCGGTTGCATCAGGGAGCCCTCGAAACCCGCCAAGGCTGCATTATAGAATCGCTCACCGGAAGAGGGAAATCCTCACGCCACCTTCTCGTTCATGTGCCGGAACATGTTGCGGCGTGCCTCGTCGTCCATTTCGGCCTTGAACGCGTGCTTGTCCTTGAGTGCGATCGCGCGCGCGGCTGCGGGACGCGCCGAGATCTCGTCGGCCAGGCGCTTGAGATGCGGGAATTTCGCCCACGCCTCTTCGCCAAGCGCCACGGGAATGAGCCGCGCCCAGCCCCAGACATTCATGTCCGCGATCGTGTAGCTATCGCCGACCATGTATGTCTGCTTGCCGAGGCGTTCGTTCAGAATGCCGAAATGGCGCTGCGCTTCGTAGGCGTAACGGTTGATCGCATACGGGATTTTCTCCGGCGCATAATTGCGGAAATGCACGGATTGCCCGGTATAGGGGCCAACCCCGGTGCCGACGAACATCATCCACGAGAGTAATTCGCCGCGCAGCTTCGGCGTGTTCTGCGGCACGAACTTTCCGGTCTTTTCGCCGAGATAGAGCAGGATCGCGCTGGAATCGAACACCACGGCGTCGCCGTCGACGATCGAGGGCACCTTGGCGTTCGGATTGACGGCGAGATAGGCCGGCTTGTGCTGGTCGCCCCTGCGGGTGTCGACCGGGATCGCCTCATAGGGTAGTCCCGCCTCTTCCAGAAACAGCGCCACCTTCATCGGGTTCGGCGCACCGCTATAGTAAAACTTGATCATCCTTGGTCTCCCATCGCGCCGCAAAAAGCGGCCGCTGGTCCGGACTATAGCCGGGATCGGGGCGAAACAATTCACAAGCCGGTTATGGCTGGTGTGCGCGGGCGGCATTTTGCCCGGCGTTGCGGGCCATGCGACAGTGACCAGTCAAAACAACAAGTACGCTAAAAGCCCAAGGACGAATGGATACATTTGATTATGTGATCGTGGGTGCGGGTTCAGCCGGCAGCGTTCTCACCCATCGACTGAGCGAAAACAGCGGCACGACCATCTGCGTGCTCGAGGCAGGGCCGTCCGACTGGCATCCTTACATCCATCTGCCGGCCGGCTTCATCAAGACGTTCTACAATTCGAGTATCAACTGGTGTTACGCGCAGGACCCCGGCGCATGGACCGCCGGGCGGCGCATCTATTCTCCCCGTGGCAAGACACTTGGCGGTTCGAGTTCGATCAACGGGCATATCTACAATCGCGGTCAGCATCAGGATTTCGACACCTGGGCGCAATTCGGCAACCGGGGCTGGGGCTATGCGGATGTGTTGCCGTATTTCAAACGCCTCGAGCGGCGCATCGGCGGCGGCGAAGCGGCCTATCGCGGCCGTGACGGCAACCTGATCGTCACGGACATGGACTGGCGCCATCCTCTTTGCGAAGCCTTCATTGCCGGCGCCGTGGAGCACGGCATCCCGCGCAATCCGGACTATAACGGCGCGATTCAGGAAGGCGTCGCCTACGCGCAGAGGACG
>CAMDXM010000269.1 GCA_945878025.1 Pseudorhodoplanes sinuspersici | reverse complement strand
CAAGCGCGAGCGGTCGAGCCGCTTGAAGAACGAACCGTCATGATCCGCCGGAAGCGGATAGATCCCGGCCTCGACATTGGCCAGATCCCGCGCGAGCAGCGCTCGCATATCGGCGTTGAGGCGCTCGTCGATGCGCGGATCGGATTTCGATTTTGGCTGCGCGCCGTCTCCGTCTCGCCGCCGAACCTGTTCGGCCAATTTGCCCAGCACGTACATGTGCCCAGAATACCAGGCCATGCGCGGCAACTGGCTCGATGCGTAGGCGACTCGCGTCGCAAGACGTGAGAGCGGATGGCTCATGCCATCTAGATTGGGCTTTTCTATCGGCTGCGCAAGGCGGGTTTGCGACTTACCGCCGCAGCTTGCGCTGATCCGGCAGGATCGATCCGGTCGGCATCGCGTCGACCAAAGGCTTCGTCGCCGCCGCCTTTTGCGGAGCCAGTTTGGGCAAGGAGGCGGGATCGACACCCGACATGGCGCCGAGTTCCGGATAACCCGCGCGCATCTCGCGCAGGAAATTGCCCAAAGTGTCGGATGCCGCGACCATCTTCGACACCTCGCGGAATTCACTGGCGTTGGCGCCGAACGGCGCGGTCGCGATCTCGAAGGCGCGGCGGTCGGGCGCATCGATCATCTTCGGCGTATATTTTTCGCGCAGCCGCCCGAGCCCGATGGCGTCTTCCGACAACGCATAGCCGATCGCCGCGCGCAAGATGTCGGCGCGCTCGGTCTCGCCCAGCGGCTCGAAATCCTTCCAGCGCTCGCCATAGAGCAGCTCGATCTGCTCGGCGGATTCGCCGTATCGCTTGCCGGCCCAAAGAATATCGGCGCGCAGCCGGATCGCCTCGCGGCGGTCGATATTGGCGATCACTTCAAGCGCCAGATCCGTGCGCTTCATGTCCGAGAGAGCGCGCGCTTCCAGCAGCAGCCGCAGGGTCCGCAATTCGTTGGACAATTCGGCCATGCGCGTGGCCTTGAGCACGGACAAGGCCTTCTCGGCCTTGCGATCCATCAGATAGACCACGGCAAGCCGCGTCGCGACCTGCGACCGCGCGGCGCCCTGCAGGCGGTTGTCGATCTGGTGCTGGAGCAATTCGGAGGCCTGATACAGCAAGTCCACCGACACCAGGCGATCGGCCAGACGTCGGATCATCTCGTCGCCGCGCCGGCCGATCGGGGTCAATTCGCGGAAATCGTAGAACAGGCTCAGCGCGTCGATCGCCGGCAGCGTATCGCCCTTGCCGGCCAGGAACAGCGAGTCGAAAGTGACCGCCGCTTCCTCCTGGATGCGCCGCGTCATTTCGGAATTGGGATGGGCCTTGAGCGCCGTGCGCATCACATGAAACGCGTCGCGGTAGCGGTTCTCTTCGGTGTAAAGCCGCGCCAGGATTTGCAGCGCCTCGATCTCGGTCTCGTCGCCGCGCCAGAGCGCGGTCAACGTCTCGAGTTCCGAAATCACGTCGACGCGCTTGAGATCGCCGAGCCCGTAGCGCAGCGCGATCTCCCGCAATTGCCCTTGCGCGGCCGCCGGACGGTCGCCGGTTTCGGCCGCCGCGCGGAATGCTTTCAGCGCGTCCTCGTTCTTGCCGAGGCCATGCGCCAGCCGGCCGGTCAGGACCAGGATCATCGGCTGCATCTGCCGCGGCATGCCGATGGTCTCGAATTCATGCAGCTTGTCGGTGGCGCCGGAAAAGTCCCGCACCTCGATCGCGGCGCGCATCGCTTCCCGGAGCGCCAATTGCTGCAACTCAATCGGCAAGGTCGCAATCGACGCCTCGACATTGCGGAAACCGGTGCGCGCTTCCGGCCATTTCCCCTGCCGGGCATAGGCGAAGGCCCGCCAGAGCGGCGCGTCGAACTGATCGCCGATCAGAGGATCGCTCAATTCCTTCAGCGCCTCGTCCGGACGGTTGAGCATGATATTGGCGATGGCGCGCAACACCAGACCGGTCGGGTTGTCGGCGGTCGGACGCTCCTCGGCCAGCATGACATCGAGGACGCCCTTGGCTTCCACGAACATGTCGCGCGACAGGTAAAAGCGCGCGAGCTCCATGCGCGGCAATCCGCGCTTGGCGTCGCCGGCATCGGCCGCGGCGGCGATCAGTTTGTATTGCCGCTCGGTGAAATTCGATTGCTTGTCAAAACCCCAGAGCTGCGCGTCGAACACCACCGGGCGGAACGCGACGGAATTGCGCTCCGACATGACCGAGCCCGACAAGGTGAGGCCGGCGGGACGCGCGATGACGATCTTGTCAGCCGACAGATCGATATGCACGTCGTCGGCGATGGGTTGCACCACCACGCCCTGCGTCGACGCGAGCAGGCGGAATTCCACAAAATCCTGGGCTTTCAGAAAACCCCGCGCCGGCGCGAGCGCCGTCACCACCAGCAATGTGTCGCCGATATCGGGATCGGCGACGCGATAAAGCTTGCGCGGCTGGTCGATCGGTATCGTCGCCGTCGCGCGCGCGGAGCCAGCGACGTTGCGCGCGATGCCGAGCGGCCGCGTCGGCTCCGCGATCGTATCGCCAAGCTTGACGATCCAGGACGAGCCTTCGGCGCTCACGCTGGTCAGACGCGGGCGTTCGAGCCGCAATCGCACCACCTGCCCATCCGGCAGCGACACGATCTGCGCGCTCTTGATGGTATTGCTGGTGTCCGCCTGCAATGCGTTGAGGTCGATCGACGCGGAGGTATCGAAGACGAGCCAGACGATATCGGCGCGTCGGAACATGGCGGCCGGCGTCGGCGCGGTGAACGGAAAGGCAAGCTCAAGGCCGTCGCCATGCCGCGAATATTCCACCGCGACTGCGTTGGGATCCCGCACTTTCGCGGACGCTGCGACCGGCTGCTCGGCGGGCTTCGCGGCAGGCACGGCATCCGCCATCTTGGGCGCCGCCGGCGCTGCGGCCGCAGGTTTTTCGGCGGACTCCTGCCGTTCAATTGCGGGCGGCGCAGCAGGGGGCTCAACCAGCGCGATCTTTGCCGCTTCGGGTTGTCCCGCCGGACTTGCCGGCGCTGGCGCGGATGCGAGTTTCGGCCGCTCGGCTTGCGCTTGCTGTGACTGCGGCGCCGCCGGTTGCTCGACCGCGGATTTCTTTGCCGGCGCGATACGCTCGGCGGGCGCCGCCGGACTTGCATCCGGTTTCGCCGCCGCCGCTTCGGCCGGCTTGTCGCGCGCATTCTGCTGCGCGGGCTGCGCGCGCGGCGACGAAGCGGCCTGCGGCTTGCCCGATGGCGCGGGCGCTCCTTTTGCCGGAACCGTTTCCGGCGCATCGAGGCCCGCGAGCGGCGGCGTATTGGATTTCGGCGCCTCGTTGCTGCCCTCCTTCGCATCCGACGCGCCGATGTCGACGATATAATTGGTGTCTTCGCGGAAGGTGCGGATATCGGCGACGCCGGAAAGCGAAAAGCGGACGGTCGAGGCGTCGGTATCGACGAAGCCTTCGATCGCCTTGATCACCGGAGGCAAATTCACCTTGGCGTCGGTCAGATCGAATTTCAGAGGAACGCCGAAGGTGACGACCAGCGCGTCCTTGGCGCGGTCGGTGGTGACCGGGATGACGTCGTTCATCTCGAAGACATAGCGCGTGAAGGTCGGCTGCGTCGCAACCCGGACCCGCATCGGCCGCTGGCTCTTCTGGTTGATCTGGCGCTGCGCACGCAGAAGCTTTTCGGCCTCGCGCGCGCGCCGCGCCAGGTCCTCGATCACATCCTGCGGCAATCCGGGCGCAACGCCGGTCCAGTTTTCCGGCAACAGATCGATGAACAGCCGCTCCCCCGCCGCCATCGAATTGACCGTCACCTTGCGTGCGAGCGCGATGCGAAGCCCGGTGCCGTCCGGATCGCGGCGCGCGGCGCCGACATATTCGGCCGCGGCGCTGGAGACTTTCTCGATTCCGACATCGACCGGCCGCTTGAAATTGACGACAATGATGCCGCCCGCGACCTTGACGGTCGATTCCACTTCCTCGGCGAGCTTCACGACGATCCGGACATAGCCGCCATCGGTGGAAACCGCGACGTCGCCCTTGACCGTCTGGGCATAAGCGGGGCTCGCGCCCGCAATCGCGCATGCCAATGCAAGGCCCGGCAGGCATCGCGCCCGGCCGCAGGCAAGGCAGATGCGGCGCACGGTTCGCGCCGCGCCCGCCGTCAGGTTTGCGCAGAATAATCTCATCGTCATGACCCGCCCGGACGTTAAGGCCGCGGCGTTTAAACTATCGTTAACCGTTGGCGTCAGGTTCCACCCGGACGGCCTTCGATCTTGGGAAGATCGGCCGCCGGCTGGGCCTTGTCGGTGGTATTCCGGTTGGCGAGTTCGACCGTGAGCCGCTCGGCGGATTCGGGGGACATCAGCGCCAGAATGTCGGACATGCGGCGCGGGGCGATCTGGTTGGCGACTTCGGTGGCGAGACGGATATCGAGGCGGTCGAAGATCTTGGCGGCGTCCTTCGCCTTCATATTCTCATACATGGTCACGACGCCCTTGAGCTTCGCGAGTTCGACGTCCTGCTTTTTCTGGGTCGCGGCCGCGATCTTGGCTTCGACGTCCTTGAGCTCGTTGACCTTGTCATCGAGCCGCTTTTCCTGGGCCTGCAGCATGGTTTCGCGCATGCTGAGCTCGCGCTCGCGCTGGTCGAGCTCCTGACGGCGTTCGGTCAGGCGTTCGAGAATGGCGCGTTCGGCGGGCGACACCGATTTCGGCTCGAGCGGAATGACGACGCCGCCCGGAGACGGTTTCGGATCGATCGGCTTTGCGGCTTCCTTCTTCTCGGATTCTTTTTTGTCGGCTTCCGATTTGCCGCCGTCTTTTTTCTCGGCCGGTTTGGACGCGCCGACGGACCCGGTGACATCCGGATAATTGAACATCTCCTGCGCCCAGGATTGCTTCGGCGCCGTCACATTTGCCTGCAAT
>CAMDXM010000268.1 GCA_945878025.1 Pseudorhodoplanes sinuspersici | reverse complement strand
ATCATTTCGCTCGCGCCGGAGGTGTTGTGATGGCCGCGAAAATCAAGAAAGGCGACAAGGTCGTCGTGCTGACCGGCCGCGACAAGGGCCGTTCCGGCGAGGTGATCGAAGTGCGCCCGTCCGAAAGCCGCGCGCTCGTGCGCGGGGTCAACATGGTGAAGCGCCACCAGAAGCAGACGCCGCAGCGCGAGGGCGGGATCATCTCGAAAGAGGCGCCGATCCATCTCTCCAATATCGCGGTCGCCGATCCGAAATCCGGCAAGCCGACGCGCGTCGGCTTCAAGATCATGAACGATGGACGCAAGGTGCGTGTCGCCAAGCGTTCGGGAGTGGAAATCGATGGCTGATACACAACACAAGCCGCGCCTGCGGGTCGAATTCGACAGCGCCATCCGTGGCAAGCTGACCGAGCAATTCGGATACAAGAATCCGATGCAGGTGCCTGTGATCCAGAAGGTTGTGCTCAATATGGGCATCGGCGAAGGCGTCAACGACCGCAAGAAGGTCGACAATGCCGCCGCCGACCTGACCATGATCGCCGGCCAGAAGGCCATCATCACCAAGTCGCGCAAATCGATTGCGACCTACAAGCTGCGCGATGGCCAGGCCATCGGCTGCAAGGTGACCTTGCGCTCGGCGCGCATGTACGAATTCCTCGACCGCCTGATCAATATCGCGCTGCCGCGCGTTCGCGACTTCCGCGGCCTCAATCCGAAGAGCTTCGATGGCCGCGGCAATTACACGATGGGCATCAAGGAACACATCATTTTCCCGGAGATCGACTTCGACAAGGTCACCGATAGCTGGGGTCTCGACATTACGGTCTGCACCAGCGCGCGCACCGACGATGAAGCGCGCGCGCTGCTCACCGCATTCAACTTCCCCTTCCGGCAGTGAGAGCGAAAGCTTTCAAACGCGGACACAGGAGAGCCTGATGGCAAAGAAGAGTTCGATCGAAAAAGACAAGCGCCGCCGCAAGATGACCAAGTCGTTCGCGGGACGCCGGTCCCGGCTGAAGGCGATTGTCATGGACAAGACCAAGCCGATCGAGGAGCGCTTCGCGGCTACGCTGAAGCTCGCGGAATTGCCGCGCAATTCGGCGAAGACGCGCGTCCACAATCGCTGCGAGATTACCGGGCGTCCGAAGGCCTATTACCGCAAGATGAAGATGAGCCGTATCGCGCTGCGCGAATTCGGCAACAAGGGCCTGATTCCCGGCCTCGTGAAGTCGAGCTGGTAAGGAGGATCGCATCATGTCTGTGAACGATCCGATCGGCGATTTGATTACCCGCATCCGCAATGCCGGCATGCGCAAGAAATCGAAATTGTCGGCGCCCAATTCGAGGCTGCGCGCGAGCGTGCTCGAAGTGCTCAAATCCGAGGGCTATATCCGCGATTTTGCGACCGTCGAGCACAAGGACGGCCGCAATGAAGTCGAGATCGAGCTGAAATATTTCGAGGGCGAGCCCGCGATCCGCGAGATCGAGCGGGTGTCGAAGCCCGGCCGCCGGGTTTACGCGTCGGTGAAGAACCTGCCGCGGATCAATAACGGTCTCGGCATTGCGATCGTGTCGACCCCGAAGGGCGTCATGGCGGATCACGCCGCCCGCGACGCCAATGTCGGCGGCGAAATCCTGTTGACGGTGTTCTGATATGTCTCGAATCGGAAAAAGAGCAGTCGCGGTTCCCTCCGGCGTCACCGCCAATGTCGAGGGCCAGACCGTCAAGGTGAAGGGCCCGAAAGGCGCGCTTTCGCTTGTGCTCGACGAAAATCTGTCCGCGAAACTCGAAGGCAGCGCGCTCAAGATCGAGAAGCGCAACGAAAGCGCGCGCGCGAAGTCCATGTGGGGCACCTCGCGCACGCTGGTGAACAACCTGATGACCGGCGTCACCAAGGGTTTCGAACGCAAGCTCGAAATCACGGGCGTCGGCTATCGCGCGGCGGTGCAGGGCAAGAATCTGCAGCTCGCGCTCGGCTACAGCCATGACGTGACCTATTCGATCCCGGAGGGCATCGCGATTGCGACGCCGAAGCCGACCGAGATCGTGATCAGCGGCACCGACCGCAAGAAGGTCGGGCAGGTGGCCGCCGAGATTCGCGAATATCGTCCGCCGGAACCCTACAAGGGCAAGGGCGTGAAATACGAAGGCGAATACATCTTCCGCAAGGAAGGCAAGAAGAAGTAACGGAGCGCGCTATGGCTTTTAAATCTGCAACCGAGCGGCGGACCCTCCGCGTGCGGCGCGCCGTCAAGGTGGCGGCGAACGGACGCGCGCGTCTGTCTGTGCATCGGTCGTCCAAGCACATCTACGCCCAGGTGATCGACGATCTGAAGGGCCAGACCATCGCCTCGGCCTCGTCGATGGAGAAGACGCTGCGCGAGAAGTCCGGCGCGAATATCGCCGCGGCCAAGGAAGTCGGCAAGCTCGTCGCCGAGCGCGCCAAGGCCAAGGGCGTCAAGGACGTGGTGTTCGACCGCGGCCGCTACATTTTCCACGGCCGCGTCAAGGCGCTGGCGGAAGCCGCGCGTGAAGGCGGACTGAACTTTTAACCGGATGAAGCAAGGGCGCGTGAGCCCTTAAGGAAGACCGATATGGCACGTGAACCGAGACGCGATCGTGGACCGAGGGAAGAGCGCGACAGCGAGTTCGTCGACAAGCTCGTCCACATCAACCGCGTCGCCAAGGTGGTGAAGGGCGGACGCCGCTTCGGCTTCGCAGCACTCGTCATCGTCGGCGACCAGAAAGGCCGCGTCGGCTTCGGCCACGGCAAGGCGCGCGAGGTGCCGGAGGCGATCCGCAAGGCGACCGATACCGCCAAGCGCAACCTGATCCGCGTTCCGCTGCGCGAAGGCCGCACCCTGCATCATGACGTGTTCGGCCGCCACGGCGCCGGCAAGGTGCATCTGCGCGCGGCCCCTCCAGGCACCGGCATCATCGCCGGCGGCCCGATGCGCGCTGTCTTCGATACGCTCGGCATGCAGGACGTTGTGGCGAAATCGCTCGGCTCGTCGAACCCCTACAACATGGTGCGCGCGACCTTCGACGCGCTCAAGCATCAGGATTCGCCGCGCTCGGTCGCGGCCCGCCGCAGCCTCAAGGTCTCGACGCTGCAATCGCGCCGCCGCGAAGGCGGCGACGAAGCCGTCGCCGAGTAATTCGAGAGAATCCGTCAAGTCACGAGAACAGCATCATGGCCAACGCAAAAACCATCAAGGTCGAACAGACCGGAAGCCCGATCCGCCGCGAGGCGAGTCAGCGCGCGACGCTGATCGGGCTTGGCCTGAACAAGATCGGCCGCATGCGGGAGCTTCCCGACACGCCGCAGACGCAAGGCATGATCGCGAAGGTGCGCCATCTCGTGCGCGTCGTCGAAGGAAAGAAGTAAGCCATGAAACTCAACCAGATCGCCGACAATCCCGGCGCACGCAAGACGCGCCATCGCATTGGCCGCGGCATCGGTTCGGGCTGCGGCAAGACCGGCGGCCGCGGCGGCAAGGGCCAGACCGCGCGCTCCGGCGTGCGCATCAAGGGCTTCGAAGGCGGCCAGATGCCGCTGCATCGCCGCCTGCCCAAGCGCGGTTTCAAGAACACCGCGTTCCAGATCCGGCTGACCGAAATCAACATCGGCGACGTGCAGGAAGCCATCGATGCTGGCACGATCGACGCCAAGAGCGTGATCGACGCCGAAGCGCTGGTGAAGTCCGGCGTTCTGCGCCGCTCCAGGGCCGGCGTGAAGCTGCTCGGCGGCGGCGAGATCAAGGCCAAGGTGGAATTCTCGGTGTGGCTGGCGTCGAAATCGGCCATCGCCGCGGTCGAGAAGGCCGGCGGCTCGGTCAAGATTCTGGCTCCGAAGAAAGAGGCTCCGTCGGAGCCCAAGGGCAAGAATGCCCGTTTCGCAGCCGGTCTCGACAAGCCCAAGGTATTCGAGTCGGCTCCGAAGACCGAGGCCAAGGGCGAGAAGGCGGACAAGCCCAAGGCCGACAAGCCGAAGGCCGAAAAACCCGCCAAGCCCGCGGGCAAGGACGCGAACTAACCCCTATATGAGAGGCCTTCGGGGTCGGGGGACGGCCTGCAATCGCGTCTTAAGGAGAGGGACTCATGGTTTCGGCAGCGGAGCAACTAGCGGCCAATCTTAATTTCTCGGCATTCTCGAAAGCCGAGGAACTGAAGAAGCGAATCTGGTTCACGCTCGGCGCGCTGCTGGTCTACCGCCTCGGCACCTACATCCCGCTTCCCGGCATCGACCCGTCCGCGTGGGAGCAGATTTTCCGCACCCAGGCCGGCGGCATTCTCGGCATGTTCAATATGTTCTCCGGCGGCGGCATCCACCGGATGGCGATCTTCGCGCTCAACATCATGCCGTATATCTCGGCCTCGATCATCATCCAGCTGATGACGACAGTGTCGCCGACGCTCGAAGCGCTCAAGAAAGAGGGCGAATCGGGCCGCAAGACCATCAACCAGTACACGCGCTATCTCACCGTGGTGCTCGCGGCCTTCCAAGCCTACGGCATTTCGATCGGTCTCGAAGGCGCGGGCAGCGCCGTCGCGGAGCCGGGCCTGTTCTTCCGCATCTCGACGGTGATCACGCTGACCGGCGGCACCATGTTCCTGATGTGGCTCGGCGAGCAGATCACCGCGCGCGGCATCGGCAACGGCATTTCGCTCATCATCCTCGCCGGCATCGTCGCCGAGCTTCCCTCGGCCATCGCCGGCACGCTCGAACTCGGCCGCCAGGGCGCGCTCTCGACCGGCCTCATCCTGCTCGTGCTGGTGATGGCGGTCGCCGTCATCGCCTTCATCGTGTTCATGGAGCGCGCGCAGCGCCGCCTCCTGATCCAGTATCCCAAGCGTCAGGTCGGCAACCGGATGTTCGAGGGCCAGTCCTCGCATCTGCCGCTCAAGCTCAACACCTC
>CAMDXM010000267.1 GCA_945878025.1 Pseudorhodoplanes sinuspersici | reverse complement strand
CCCGGCCATCCACGTCTTTCTTGATTAATTGCCGCCAAGACGTGGATGCCCGGCTCAAGGCCGGGCATGACGAGCTAAACGCTGAAGCCTGCTTTTGTTGAACGACTTTTGAGTCAGACTCTGAGGAGCGCCGACGGCGCGTCTCGAAGGATGTAGGTGGCTCAGGCTTGTTGGTTTCTTGGGCCTCATGGTTCGAGACGCGCCGCTATGCGGCGCTCCTCACCATGAGGGTCAAGTGTTGTCGCGCCGCGCGATCGCGCCGGGGCAGACGCCTTTCGCAGTTGCGAACGGGGCGTGGGGACGCGAATTTACGCTTCGTTAACCATTTCGGTTCTCAATTTCGGGTCAGGCGTCCACTCGTCCAAGGGGGATCGCATGACATCGGACATCGTTCGCATTCTGTGCGTCGCTGGTGTGTTGGTGGGGGCGCTTGGTCAGGCGGATGCGCGCTGGAAGCCGGAATATGCCAGCATGCCGCAGGAGGTGCGGGACTGGTACCAGAAAGCCGAGCTCACGCCGAAAGCGCAGATGCGCTTTGCTTTCAAAAGCTGCTGCGAACACGCCGATGTGGTGAAGACGAAATTCCGGGTGAACCGGGTCACCTCGGGCGACGAATGGTACTGGCTCGACGGCGAGAAATGGCGCCGCGTCCCCGATGACATCATCCATTGGGGAGAAACCGCGCCCAGCAAGCAGCCGACCTTGTTCGTCCACGACGGCAAGGAGACCTGCTTCTGGCCCGGCGAGGAAGGGCTTTAAGGCCGCGCGCGGGAACGTAATCCCGTCTCGTCCGTTGGTTGGTCATATCCTCCATGCCGGGTGTCGAGAAAGAAACAGCATGCGCGGCTCCATCCACGCGGCGTTGCAGACGATCCGCGGCTTCTGGTTCGCAGTGACAGGGCAGGAGTCTGCGGCTGGCGAGGGGGTTTCGCTCGCAGCCCGCTTGCACGATCCGGCCGCGGACGAGCCGCACGATCTCGACGACCCGTATTTCGATCCGAACGTGCAAAGGCGCTTCGCCGACGTGATTTCGCATTCCGTGCGCGACCGGCGATAGAGCTTTCTTCCCTCTCCCCTTGCGGGAGGGAAACAAGACGTGGATGGCCGGGACAAGCCCAGCCATGACGATTTTAGAGATGCGCGCGATATCTCACCCCGTCATGGCCGGATTTATGATCGCAAGTCGGGTATACCCGACTTGCGACACTCAACCACGCGCAACTCGGGCAAGCCCGAGTTGCGTTGCCATCCACGTCTTGCTGCTACCCGCACTTGTCATCGCCCGCGCTGCCGGTCGCTCCGCTCGACAATGCCCGCTGCGCTCAACAACGCTCAAGTCCTACAACGCTCAAGTCCTGCAACGCTGTTGTGCATGACGCGCCGCTGCTCTGGCATTCGCCGATTCGCGCGCTAGAATTGCGCGCCATAACGCGGACGCAGACAGACCGGATGCCGCTTTCCATGTTGCCGGCCTGGACGCTGACGCGCATGCAGAACAACGCGCATACAGAACAACCAATTCGATCGTCGGATTGTGGCCCGAGATATTGAAAAGGGGGGATGAGGTGGCGATCCCGAACATGTCCGATGAGATCATGCGCACGGCGCTGAAGCAGCTCGAGCAGGCCCTCTACAATCATGAAAACTGGGCGGAGGCGCTTTACGGCACGTTGATCTGCCGCCTGACGCCCGATCAGCGGGATATCAGCGCCGACGCTCATCGCAATTGCCGCTTCGGCCAATGGTATTACACGTCCGGCAAGGCCGCGTTCGACCGTCATCCCGGCGTCGCGGAAATCGGGATGGAGCATGAACACATGCACCAATATGCCACGCGTCTTCTGCGCTCGTCCGTGGAGGGCCTGCCGATCCTGATCGAGGACTACGAACTCTTCGTGACCGCGCTGAAACGCCTGCGCCTGGAAGTCGCGACCGTTCAGCGCGAACTCGAAGACGCGCTCTACAATCTCGACCCGTTAACCGGAACGCCGAGCCGCCTTGGAATGCTGACCAGGCTTCGCGAGCAGCATGAGCTGGTCAGGCGCGAGGTGCATGCATGCACGATTGCGATGATCGATCTGGATCACTTCAAGCTCGTCAACGACCAATACGGGCATGCCGTCGGAGACCAGGTGCTGATCCGTCTTGCGCA
Source organism: Pseudorhodoplanes sinuspersici (assembly GCA_945878025.1). Lineage (GTDB taxonomy): Bacteria > Pseudomonadota > Alphaproteobacteria > Rhizobiales > Xanthobacteraceae > Pseudorhodoplanes > Pseudorhodoplanes sinuspersici_B. Next base: position 2,774 of record CAMDXM010000267.1, on the reverse strand, counting down.
TTACGTCATGTCGCATTTGCGTCCCTACGACAAGATTTTCCGGTACGGCGGAGAGGAATTTCTGATCTGCATGCCCGATACCGATCTGCGGTCGGGCCGCGATATTATCGACCGGTTGCGTGAGGAATTGGCGGCGCTGCCGCATGACGTGAACGGCAAGGGAGCAATTCACGTCACCGTCTCAATTGGGCTGACCCTCCTCGACCCCGGCACGCCGGTCGAACAATCCATGGACCGCGCGGACAGGGCGCTCTATGCCGCCAAGGCGGCGGGGCGAAACCGCATTGTCACGTGGGACGCGTCAATGAATGCGTCTCCAGCCAATCCCGGCCCTCCGGCTTGATGCGATTGCCAGCCGGCGCGAATCGGCCGTTTCACAGGGACACCGCCGGTGCATTCGGCGGCTCCCGCCCGCAGCCGTTTTGCACGATCCGGCCGCGGACGAGCCGCAGGATCCCGACGATCCGTATTTCGATCCGAACGTGCAAAGGCGCTTCGCCGACGTGATTTCGCATTCCGTGCGGGACCGGCGATAGATCGGATTCGATTCGGCGCTACGCGAGGGTCGTGCTGTCACCCGCATTTGTCATCGCCCGCGGGCGATCCAGAAAGCAAGACGTGGATGGCCGGAATAAATCCGGCCATGACGGGGTGAGAGCTACGCGCATTGTCTGACTTCCGTCATGGCCGCGCGTCGCGCGATCCTGACCCGTCACGCGCGTTGATCAAGATCAACATGTCGCCGCGGCCGAACTCCTAGATTGAGATTGCGAAGCGTCGACTGTTTCACATCCTTTCAGACGAGAGGTGACCCCATGCACAAAACTCTGACGGCAATTGCGCTCACCGCGACAATCGCGATCGCAACCGTGGCGGCGCCGCACGAGGCGCAGGCGCGGCGTGGCGGCGCGATCGCCGCCGGTATCATCGGCGGGCTTGCCGCCGGCGCCATCATCGGCTCGATCGCCAATCGCGGCTATTATTACGGGCCCGGTTACGCGCCGGGCTATTACGGGTCGGGCTATTACGGGTCGGGCTATTATGGATCCGGCTATTATGCGCCCGAGCCTTATGTCTATGCGCCCGCGCCGGTTTACGCGCCTGCGCCGATCTATGTGCAGCCCCGCGTCTATCGCGGCGGCGGCTGCTGGATCGCCACCGACACCTCGCGCGGATACGGCTATTACGGTCCGTGCTACTGATCGAATGTCGTCACGCAGGGATGCTGGCGACAACACGCGAATGACAAGGCAAGGCCGCCGCTTTGGGCGGCCTGCAACCCGATATCGTATGGATGGGCGCGCGGGCGCCAGACGGATATGCTGACAATGCCAACACCCGTCAGCAAGGGCAGGACAGGAACCCGGGAACGATGAATCGCAACGTGCTCTACCTCATCATCGGCGCGCTCGCCGTCGTCGCCGCGATCTTCGGCTATCAGCTCCACCAGGAGCGGCAGAAGACCACGGGCATCGAGATCAATGTCGGCAAAAGCGGCATTTCCATCGAGAAGAAATAGTCCTGCGATTTCATCGCATGAATGCAAACAGGCGCAATATTTGGTAACTGCAGCAAAAGGAGATCATTATGTCGCTCGGTACTATCCTCATCATCATCCTCATCATTTTTCTGCTCGGCGGTTTCAGCGGCCGCTTCGGCGGCTACGGCTACGGCTTCGGTCACGGCGGCATCGGTGTGCTCGGCGTCATCCTGATCGTCCTCGTCGTATTGCTTCTCATGGGCCGTCTTTGATCCGGCGGGGAAGATACGGGTGAGCCGTCTTCGCCTGCATTCCGAGACTCATCTCGTCGCTCGCATCGGGTGGATGCGGGCGGCGGTGCTCGGGGCCAATGACGGCATCATCTCGACCGCGAGTCTGATCGTGGGCGTGGCCGCGGCCGCCGCGACCCAGCACGATGTCCTGATCGCGGGCTTCGCGGGACTGGTGGCCGGCGCCATGTCGATGGCCGCGGGTGAGTATGTGTCGGTCAGCTCGCAATCCGACACCGAGCAGGCCGACCTGGCGCGCGAACGCAAGGAGCTGAGTGAGAATATCGCGTTCGAGCGCGATGAGCTCGCCGCGATCTACGTCAAACGCGGCGTCGAGCCGGCGCTCGCGCAGCAGGTGGCCCGGCAGCTCATGGCGACGGACGCGCTCGGCGCCCACGCTCGCGAGGAACTCGGGATTTCGGAGATCACCGCGGCGCGTCCCGTGCAGGCCGCGCTGACATCGGCGGCGACATTTGCCGTCGGCGCGGCGATGCCCTTGCTGATGGTCGTCGTATCGCCCGTGAATGCGCTCGTCCCAATCGTGTCCGCGGCCTCCCTTTGCTTTCTCGCGCTTCTGGGCGCGATCGGCGCAAAAGCCGGTGGCTCTAACGTGCTTCGCGCCACGGCTCGCGTCACATTCTGGGGCGCATTGGCGTTGGCGCTCACGGCCGGCATCGGAAAAATATTCGGAACGGTGGTCTGACGATGCCCCGCCATCCCAAGTCGGCCCAGGCCGGCCTAGGCATTTTAGTTGCCGATCTCGGGTAAACCCGAGATCGGTTGGGGCATGACAATTTGTATTTTATCTCTTGACTGAATTTTGCCTTCGCTATAACTTCCGAATCATCCCCATTCGCTTGAGGGGCGTCCTGCAGGCGAAACTGGATGTGAATGGGGAGCGGCGCCCGCGCGTGTGGTTCGCAGCCATGCTCCCGGGAGTCCTTGGAGGGCAGCCTCCGGCCTGACTATGCAGGCTAGGGTCAATGTCCTTTACACCTCCCGCT
>CAMDXM010000266.1 GCA_945878025.1 Pseudorhodoplanes sinuspersici | reverse complement strand
TCAGGATGTGGATAAATGGACCCGGATGCAAGGGGCGTGGCGGCGGGTTTTTGGCGGTGGGAGATTGTGCACGTCTCCCCTAGTGTCCCGATTCCGAAGTTCGCTTCATTCTGCGGCGGCTTCGCAAGCGAACTTCGGACTCGAAGGACACTAGCAACATGATGATTCTAGTGTGGTTTTGGTTCAGAAATTCCCTTGACGGACTCGCGGCGAGAATGAAGGGAATTTCTGAACCACCACACTTAGATCGGCGGCCAATGCGAAGGATCGTCCTGCTATTGGCTCTTGCCTTGCCGCTGACGGCGAGCGGCTGCATGCCGGCTATGGACCGCGATCAGCTCGATCTTTGCCGCCGGGTGCTACCCGCGCTTCATCCGGAGGAAACCGAACTGCGCGTCATCCGATTCGCACCTGCGCCGGCCGCCGACGGTGCGGGGGTCCGCATCGACTATGCGGCCCGCGAACCAGGCACCGACACTCGAACTCACTACGCCATGTGCCGATTCGGCAGCCGGGATCGCGGAGAACGGCTCGATCTTTTCGCACTGGACACCGATAACGGCGCACTCGGCGAAGCGCGCCTTCTGTTTCTGAAACGCTTTTGGCTCGGCCGCCCTGACGGCGCCACGGATATCCAAAGTTCGACGCCGGCTGTTCCGGAAATCGGGCGCGGGATCGCCTATGCGGCGCAGCAGGGGATCAACGCCATCGTGCTGGCCGCGATCTACGGCCTGCTGGCGACCGCCTATTCGCTGATCTATGGCCTTGTCGGACGCATCATCCTGTCGTTCGGCGAAATCGCCGTGATCGGCGCCTATGGCGCGATTGGCGGCGTGGCGGCCGTTGTGACTTTCGGTTTTCAAAATCCTCTGGGCGGTTTCGCGCTGGCGTTGACGTTTGCGGTATTCCTTTCGGGTTTATGGAGCTGGTTCATTGGGAAATCCGTGATCGCGCCTTTGCATGCGCGCCACCGGCTTGGCCAGCCCATTCTGGTCGCGACGATCGCGGTCGCGATTTCGGTCCAGGAATTCCTGCGGCTGTTCCAGGGCGTTCGCGAACGCTGGCTGCCGCCGTTGATGCTGGAGCCGATCGCGCTTGCGCGCGCCGACACCTTCATCGTCACAATCTCGCCGGTGCAGATTTGCATCGGCGCGGTGGCGATTACGGCGTCGCTGGCCCTGCTTGTTGTCATGGGGCGCACGACACTGGGCAGGCAATGGCGCGCATTCGCGGACGATCCGGTTGCCGCGAAACTGTTCGGCGTTTCGCCGGCGCGCGTCCTGTCGGCAACGTTCATTCTCGCGGGGTTCAGCGCCGGGCTCGCCGGATGGATTGTCGCGGTCTATTACGGCAATGTCAGTTTTTCGATGGGGACGGTGTTGGGTCTGAAGGCGCTGCTGGCGGCCATCATCGGTGGGATCGGGCGCATCGAAGGCGCCTTGGTCGGCGGCATTCTGATCGGTCTGGTGGAAGCTGCGTGGTCGGCTTATTTCGATATCGAGTCGCGCGATATCGTTGTGTTTTCCATTCTGATCGTCATGTTCGTGTTGCGGCCGGGCGGCCTGTTGGGCGCGTCCGGGCCGCGTGCCCGGGATGTGTGAGCGAGACTAAATGACGACAGCCAGGCCCATCACGCTGACCGATATCGAGGCGGCGCAGACCATCATCGAAGGGCGCGTTCTGCGCACGCCGATGCTGCCGGCGCCGCGCCTCTCCGAACTCACCGGCGCCGACATTTTCGTCAAATACGAGAATTTGCAGGTCACAAACTCGTTCAAGGAGCGCGGCGCGCTCAACAAGCTGGCTTCGCTCGACAGCGATGACCGCAAGCGCGGCGTGATCGCGATGTCGGCCGGCAACCACGCGCAGGCCGTTGCCTATCACGCCAGGCGGCTCGGCATCCGCGCGACCATCGTGATGCCGGTGACGACGCCCGCGGTCAAGATTGCAGCCACCAAGGCGCACGGCGCCGACGTCGTTTTGCATGGTGAAAGCGTCGGGGAAGCGCAGGAGCGCGTCGATGCGCTCGTCGCCAAACACAATTTTATCCAGGTGCATCCCTATGACGACGCGCGCATCATCGCGGGGCAGGGGACGATCGCGCTGGAAATGCTCGAAGACGTATCCGATCTCGATTCTCTGGTCATTCCGATCGGTGGCGGCGGACTGATTTCGGGCAACGCCATCGCTGCGAAAGCGATCAACCCCGACATCGAAATTTTCGGCGTCGAAGCGGCGCTTTATCCGTCCATGTGGAACGCGGTGCGCGGGGATACGAAGCCCGCCGGCGGGCCGACGCTGGCGGAAGGCATTGCCGTGAAATCGGTGAGCGGGCTGACCGTTCCGATCGTCCGCGCGCTCGTTTCCGAAATCTTCCTCGTCGAGGAGCCGCATCTGGAACAGGCGGTCAACGCCTATCTGACTTTGCAGAAGACCATGGCGGAAGGCGCAGGCGCCGCCGGCCTTGCCGCGATCCTCGCAAATCCCGAACGCTTTCGCGGCCGGCGTACCGGTCTCGTGCTCTCGGGCGGAAATATCGATCCGCGGATTCTCGCGTCCATCATGGTGCGGGAACTCGAGCGCGACAGCCGGATCGTGTCGTTTCGCCTCACATTGCCCGATCGGCCCGGCCTGCTCGGACAGATCGCGACACGGCTGGGCGAGCTTGGGGCCAATATCCTTGAAGTCGACCACAAGCGGCTGTTTCTCGATGTGCCGGCCAAGGGCACGCGCCTCGATGTCACGGTCGAGACGCGCGATCGCGCGCACGCGGACGAGATCATCGATGCGATGGCGACCGATGGTTACCAGCCGCTACGGATCGAGGCCGGCGACGCGATGGAATGATCAGTTTTTGAGAAGCGCTTCCGCGACGCGCGGCGCGAAATAGGTCAGCACGCCGTCGGCGCCGGCGCGCTTGAATGCGATCAGGCTTTCCATCATCGCCCGGTCGCCGTCGAGCCAGCCATTCTGCGCGGCCGCCGTCAGCATCGCGTATTCGCCGGACACCTGATAGGCGAAGGTCGGGACTCCAAAGGCGTCCTTCACGCGCCGCACGATATCGAGATAGGGAAGACCCGGCTTCACCATCACCATGTCCGCGCCCTGTTCGATGTCGAGCGCGACTTCGCGCAACGCCTCGTCGGAATTGCCCGGATCCATCTGGTAGGTGCGCTTGTCGCCGGTCAATGTTTTGGCGGAGCCGACAGCGTCGCGGAACGGACCATAAAATGCCGACGCGTATTTCGCCGCATAGGCCATGATCGAAATATCGGTGAAATTCCCGCCGTCCAGAGCCTGCCGGATCGCGCCCACGCGGCCATCCATCATGTCGGACGGCGCGATGATGTCACAGCCCGCCTCGGCCTGCACCAGCGCCTGCCTCACCAGCATTTCGACGGTCTCGTCGTTCAGGATCGCGCCGTCGCGCAACAATCCGTCATGACCGTGGCTGGTATAAGGATCAAGCGCGACATCGCACAGGACGCCGATGTCGGGCACTTCCTTTTTCACCGCGCGGATGGCGCGGCAAACGAGATTGTCGGGATTGAGCGCTTCGCTGCCGTCGTCGTCGCGCAAACCCGGGTCGGTATAGGGAAACAGCGCGATGCAGGGGATCGTGAGTTTGGCGGCGCGCTCCGCCTCGCGAACGATTTCGTCCACGGACAGTCGCTCGACACCCGGCATGGATGCAACCGGAACACGGGATTTCTGTCCGTCGGCGACAAAAAGCGGCCAGATCAGGTCGGCGGTAGAGAGTGTGTGCTCGCGCACCATGCGCCGGATCCACTCGCTGCGGCGCAGGCGGCGCGGCCGCTCGGTCAGATCGAGGCGCGCGACGCCTTTCCCGGCCGCGGCCGGGTCGATCGGCACAACACGCGTGCGGCTTTCGATGGGACGGCCGTATTTGATGGCCATGCGAGAACTCCCTAGCTTGCGCCGTTTTTAACCGGTCCGGCCCGCCTGCGCCACTAGTGTGGTGGTTCAGAAATTCCCTTCATACTCGCCGCGAGTCCGTCAAGGGAATTTCTGAACCAAAACCACACTAGAATCATAATGTTGCTAGTGTCCTTCGATTCCGAAGTTCGCTTACGAGGGCCCCGCTGAGTAATGAAGCGAACTTCGGAATCGGGACACTAGTGTGTAGCCTCAGCCGTTGACGCGGTTAAGGACCACTCTTATCGATCGGGTCCGATGGATTTCGAGCTGTCCGAAGATCAGCGCGCTTTTCAGGCCACCGCGCGGCAATTCGCCCGCGATGAGATGATGCCGCATGCGCGCGCCTGGGACGAAAACGAGACATTTCCCGTCGAGACCCTGCGCAAGGCGGCGGAGCTCGGCTTTGGCGGCATCTATGTGAAGGACGATGTCGGTGGCTCGGCTCTCTCCCGGCTCGACGCCACCATCATTTTCGAGGAACTGGCGCAGGGCTGCACCTCGACCGCCGCCTATATCTCCATTCACAACATGGCCGCCTGGATGATCGATGCCTTTGGCGGCGAGACGCAACGCAAGCGGTTCCTGCCGAAGCTTTGCAGCATGGAGCATTTCGCGAGCTATTGCCTGACGGAGCCGGGCGCTGGCTCGGACGCCGCCAGTCTTTCGACAAAGGCGCGGCGTGACGGCGACCATTATGTGCTCGACGGCGCCAAGGCGTTCATCTCCGGCGGCGGAGTGTCCGACATCTATGTCTGCATGGTGCGGACCGGCGAGGCCGGCCCGAAAGGCATTTCCTGCGTCGTGGTGGAAAAGGGCACGCCGGGATTGTCGTTCGGCGCGCAGGAAAAAAAGCTCGGATGGAAATCGCAGCCGACCGCGATGGTGATGTTCGAGAATTGCCGCGTGCCCGCGGACAATCTGATCGGCAAGGAAGGGCAGGGATTCCGCATCGCGATGGCGGGCCTCGATGGCGGCCGGCTCAATATCGCGGCCTGTTCGATCGGTGGCGCGCAATTTTGTCTCGACCGCACCGTCGAATATATGCGCGAACGAAAGCAATTCGGTT
>CAMDXM010000265.1 GCA_945878025.1 Pseudorhodoplanes sinuspersici | reverse complement strand
ATCGCCGCCTATCGCAAGTCAGCCGACAAGGGCAGCACATCGGCCATGGTCGAACTCGGCACGCTGCTCGCAACCGGGTCCGGCATTACGAAGGACGAAGAACAGGCACGCAAGCTGCTCGAGCGCGCGGCCCAGGGCGGCAATCCCCGCGGCATCGCCAATCTCGCGGCGCTCTCCGGCAGCAGCGGTGTGCCGTCGGATCCGGTCAAGACGCGCGCCATGCTGTCGAAAGCGGCGGAGACAAGTTCGGCGGAAGCGCAATTCCAACTCGGATTGATGCTCGCAAATGGCGTCGGCGGAACGAAGGACGATGTCGCCGCGCGCGCGGCGTTCGAGAAGGCCGCCGCGCAAAATCATCCCGGCGCGCTGGAGTGGATGGGTTCGTTCTCGCAAAGCGGGCGCGGCGGAACGCAGGATACAGCGGCCGCCAAGGCGTATTACGCGCGAGGTGCGGCTTTGGGCAACGAAGACGCCAAGGACGCGTTGAAGCGCCTGGAATGCCCTTATGTGCTGAAAGACAAACGCGGGAACGTGTTGAGCAATCTTTGCTAGCACGCCGCTAGATTTTGTCGCCGACCAGCACGCGGCCGGTCGCCGCTGTGGCGAGTTCGCCCTTCTCGTTGGTGACGCGGCCCTTCATCTCGACCACGTCACCCTTTTGCGAAGATGTTGGCGTCACAGCCACCACCTCCCATTCGAGCGTCACGGTCTCGTCGGCGAACACCGCCTTGTGGAAGCGGACGGAAAAATCGAGGCCGACCACATCGTATCGTTTGGAGAAATGCGTCGCGGTCAGCGCCATCAGGCGCGCCGCGGTCTGCGTTCCGCTCACGATCAGTTTCTTGTAGCGGCTCTGCGCCGCCACCTCGTGATCGTGATGCAAAGGATTGAAGTCGTGCGCCGCCTTTGCGAAGGCGATAGCGTCCTCGACCGTCATTCGCACGACTTCCGAGAAGCGCTCGCCGATTTCAACCCGCATGAAGTCACGCCGCGATCAGATGGCGGCCGTCGTGCGCAGCCATGCGGACGTCGATGATGCGGCCGGGAAGAGGCGCGGACGCGAAACGCACGGCCGCGAATTGCTCGGTGCGTCCGATCGGGGAGAATTCCGTCAATACCCGTAACGTCTTGCCGACCTGCGCCTGCAGATGACGCTGCAAGGCCACTTCGCCCTTGGCGCGCAGGCGCGCGGCGCGCTCCTTGATCACAGGACGTTCAACTTGCGGCATGCGCGCGGCCGGCGTTCCGGGCCGCGGCGAGAACGGAAACACGTGCAGATGCGTGAGATTGCATTCGTCAACCAGATCGAGGGAGCGGGCAAACATTGCTTCGTCCTCGGTCGGGAAGCCGGCGATGATGTCGGCGCCGAACACCATATCGGGACGCAGGCGCTTCACATTTTCGCAGAACGCAATCGCATCGGCGCGTGAATGCCGCCGCTTCATGCGCTTGAGCACAAGGTCGTCGCCGGCCTGCAACGACAGATGCAGATGCGGCATCAGGCGGGCCTCGCTGGCGAAAGCATCGAGCAGGTCGGCATCGGCTTCCACCGAATCGATGGAGGACAGACGCAGCCGTTCGATGTCCGGCACATCTTTCAGGATGCGTTTCACCAGCGCTCCCAACCTGGGCGCATCCGGCAAATGTTCGCCATAGCTCGCGATGTCGACGCCGGTGAGAACGATCTCGCGATAGCCGTTGGCGGCAAGCTGGCGCGCCTGCGCGACGACGTCGTCCATCGGCACCGAACGCGAATTGCCGCGCCCGAACGGAATGACGCAAAATGTGCAGCGGTGATCGCAGCCATTCTGCACCTGCACGATCGCACGCGCGCGGCCTTCTATGCCTTCGATGGGCATCATCGCGGTCTGCCGCACGGCCATGATGTCGGTCACGGCCTTGCGTTCGCCGCCATTCGTCCGCCACGCCGCGCGATCGAGCTTCTCGATATTGCCGAGAACGCGATCGACTTCCGGCATGCTGGCGAAGCTTTCGGCCTCCGTCTGCGCGGCGCAGCCGGTGACGATGATTCTTTTGTCGGGATTCTCGCGCCGGATTTTGCGGATCGTCTGGCGCGCCTGGCGCACCGCTTCGCCGGTGACAGCGCAGGTATTGACGATCACGGCGTCATCGAGCCCCGCGTCATTCGCGTGCGTGCGCATGACTTCCGATTCATGCGTGTTCAGCCGGCAACCGAAGGTGACGATCTGCGCGCCCATCTCAGGCGCTCGCCGGCACGGAAAAGAGGGTCGGATTGAACACGCCCTCATACTCGTAAGTCACCGGGCCGGTCATCAGCACATGATCGTCGCTGGCGCGCCATTCGATGGTGAGATCGCCGCCCGGAAGCGTGACGCGCACCTTGCGATCGGTGCGCTTCAGCCGCGCGGCCGCGACAGCAGCGGCGCAGGCGGCCGAGCCGCAGGCCTTGGTCAGGCCGGCGCCGCGTTCCCAGGTGCGGATAACGATATGGTCGCGCGACTGGATCGCCGCCAGCGTGATGTTGGCGCGATCCGGAAAGATCGGATGGTTTTCCAGGAGCGGTCCAGCCTTGCCGAGGTCGTACGCATTCACGTCATCGACCCAGAACACCGCATGCGGATTGCCCATGCTCAGGACCGAAGGCGAATGCAGGATCGGATTGTCGATCGGCCCGATCTGCAATTCGATCGCGCGGGTGTCGCGGAATTCCTCCGCCAGCGGAATCTCGTTCCAGGCAAAACGCGGCTTGCCCATGTCCACGGTGAAGAGGCCCGACTCGGGAGCCTTCCAGCAATTGAGTATGCCGGCGTCGGTCTCGAACGAAAGTTCATTCTTGCCGGTCTCGTCGAACAGCAGCGAGGCGACGCAGCGCATGCCATTGCCGCAGGCGCCCGCGAAGGAGCCGTCGTTGTTGAAAATGCGGATGCGCGCGTCGGTGCCGACCACTTCCGGCGGATAAAGCGCCATCAATTGATCATAGGGCGCGCCTTGCGGAGACGCGGCCGCGTGCGCTTCGCCGGCGCTGATCGGCAGCGGCTTGTGGCGCATGTCGACGACGACGATTTCGTTGCCGATACCGTTCATCTTGACGAAGGGATGGCTGGCGAGCGCGCTCATGATCCAAAGGCCTTGCTTGCCGGACTTATATGGGAGGAGGCCCGGCATTGACCAGCCAAGTCATGGATTCAAGTCATGGATTCGAGGCCAAGTCGCGCGGTTTTCGGGCCGGGACAATCAAATATCGGTCACGATTGGCCGGTCTAGTCCCGGCCCATGACCAAGACCATGACCTATTCATCGCTCATCCGCCTCGGCCTTTTGGCCGCCCTTCTCGCAATTCCGCTTTCGGCTCAGGCGCAGTCCGAGCAGAAGCCGCCGTCGGTTTCGGTGACCGGCGAAGCAAGCATCAGCAAGGCGCCCGACATCGCCATCCTGCGGGCCGGCGTCACCAGCCAGGCCAGGACGGCGCGCGACGCCATGTCCGCGAGCGCCAGACTGATGACGGCCGTGCTGGCTTCCTTGAAAGACAACAGCATCGCCGAGAGCGATATCCAGACCTCCCGGCTTTCGCTGCAGCCGATCCGCGAGCAGAACAAAAATCCAGCGAATATCGTCGCAGTGGAGGCGTCGAGCCTGCTCACCGTTCGCCTGCGCGATGTGAACAAGTCGGCCGATGTCCTCGACAAGATGATCAGCGCCGGCGCGAATATCGTTGCCGGAATCAGCTTCGATATCTCGGAGCCGTCAAAGCTGCTCGATCAGGCGCGCGTCGAAGCAATCGCCGACGCCAGACGCAAGGCGGAGATTTACGCCAAGGCGGCGGGTATCTCGCTCGGACGTCCGCTGTCGATCTCCGAAGGCTATATTTCGCGCCCGAGAATGCAGGATTACGCAATGCGCGCTGCGCCGGCGGCGATGCCGATTCAAGCCGGCGAAGAGAAAATCGGAATCACGGTGTCAGTCGCTTACGAACTGGTGCGCTAGGTCATTCCGGGGCGCGCGCGCAAGTCGGGCAGACCCGACTTGCGTCCGCGTCCGGAATGACAGCTACATTTTGCCGACCGGCTTCCCCGTCCTGAACGCGAGATAAATCGCGTAGCAGGCGGCAGCGGCGGCAACATGCTTGATCGGATGACCGCTCATGACGCCGAGCGCCGCGTCGATCGCCGCGTCGTAATGCTCGAATAGCTTGGCCAGAACATAGAGGCCCGCGGCGATGAACCAGAGATAGGTTCCGGTGTATTTCGGCGGAAGCAGCCAGAACATCAGCGGCACGACGATGCAGGGAAAGAACTGCACCCACGCGTAGAGCCGCAGATCGTCGAACCGCATCCAGACCAGCAGGCTTATGACGCCGACCGTCACCAGCGGCCAGAGCAGAAGCCTGCCGGCGCGTTCGTCGACCCGCTCCTCGATCACATTGGCGAGGATCGCCATGAACGCAAAGGTCATCGGCAGGCGGTCCCAGAACAAACCCAAGTCGTTCGGCGCCCAGTGGTAGTAGGACGAGGTGAAGCCGGTCAGGAATACGCCGAGAAAGAAGATGCTGCCGGAGAGGTTGCGCCGCACATGCGTCAGGCCGAGCGCGCCGACCAGAATGAATGGCAGGTTGGACACCACGTTCCAGAAATTCGGGATACCCAGCAGCATCCGCTGATCGGCGAAGCCATGGTAAACTTGGCTTTGCAGGATAGGCGGAACCAGCAGAAGTCCCGCCAGCGAAACCGCGGCAAAGCCGAACAGAATGGCGAGTGGGCGGGCCCGAATCGCGGCTGGAATGCTCATTTTCGCGACATAATAAAAGGTTTTTGGCGTGACGCAGCCTGATTTGTCGCAAACCCCACAATTGACGTTCACAGCCCCGGCCCCTATGTTCCGGCCGCTCTCGCAAGAGTGTGACTTTTGAACCGCCGCCCGGTCCTTGAAGAGGCCGGAGGCCCCCGCCCGACAGCGCTGTGCGCCCTCGGGCGCAAACGTGTTTTTTGACCCTCATCCTGAGGAGCATTGCGAAGCAATGCGTCTCGAAGGATCGAGGCCAAGGTA
>CAMDXM010000264.1 GCA_945878025.1 Pseudorhodoplanes sinuspersici | reverse complement strand
GCGTTCGACACGGGTCTCGCCGATGCCGATGAGAATGCCGGTGGTGAACGGCACGGCCAGCCTGCCGGCCTCGGCGATCATCTCAATGCGCACCGCCGGTGTTTTTGTGACGCAGCCGAAATGCGCGCCGCCTTTCTGCATCAGCCGTTCGGATGTGCTCTCGAGCATGATGCCTTGCGAGGCGCTGACGCAGCGCAGCATGGCGATCTCGTCGCGCGACATGATGCCCGCATTGATATGCGGGAGCAGTCCGGTTTCTTTCTGCACCAAGCCCGCCATCTCGGAGAGATAATCGGAGGTGCAATCGTAGCCGAGCGCGGCGAGCGCGGCGTCGGCCGCGCGGTAGCGCCGCTCCGGGTGGTCGCCGAGCGTGAACAGCGCCTCGCTGCAGCCGGCGATCGCGCCGTCTCGAGCGACCTGGAGGACCTCGTTGCGCGACATATAAGCCTTACCCACCGCGCGTGGCGATTTGGCGAAGGTGCAGTAGCCGCAGGCGTCGCGGCAAAGCCTCGTGAGCGGGATGAAGACTTTGGGCGAGAACGAAATAACGTCGCCGTGACCCAGCCGACGGAGCGCGCGCGCCTCTTCCATCAAGTCGGGCAGAGGCCTGTTTCCCAATGCCGAAAACCAGGTCGCGACGTCTTCCGCACTCGGTCGATAATTATGGGGTTCCGCCAACTGATGACTCCGCTACACGCCTGAAACGCTTCATACGCGTCACTCTTGCGTAGTCGCGGTAACAAGGCGGCGGCAGTAGCAAACGGTAAAAAACTGTCTTTCGTGGTACCGAACTGAAAAATAAGAAAAATTGGGCGCCGGCACTTCGCATGGCGCATATCAAGGACGCCGGAATGGAACGGGTTGGATTCTGCTTTCTCGATCGGCCATCAACCTCCAAGCAGCTCGAACTGGTGCAAAAGATCGAGCAACTCGGCTACGAGTCGGCCTGGGTTACGGAAACGCGCCTGGCGCGCGATGCCTTCTCAGTCCTCGGCGCCTTCGCGGCGGTAACCTCGCGCATCAAGCTGTGCACCGGTATCGTAAATTCGTGGACGCGGGGACCCGCGCTGATGGCAATGACATTGGCCACGCTCGACGAACTCGCTCCCGGTCGTGTGATTTGCGGTCTCGGCGCCTATTGGGATCCGCTGGCTTGGAAGCAGGGCATCGATCGCACCAAGCCGATCGAGCAGATGCGCGAGTACCTGATTGCGGTGCGCCGCCTGCTTAATCTTGAAGAATTCACCCACGAAGGCGAATTCGTTAAGCTGCGCGACATATGTCTCGATCTGGGTCATGGCGCAGTACGCGAGCCGAAGAAAGTTCAACTCTATATCGGCCCTACCGGCCCGGTGATGACGCAGCTTGCCGGGGAGATCGCCGACGGCGCGATTATTAATGGACTACTATCGCCCCAGTACACACAAAACATGATCGGGTGGCTCAAGAAAGGCGCGCAGAAGCGAACCCGGCCTTCGGAAGGCTTCGAGCAACCGCAACTGATCAATATATCGCTGTCTGAAGACGAAGAGAAAGCGCGCTACACATCCCGCTACCTCGTTACCAAGTACCTTGGACAGCAGCCGCATATCGGTAAAGCTGCCGGGCTCGAGCCGGAACTGCTCGATCGGATCAACAAGACGATGGGCGGATGGCCGGCGCGACCCGGCGGCATTGAGGAAGCGATGAAGCTCGTGAGCGACGAAATCACCGATTCCATGACAATCTCCGGCAATGAAAAGAAGATCAAGGACCGCATGAACGAGTGGCTCGATGTGGGTATCACTTATCCGATTATTCTGCCGCTTTCGGAAAATTACGACGAAATGGTCGACAAACTCGCACCGGGAAAATGGTAAGGTGAAAGCTTACTTGTCACTCAACGCCCACTGCGATCGGTTTTAATGTCAGCCAATTCGCTCGTAGATATTCGCGATGTCAGCTTGACCTATGGTCAGGGTGTCGAAGGCACCTTGGCCGTAGAGCACCTCACGCTGGAGATCGAAAAAGGCGACTTCGTCGCAGTAGTCGGACCAAGTGGCTGCGGCAAGTCGTCCTTGATGAAGCTGGTGACCGGCTTGGTGCCGCCGTCAAGTGGCTCGATCTTCGTCAAAGGTGAGAAAGTCACGCGGCCGATTCAAGGCGTCGGCATGGCGTTCCAGAACTCCACCTTGATGCCATGGCGCACGACGCTAGACAACGTCATGTTACCGTTCGAAATCGTCGAGCCGCATAAGCGCCATTTGCGTTCGGAAAGGGGCAAGTATGTAGCCCAGGCGGAGCAATTGCTGCAAACGGTGGGCCTCGGAAAGTTCGGCAAGAAATTTCCGTGGGAATTGTCTGGCGGCATGCAGCAACGCGCCAATCTCTGTCGCGCGCTCGTGCATCAGCCGGAATTGCTGATGCTCGACGAGCCGTTCGGCGCGCTCGATGCATTCACCCGCGAGGAACTGTGGTCGGTAATGCAGAATCTGTGGATACAGAAGCGCTTCACCGCCATGCTGGTTACCCACGATCTACGCGAGGCGGTTTATCTCTCCGACACCGTGTTCGTCATCAGCCATCGGCCGGGCCGCGTCATCTATAGAGCCGAGATCGATCTGCCGCGCCCGCGAACGCTGGAAACGACATTCGAACCGAAATTCATCGACATCGTGCACGATTTGCGCAGCCGCATCAGTCACGAGTTGGCGACATGACCAATACCCGGCGCCTCCAAATCCTCGCTCCATGGGCGGTCACCGTCGCACTTTTCGTAATGTGGGAGCTTGCCTGCTGGCTACTTTCGGTTGCACCCTTCGTTCTGCCTCGACCGTCACTCATCTTCAAGACAATGTACGATTTCCACACTCAACTCATTGACCACAGCCTGCATACGCTCTTCACGACTGTGATCGGATTCGTGCTGGCGGTCATTGGAGGGCTACTGATTGGCATCGCGGTTGGCGCTTCGCGCTTCGTCTATGTCGCGCTCTATCCACTGCTGATCGGCTTCAACTCGATCCCAAAGGTGGCCTTAGTGCCGATCATCGTGATCTGGTTTGGCATCGGCACGGTGCCAGCGATCATCACCGCTTGTAGCGTCGCGTTTTTTCCAATCGCGGTGAACATCGCGACCGGCCTTGCGACGATCGAACCGGAAATGCGCGATGTGCTGCGCTCGCTCGGCGCTTCGTCCTGGGAGATTTTGACTAAGGTCGGCATTCCGCGATCGGCGCCGTACCTATTCGCCTCGCTGAAGATTGCGATCACGCTGGCCTTTATCGGCTCGGTGATCTCAGAGACCGTCGCCTCAAACAAAGGCATTGGCTATCTAATGCTGTCGGCGTCATCCCGCTTTGAGGTGCCGTTGGTGTTCGCCGGCCTACTGGTCGTCGGTGCCATGGGCATCGGCATGTACGCGATCTGCGTGATCTTCGAGAGCCGGATGACACGCTGGGCGTTCCGCGGCCAGGACATGCAGGGCTAACGCCAAGTTCTAGAGCTTCAGCCCGGCCTTGTGCAGTCCCTGCATCACATGGTCGGTGATGTCGTCGAACGCCGAAAGATAGCGGAAGTAGCGCGGCGAAATCTCGGTAAATCGCGGACAGATATGCATCACTTCAGCGGCCGAGTTTGAGGCTTCCTCGATGCGGCCAAGCTGCGCAAGGGCTGCCGCGCGCAGCAGCGACGGTGTGAAGTTCTCCGGCGCATGATACTTGTCGATCTCGTACAGCGCCTCGGTGTAGTTCTTGCGGCGATAGTGGTCGAGGAATGTGGCGCGATAGGCCCATCCCGGCGGGTGCAGTAGCCCTGAAAGCGCTGAATTCAGCATCGCGATGCCGTGATCCCAATCGCCGGCGAGTGCGCGGAAAAAGCCGGCGCTGAGCTGAGTGCTCGGCGCATGCGGATTGTCCTGTTCGATCCGCTTGCAGGTCTCGATGACGTCGTCGAGTTCGCGCTGATAAAGACCATAGAGGGCCATTACGACATGCCCTAGCGCGCAGCGGTGGTCGAGTTCGAATGAGCGCTGCGCATGGCGATAGACCGTCGTCATCCAATTTTTTTCGTCGTCGAAGCCGAGTACGTTGCCATAGAAAATCGTGTGCCCGAGCGCCGCCCAGATCATCGGGTGGAAGGCAGCCTGAACCATGCCCTGTTCGAGATCGGCGCGCGCGATCCGATAGACGCGTTCGGTCAGCGTCCGGGCAAGATACCGATGCCGCTGGATCGTGTCCTGCAAATTCCACGGCTCCACCGCCGAATAGACCGATTGCAGGCTCAGCGTGTGCGAAATGATGCCGTAATAGTCCGCGACCGTGCCGGCGATCCGCCGGGCGATCACTTCCTCGGCCTGTAGGCCAAGTCGGGCGGTAGCGTCGATGTCGAAGCAATCCATCCAGATGATGGAATTGGCGCGTGCGTCGTGCAGCCGGAGCGTGATGCGGATTTGCTCGCCATTTTGCCGGACGCCGCCGGAAATGACAAAACGCGCATGCGCCTTGTTGCCAGCGCCAACCGGGTCATTGGCGGCTTCGCACAGTGGCTCCGACACCAGCGACATGTCGCTGTAACGCGCAAGTTCCACGTTTAGTTGCTCGAAAACGCCTTCAATGATTTCCTGGCTGGCGTTGCTCTTAGTTTGAACCTGAAACGGCAGGATCAGCAGACGCTGTGCACTCAGCGCGGTCTTGAAACTAGCCGAATTGGCCGGCGCGAGGGTGACGGCCGTGCTGTCGGCTTTCTCGTCGATCAGTTCGAAGGTGGGAACGTAGCTGCCCTTCGGCACTGAAATGCGGATGGGGTCGCACGAACCTGATCGCAGATAATAGTCGTCGAGCGCGCGTCGCAGCTTGCTCGCTTCGAGACGCACGATTGGGTCGGTATCCGGGTCGAAATCGGAACCGCGTCCCAGAGCATCAGTCGCGATTGAGTACTGTTTCAGCCGTTTGGCATTGCCGGCCAGAGTTTGATCGATGATGTACTGGAGTAACTTGCGGGAACGATTTGAGCGCGCAAAGGTTGAAGCCAGAAGAATTTTCTCGGATTGCGCTAGTATCTGCTGG
>CAMDXM010000263.1 GCA_945878025.1 Pseudorhodoplanes sinuspersici | reverse complement strand
TTTCATCGAGACCCATCAGGATCCGGATCGCGCGCCGTCGGATGGGCCGAACATGGTTCCGCTCAAGGACATGGAAAGCCTGCTGCGGACGTTGCTGGAATTCGACCGGCTCGCAAAAAAGTAGGCCGCCTGTCCTGAAGGCTCCTATTCCAGGGGTGCTACGCGGAGCGGGTATTCCGGCTTCGCGTAAGTCAGGCGCGCGGTTTTGCGCTATCCGGTGATCGGTCGATCCCCGCCACGCCGCCGATTCCTCCAAAGTCATTGCGCATGTCGAGCATTCTGATCCGGCTCAGCTTTATCGGCTTTGTGACGGCATTGTCCTCACGCTGCGTCGATCCGGTGATTCCGCAGATTGCGTGGGGATTGCAGATCGATCCGGCGACGGTTGCGCTGCTCTCGACCGCCTTCGCGCTTCCATTCGCTCTGGTGCAGCCGGTGCTCGGACCTGTCGCCGACATGATCGGCAAGATCAGGGTGATGGTTCTGTGTCTCGCGGTGCTGGTGATCGCTTCGCTGGTTTGCGGGCTCGCGACGGATTTTACGACTCTGTTCGCCGCGCGCATCGTCGCCGGGATGGCGACCGGCGGCATTTTTCCGGTCGGCCTTGCCTTGATCGGCGATCTTGTACCGATCAGGGAGCGCCAGGTCGCGCTCGGCCGCTGGCTGATCGTGATCATGACCGGCAATCTCCTCGGCGCGTCGGTCGCGGGCGTCATCAACGATCTGCTCGGCTGGCGCGCGGTATTCCTGGTGATTGCCGGCGCCGGTCTTGTGGTTTTTCTGCTAGCGGGGTTCACGTTGCGCCACGCGGCGCGTGAACACCGCGCCACCTTCAATCTGCGAACGATTCCGGCCGGCTATGCCGGCATTTTCCGGAACCCGCGGGCCAAGGTCTGTTACGGCGCGGTATTTGTCGAGGGTCTCGCCATCTTCGGCCTGTTTCCTTTCGTGGCTTTGCTGTTGCTGGCAGGCGGCGAGGCGCGCGCGTCGATCGCAGGCCTCGTGCTTGGCGGGTTCTCGCTTGGTGGGGTGATCTATTCGGCCATCGTTTCCTTTCTTGTTCGCCGCTGGCGCATTGAATCCTTGATGCTCGGCGGCGGCCTGCTCAGCGCCCTGATGCTGGCGCTGATTGCATTTGAATTGTCGTGGCCGATCCAGTTCGTCGCATTCACCGTGCTCGGATTCGCATTCTTCCTTCTGCACGGATCGATCCAGGTGCAGGCGACGGAATTGTCCGCGACGGCGCGCGGCGCGGCGACCTCGCTGCACGCCTTCTTCTTTTTCATGGGACAGGCGTCCGGACCGGTGCTGTTCGGTCTCGGCTTGCTGTCGATCGGCGCCGGTGCTTCAATCGCGGTCGGCGCGGTTGTCATGGCCGCGCTCGGGATTGCCTGCTGGCGCTTCTTCAAGAAGACGAGGACGGGTTAATCGGAGCGCAATCCGGCGAAGTGGAAACCGGTTCGCCGCAAGATTGCGCGACAAACGAAAAACTACCCTCGGCCGCGATAGGGCGCGACGCCTTGATCCGGAACCCAGACGCCGGCCGGCAATTTTCCGGTTTGCCAGAACACATCGATCGGCATGCCGCCGCGCGGATACCAATAGCCGCCGATGCGCAGCCAGCGTGGCGTCAATAGTCTCGCGAGCGTCTTGCCGATGCCGACGGTGCAATCCTCATGGAAGGCGCCGTGATTGCGGAAGCTGTTGAGATAGAGCTTAAGCGATTTGGATTCGACCAGAAACCGGTTCGGCACATAGTCGATGACAAGATGCGCGAAATCCGGCTGGCCGGTGATCGGGCAAAGCGCGGTGAATTCCGGCATCACGAAGCGCGCGACATAGTTTGTGTCCGCATGCGGATTGGGGACGCGGTCGAGCGTCGCCTGGTCCGGCGATGCGGGAATCGAAGTCTTGCGGCCGAGTTGCAATGTCTTTTTCGCCATGGCCTGCGCCTGCTGCCGGTCTTGCTCCCCACTGGATGCCCCGTTTTTACGGGACATGACAAGGGCATTATCGATCCTGTAGAAGCGGCGCACCTCAAGAATCTCAAGGTCGCCCAGACATGACAGCCATTGCCGACATCCTTGCCCGTGAAATCCTCGACAGCCGGGGCAATCCGACCGTCGAAGTCGAGGTCATGCTGGAAGACGGGTCGCGCGGCCGTGCGGCCGTGCCTTCCGGGGCCTCGACCGGCGCGCATGAAGCGGTCGAGTTGCGCGACGGCGACAAGGCCCGCTATCTCGGCAAGGGCGTCCTGAAGGCGGTCGGCGCGGTCGAAGGCGAAATATTCGACGCCATCGGCGGCATGGATGCGCAAGAGCAGGTCAAGATCGACGAGACCATGATCGCGCTCGACGGCACGCCCAACAAGGGCCGGCTCGGCGCCAATGCCATTCTTGGCGTGTCGCTTGCGGTGGCGAAGGCGGCGGCGGAAGCCATTGGCCTGCCGCTTTATCGCTATGTCGGCGGCACGTCGGCGCGTGTTCTTCCAGTACCGATGATGAATATCGTCAATGGCGGCGTGCACGCCGACAATCCGATCGACTTTCAGGAATTCATGATCATGCCGGTCGGCGCGCCGACTTTCGCCGAAGGGCTGCGCATGGGCTCGGAAATCTTTCACACACTCAAAGCCGCGCTCAAGAGCGCCGGACACAACACCAATGTCGGCGACGAAGGCGGCTTCGCGCCGAACCTGCCGAGCGCGGAGGCCGCGCTCGATTTCGTCATGCAGGCCGTCGCTAAGGCCGGCTACAAGGCAGGCGACAATGTGCTGATCGCGCTCGATTGCGCGGCGACTGAATTCTTCAAGGCCGGAAAATATGTCTATGAAGGCGAGGGCAAGACGCGCACGAGCGAGCAGCAGGCCGATTATCTGGCGCAGCTTGTCGCCAAATATCCGATCGCATCCGTTGAAGACGGCATGGCGGAAGACGATTTTGCCGGCTGGAAAATGCTGACCGACAAGATCGGCAGCAAGTGCCAGCTGGTCGGCGACGACCTGTTCGTCACCAACGTGACACGGCTTGCTGACGGCATCGCGAAGGGTCTCGCCAATTCGATCCTGATCAAGGTCAATCAGATCGGCACGCTGACCGAAACGCTCGCCGCCGTCGAAATGGCACACAAGGCGAGCTACACCTGCGTGATGTCGCATCGTTCCGGCGAAACCGAGGACGCGACCATTGCCGATCTCGCGGTCGCGACCAATTGCGGGCAGATCAAGACCGGCTCGCTCGCGCGCTCGGACCGCACGTCGAAATACAATCAGCTGCTGCGGATCGAGCAGAACCTCGGTGCGCAGGCCAAATATGCCGGCCGCGACGCATTGCGCGCCGCGCGGTAATCTTCATCGAATTTCGTCCGCGGATTATTGCCGCGTGAGTTGGCGCACTTCGTTGCGCACGAAATTGCCGATGCGCTTGGTGCGGTTCTTCAGGATCGGCAACAGGCCGCTGTCCACGAAATAAGTGAGCAGGACGCTGTCGCGGGTGTCGACGCTGGCATCGACCGGATCGGCCGAGTGCCAGGTGTCGGCGCCGACCGCGAAGGCATAGCCGCTGTTGCGCGCGAATTTCATCTGCGCCGCCTTCTTGAGCGAACCGTCCCCATTCACGGCGTGGAAGATCGTGCCGATATTGGTGTGGTCGTTGTCGCCCGGCAGATAGAGTTGAACGGTGATGCCCTTCCACTTGGTGTCGGTATGCGGCTGGATTTCGTAGCCGGGGATGTCGCGTGTCAGAATCGGGATCGGATAGAAGCCGGTATTGGCGAAAGTCTTTCCGAAACGCTTTTCGAGCGGCTTTGCCAGACGGCGGATGAAAGCATTCTGCACTTCGGTCGAGCACAAGGCGCGGCCGACGAGATCCCACAGCTCGCGCTTTCCGTTCGGCAGCGCGCGGATATATTCCGGAAACAGGTCGATCTTCACGCGCGTTGCGGTTCCGTCGTCGCGGACATGGCCTTTGCTGCGGCCGGACATCGGCCGGTAATCCTCGTAAACCGGTTTTGCGGCGAGGATCTGCTCATACACGTCGGAAGGAAAAACACTGTCGAATTCGAGATGATAGAACGGGCTCTCGACCGCGCGCGCTTTCTCGACCGAGCCGACGATGTAATCGACCAAATTTCTGAGCGCTGTCCTGTCGACCATGACTGACCTCTTGCTTTCGCGTATCCGGAGGACATCTTGATGCCGGGATCGGCCGATATTTTCAAGGGGACCTTGAGTGGACTTGGCCATCGCGGCTCAAAATTAAAGCCGCTTTAACGCGGCTCCCGCATGGTCGGGCCATGGTGTCACGCCGCCGCTTGAGAACCGTTCTAACCGCGCTCTGCCTCTACACCATGGCGGCGGCGTTGATCGGGTATTTCGGCATCAACGCATTTACCGGCAATCGCGGCCTGACCGCCAAGCAGGATATCGACCGGCAGCTTGCAGAACTGACCGCCGAAATCGGCCGCCTGAAGGCTGAACGTACCGTTTGGGCCCGCCGCGTATCGCTCTTGCGGTCCGACCGGATCGATCCCGATATGCTGGACGAGCGGGCGCGCGTGCTGCTCAATTACGCACACCCCAACGATGTCGTTCTGTTCGTGAAGCAGCCCTGATCGCGGGCCAGCTTGCGCAATCTTGCCGTAGAGGGCGGGCGAGCTTGCCGAATATTGCCGTTCGTCTCTGGCATACCACGGTGCGGCTTGCCTGTTCTTTCACCGCTGACCGAATTCCGCTATGGGGGTGGGGGCAATTGACAGTCTGTATCTGTCCGAGGGGACGGCATGATCGCGGCTAAGAAAACACAAGGTGCTTCATCCGCCGCGGACGGTTCTGCGAAGGTCGTGGAATTTTCAAAGGAGCAGGAATTCGAAGCCTATCGCGAGATGCTGCTGATCCGCCGCTTCGAGGAAAAAGCCGGCCAACTCTACGGCATGGGTCTGATCGGCGGCTTCTGTCATCTCTATATCGGGCAGGAAGCCGTCGTCGTCGGAATGCAGATGACGCTGAAGGAAGGCGACCAGGTCATCACAGGTTACCGCGACCACGGCCATA
>CAMDXM010000262.1 GCA_945878025.1 Pseudorhodoplanes sinuspersici | reverse complement strand
TGGATTCCGGGTTCGCTTGCTTCGCAAGCGCCCCGGAATGACAATGTTGGAAATGCGCGGTTCAATCTGCGCGGAGTGAGGAGAATTCATGTCCGATCTCGCCGACCTCTTTCCCGGATTCGCATCGCACTGGATCGACACCTCCGCGGGCAGGATGTTCGCGCGGTCCGGCGGCGAAGGCCCGCCGCTCCTCCTCATCCACGGCTACGCGCAAACGAACGTCATGTGGCATCGCGTGGCCCCCGCGCTCGCGAAACATTTCACGCTCGTCATTCCAGACCTTCCCGGCTACGGTTGGTCTTACGCGCCGAAATCCGGCGCCTGCCACGCGCCCTATGACAAGCGCTCGATGGCCAATGTGATGATCGAGATCATGGAAAAGCTCGGTCACATCCGCTTTCGCCTGGCCGGCCACGATCGCGGCGGCCGCGTCGCTTATCGGCTTGCGCTCGATCATCCGGGTCGCGTTGAAAAACTCGTCACGCTCGACATCATCCCGACCTACGAAATGTGGCATCGCATGGACGACAAGCTCGCCATGAAGATATGGCACTGGCCGTTCCTGGCGCTGAAATATCCGATGCCGGAATTGCTGATCGAGAAAGACCCGATCGGCTATATCGACTACAAGATGGCGAGCTGGACCAAGAGCAAGGATCTGTCCTCGTTCGATCCGCGCGCGCTGGCGCATTACCACGCCTTCTTCTCCGATCCGCTGCGCATCCACGCCACCTGCGAGGATTATCGCGCCGGACGCACGACCGATCTTGCGAATGACGAAGCCGACCGCAAAGCGGGAAAGAAGATCACCGCACCGATGTGCGCGCTCTGGGGCACGGCCGGAATTCCGGATGCGAGCGGTCCGCTCGCGATCTGGAAGGACTGGGCCAACGACGTAACCGGAACGGCGATCGATTCCGGACATTTCATCGCCGAGGAAAATCCGGACGCGACCGCGAAAGCGATGCTCGATTTCCTCGCGCAATGACCGCGCAATCATGATCGACCGCCAGCAAGCGTTTTCCGGAACCAAGGACGCCACCGGCGCGCTCGCGATCGATGCCGCGCGCCTGCGATCCTATCTGGCGGCCCATGCGCCCGGATTTTCCGGCGCGCTGTCGGTCAGGCAATTCAAGGGCGGGCAATCCAATCCGACCTATCTCCTGGAAACGCCGGCGAATAAATATGTCCTGCGCCGGAAGCCGCCAGGAAAACTGCTGCCGTCCGCGCACGCGGTCGACCGCGAATTCCGTGTGATCAGCGCGCTGCACGCGCAGAACTTCCCGGTCGCCAGGGCCATCCTCTATTGCAGCGACGAGACCATCGCCGGCACGGCATTCTATGTGATGGATTTCGTGGACGGCCGCGTGTTCTGGGAACCGCATATGCCGGGTTCGAATCCGGCCGAGCGCGCGGCGGTCTTCGACGACATGAACGCGGTGCTGGCGCGGCTGCATACATTCGATCCCGCCCAAATCGGCCTTTCGGATTTCGGCAAAGGCGAGAATTACGTCGCGCGCCAGGTCGACCGCTGGTCGAAACAATATCGCGCCTCGGAGACCGAACCGATCCCCGAGATGGACCGGCTAATCGAATGGCTGCCCGGCCATCTGCCGCCGCCCGGACCGGTGCGGCTTGTGCACGGCGATTACCGGCTCGACAACACGATTGTGGCCACCGACGCGCCAAAAATCCGCGCCGTGCTCGACTGGGAATTGTCCACACTCGGCGATCCTTTGGCCGATTTCACTTATCACCTGATGCAATGGCACATGCCGCATGCTGAAGCCCGGGCGGGCACGGGATCGCTCGCCGGTCACGATCTGGCGGCGCTCGGCCTGCCGTCGCTGCCGGATTATGTCGATCGTTATGTCGCGCGCACGGGGCTCGACCCGCGCCCGCATCTGCCGATCTATCTCGCTTATAATTTCTTCCGGCTTGCTGCGATCCTGCAGGGCATTGTCGGGCGCGTGCGCGACGGCACCGCGACCAACGAGAACGCACCTGCGCGTGCGCAGATGATCCGCCCGCTTGCGGTCAAGGCATGGGAGTTTGCGCAAGAAGCAGGAGCTTAAGCTTCTTTTCCCTCCCCGCTTGCGGGAGGGAAAAGAAAATCAGCGCCGCTCGCGGAAAAAATCCTGCAGCAGTTTCGCCGCGTCGCTTTCGCCGATGCCGCCATAGATTTCCGGCCTGTGATGGCAGGTCGGCGACGCAAAGAAGCGCACGCCATTCTCGACCGCTCCGCCTTTGGGATCGGCGGCTCCAAAATAGAGCCTGCGGATGCGGGCGAAGGACATCGCGCCCGCGCACATGGTGCAGGGCTCCAGCGTGACGTGCAGATCGCAATCGGAAAGCCGCTCGGAGCCGAGCGCGGATGCGGCCTCGCGGATCGCGAGCAATTCGGCATGCGCGGTCGGATCGTGATCCCGCAGCGTGCGGTTGCCCGCGCGCGCGATCACCTTGCCGTCCCGCGCGATCACGCAGCCGACCGGCACCTCGCCCGCCAGCGCTGCCGCACGGGCCTGTTCAAGCGCCATATCCATGAATGACGATGCTGTCATTTGCGCTTTATAAAGACGCGGATGCCCGGCATAAAGCCGCCATGACCAAACAAACGGGCATCGCGACGGAAACCGGCTATGAGGGCGAGCGCATCGCCAAGGTGATGGCGCGCGCCGGCCTGTGCTCGCGCCGCGAGGCCGAAAGCTGGATCGCGGCCGGCCGGGTCGCGGTCAACGGAGCAAAAATCGCCTCGCCCGCGCTCAATATCGGGCCAACCGATGTCGTCGCGGTGGACGGCAAACCGCTGCCCAAGCCGGAGCGCACGCGGCTTTTTCTGTATCACAAGCCGCGCGGGCTCGTGACCACGCATTCAGACCCCGAAGGCCGCCCGACGATTTTCGGTACGCTGCCAAAGGACCTGCCGCGGCTGATCTCAGTCGGTCGGCTCGATCTCAGCACCGAGGGCCTGCTCCTTCTCACCAATGACGGCGGGCTCGCGCGCGTGCTCGAATTGCCGGAAACCGGATGGCTGCGGCGCTATCGCGTGCGCGCGCATGGCAGCGTGACGCAGCCGCAGCTCGACGCGCTGCGCAAGGGCGTGACCGTCGATGGCGTGCGTTACGGAGAAATCGAAGCCACGCTCGATCGCTCCAAGGGCGCCAATAGCTGGCTCACCTTTGCGATCCGCGAAGGCAAGAATCGCGAAGTGCGCAATGTGCTGGAACATCTCGGCCTGCGGGTGAACCGGCTGATCCGCGTGTCGTTCGGCCCGTTCCAGCTCGGCGAATTGCCGGAAGGCGGCGTCGAGGAGATCCGCACGCGGCATCTGCGCGAACAATTGGGCGAGCGCATCGCGTCCGCGGCCAACGTCGATTTCACCGGACCGATCGTGCAGCACCGCCCTGCCATTCACGACGACGACGAGCCGAAGAAAATTCCGGCGAAAATTCCGCCGCGTGAATCCGAGCCGCGTCCCAGACGCGCGCCGAAAGACGACCGGCCGCGAACGGGCCGCCATCCGCCGAAATCCTCCCACCGTTACCCTGAGGAGCGCGCACTGATCTCGGGTTTACCCGAGATCAGCAGTAAAAAGCGCAAGTCGGGTAAACCCGACTTGCGTCTGCGCGCCTCGAAGGGCGGCGACCCTCATCCTTCGAGGTCCGCTGCGCGGCCACCTCAGGATGACGGGAGCAAAAATCGCCGCCGTCCGGCAAGAAGCGAAGCACGGCCGGCCAAGGACGACCGAAAGCAAAATCGTGGCGGGCGCGGCAAGGAACGCGACAATTTCAAGAAGAAGACGGATCGCTTCAAGCATCGCAGCGCGAAACCATTGCGCGGTTCTCGCAAGCGGGATCGCTAAATGACTTGCTCGCATTTCCGGACGGCGAACCGGTGCCCACCCCGGATCAGCTCCGGGGCAGGCTTTCGCCTGGAAATGCTCTGATGCGTATTGTCGGCGGACGCCTAAGCGGGCGCACATTGCAGGGCCCGAGGAAAGACGGCATCCGCCCGACCGCCGATCGCTTGCGCGAATCCCTGTTCAACATTCTCGTGCATGCCTACGGCGATCCGGTCGCGGGTGCGCGCGTGCTCGACCTGTTCGCGGGCACCGGCGCGCTCGGGCTCGAAGCCTTGTCGCGCGGCGCGGCTTTTACGCTTTTTGTGGATGACGGCGCAGAGGCGCGCGCACTCATTCGCAACAATGTCGAGGCACTGGGCGCAGGCGGCGCGAGCAAGGTCTACCGCCGCGACGTCACGAAACTGGGACCGGTCGCGCCGCTCCAGCCGTTCTCTCTGGTCTTTCTCGATCCGCCCTATGGCAAGGGCCTCGCCGAAAAGGCGCTGCTCTCGGCGCGCGAGGGCAACTGGCTCACGCCGGACGCGCTGATCGTGGTCGAGGAGGCGAAGGGCGCGTTCGTCGCGCCGGATCCGTTCGAGGAAATCGAGCGGCGGGATTACGATGATACGGAGATTACATTCCTTCGCTTAAGATGAAGCGTAGGACCCACTTCGGCCTCACCCTGAGGAGCATTGCCAACGGGTCCGCGCGAAGCGCGGCCCGATGATAAACTCCGCAATGCGTCTCGAAGGGCGAGGCCGACCCCATCCTTCGAGACGCGCAGCCTTGCTGCGCTCCTCAGGATGAGGTCGGAGAGGCAGTTATCGCCGCCCGAACAGCCGCTCGATATCCGTCAACTTGAGTTCGACATAGGTCGGGCGGCCGTGATTGCACTGGCCGGAATTGGGCGTGGCTTCCATCTCGCGAAGAAGCGCGTTCATTTCCTCGGGCTTGAGGCGGCGCCCCGCACGCACCGAGCCGTAGCAGGCCATGGTGGCCGCGACATGCATCAGGCGGCGCTCCAGCGGCACATGATCGTCCCATTCCGCGATGTGTTCGGCGAGATCGCGAATGAGCGAGGCCGCGTCGATCTCGCCGAGCAGAGCCGGCGTCTCGCGCACCGCCACCGCGCCGGGACCGAAAGTCTCGATCGCAAGCCCGTATTTCGAAAGCTCCTCCGCCCGTGCGGCCAGCCGTTCGACATCGGTCTCGTC
>CAMDXM010000261.1 GCA_945878025.1 Pseudorhodoplanes sinuspersici | reverse complement strand
CGCCGATGATGATGCCGTCGATATTGCCGCGGGTCATCTGCAGCCAATACTTCTTCGTCAGTGCGATCTGCCCGGCGAGGATGCTGCCGAATTTCCGCTTCGGGATCGGCGGCGGCTCCGGGCGCAGCATGGCGCGCATCACTTCACTGACGGCGAAGACGCCGACCAAGGCCGGGATCACTTCGATGCCGCCCAGCAAATCGACCGAGCCGAATGTGAAGCGCGCGACGCCGCCCGGATTGTCGATGCCGATGCAGGAAATCAGGAGACCGAGCAGCATACCGGCGATGGCTTTCACCGGCGAGGACCGCGCGACCAACGTGGCGCACATCAGGCCGAGGAATGCGAGCCAGAAATATTCGAAGGTGGAAAACGACAATGCCATCTCGGCGAGCGGCGGCGCGAGCAGAACGAGCGAGATCACGCCGGCGATGCCGCCGATGGCGCTGAACCACACCCCCGCGCCCAGCGCCAGCTCCGCCTCTCCCTTGCGGGTCATGGCATAGGCCTCGTCGGTATAGGCGGCGGAGGCCGGCGTGCCCGGGATGCGCAATAATGCGCCGGGAATATCGCCCGAAAAAATCGCCATCGCGGACGCGGTCGCGATCGTCGCGATCGCGGCGATCGGCGACAGATAGAACGTGATCGGCACCAGCAATGCCGTCGCCATCGTCGCCGACAGGCCGGGCAGCGATCCGATGACAAGGCCGTAGACCGCGGACGCCATGATGGCGATCAGCACGTCTGTCGCCATCACCATCCAGAAGGCTTCGATGAGTGTCTTGATCATGTCACCACGGCATCGGTATGAGACCCGCGGTCAGCGGGACACGCAGAAGTTTGTAAAAAAGCAGATGCACGACGACAGGCGCAAGGATGGCGAGCGGAATGGCGAGTTTCAGCCGCGCGCCAAGCGCCAGCGACGACACGAAAATCAGAACCGCCGCGGTCGCGATGAACCCGATGCGCTCGACCGCCAGTACATAAAAGAGGATCAATCCGGGCGGCAGCAGGACCCGCAGCCGGTAGAGCGGTCGCGTTTCTTCCGGCGCGGCCGCGCCGCCTTCGATGGCCGCGAGATCGGCTTCGGCTTCGTCCTCGAATTTTCGCCCGATGCCGAGCGCGATCATCACGCCGCAGATCATCAGCCCGGCGCCGACAACGACCGGAAAGACGTTGGGACCGACCTGTTGTCCGGGCACGGGCGGCAGCAGCGAACCGCCATAGAAGGAAAGGCCGCCCAATCCGGTGAGAAACAGACCGGTGACATAATCAGGAAGACGCATCAGGGACCGCGACCGGAATTGCAGATTGCAGGAGAAACAATGGACGAACGCCGCTTTCGCAGCGCCCGTCCATATCGTTTCTGATCAGGCTTTCGCGAGACCCGCGGCCTTCATGGCGACGCCCATCTTGGTGTTGGCTTCGTCCATGAATTTTGCGTAGGCCGCCTGGTCGCCCCAAACGACGCCGAAGCCGCGCGACGACATGAAGTCCTTGTACTCTTTCGAGTCGTAGGTCTTCTTCAAAGCCGCGGTGAGCTTGTCGGCAATCGGCTTCGGCAATCCTTTCGGCGCCGCGATGCCGCGCCACGCGCCGACGGTATAGTCGACGCCCATGCCTTCTTTCAGCGTCGGCACATTCGGGAATTGCGGATTGCGTGCGGCCGACATGACGGCAAGGCTGCGCGCCTTGCCGGCTTCGATGATCGCGCGCGCTTCCGGCACCGAACACGTCACGAGATCGATGCCGCCGCCGGCGAGATCCTGCATCGCGGGCGCTGCGCCGTTCGAGGGCACCCAGGCGACGTGATCGGCCTTGAGCCCCATCGCCGTCACCCAGCCGATAAGCGCAAGATGCCAGATGCCGCCCTGGCCGGTGCCGGAGGCTTTGAACTTTCCGGGAGGCGCGGCCTTGATGGCGTCGCCCAGTTCCTTGACGGTCTTGTAGGGCGAAGAGGCATTCACCTGCACGCCGGGCGGGTCCTCGTTGAGCAGCGCGAGCGGCGTATAGCTCGTGGGCTTGAGCTCGGTCAGGCCCTGCCAGTGCATCATGGCGATTTCGACCGTGATCATGCCGATGGTGTAGCCGTCCGGCGCCGCGGTCGCGATCGCCGAATGTCCGACCACGCCCGATCCGCCGGTGCGGTTGACGACGTTGAATGGTTGGCCCAGGTCTTTTTCCAGCAACGCAGCGACAATACGCGCTGTCGCGTCCGTGCCGCCGCCAGCGCCCCAAGGGCAGACGACCGTAACCGGTCTCGTGGGATAAGCTTCCTGCGCGAAAGTCGGCTTCAAGCCGAGCCCCGCGCCGGCCGCGGCAGCTGCAGCCGATGCCGCAAAGGTGCGGCGGGTGATTTTGGTCATGACTTCCTCCCGGGTGCGGCTGGCATGTTCCAGCCGCTTATTGTTGAGGCTAACATGCTAGCGTCGGCTTCCGGCGATGACAACGGACTATTCGCTGAACTTTTCGCCACCCCGGGACGACCAAGACAGAATGGACGATCATGCGCGTCACGGTAAAAAAGGTCTCCTGAGAATGCGCGGGCTCGCGAAAGCTGCGACAGTCCTTCTTGCCGTCTCGATGTCCGGTCCGGTCGTCGCGGCCGACCTGACCTGGGAGGTCGAGAACCCGTTCCGCTTCTTCAAGCCGTCGAGTTCCTTCGCACTGCACGAAAATGCCTTCCGCTCGTTGCGCGGTACTGGGCAGGGTCCGATTCCCCTCGACATCGTCTGGCGCATGGAACGCCGGCTGAACGATCCGGATTGCAAGAACCGCTCGACGCCCGACGCCTGCGCCGCCACCAAGGGTCCGCGCTATGAGCAGAGCCGGCTCGGCTGGGCGTCGCAGACGCTCAATTCCATTTGCTACGACAACAATGCGCGTCCGCGCCGCTATGCCACGCAATGCGAGCGCCGTTATTCATGGGGTAGCGCCAGGGAAGATTACATTCTTCCCGAGGCGCATACGGTCAATATCGCCATCGACCCGCAATTGCTCGGACAGGCCGGTGGTTCATGCGCCTGGTCGTGGCAGCCTCGCAATGGCGGCAAGGCCGAAACGAAGACGCTGCCGTGCAAGGACAAGCTCACCATCGCGCGGGTGCCGTTCGCGCTCGACAAGGCTCTGTCCGGGGTCGCCGTGTCGGTGAAATTGCCGGACGGACGTCAATTGTCCGATCCCAATATCGCGGTTGAAGACATTCTGCTCGTTGCGCTCGGGGATTCATTCGCCTCCGGAGAAAGCAATCCCGACCGTCCGGTGACGTTCAGCGCCGTGCGCGAGATGGTCTATGACCCGACCATGCAGCGCGAGGAGCAGCAGGCGTCGCGGAAATCCAAGGCGAAGCCCAATTTCGAGCTTGCCTCCGGCAACGAAAAGCTCGACCCGAAGACGCTTCCCAAGCGCCGCATGGCGGACGAGGACAAGGGCGAATTGCTGCGGCCGGCGTCGCGCGAATTTCTCTCGGCCTTCGAGCAGCGTGCCGCGCAATGGGTGAGCCTCGATTGCCACCGTTCGCAATATGGATACCCCTTCCGCGCCGGCATCCAGCTCGCGCTGGAGAACCGCCATCGCGCGGTGACCTTCGTTACGCTCGCCTGTTCCGGCGCGGAAATCGCCGAAGGCATGTTCCTCGACATGCAATCGCGCGAGGACGTGAAAAGCCCCGGCAGCGTGAAGGCGCGCGCGCAGCTCGACGTGCTGAGCGATCTGATTTGTCGCAATGGCGCGGCCGGCCGCACGGCGAGCGGAACTTATGCGTTGCCGGTATTCCAGCGCGGCTCGACGCAGATCCAGACCCAGAGCGTGACCAAGCAATGGTGCCCGCAAGCTGCGCGCAAGCGCCCGGTCGATCTGGTGTTGCTCTCGCTCGGCGGCAACGATGTCGGCTTCAGCGCGCTCGCGGCCTATGCGCTGACCGAAAGCGCGGGTGACTTGGCGCCCATCGTGCAATGGATCGGCAGTCAGATCCGCTTCGGTCCGAATGTCTCGCGCGCTTATCTCAATGTGCTGGACGAGCGCTTCAAGGCGCTCAAGGACGCGTTGCGCGATGGCTTCGGGATCGATCCGGGCCGCGTGGTGCACACATCCTATGAGCCGATCCAGTTCGACGAGACCGGTCAGGTTTGCGGTTCGCAGCCCGATCTCGGCATGGATGTGCATCCCAAGCTCCGGTTGAGCCAGGCGCGGCTGACGGAGACCGCGGATTTCCTGAAAGAGTTTCTCGCGCGCGTGGAATGCATCAGCAATGCGCGCCGCCGTGCTGATTGCCCGGCCGGCTTAGCGACCGGGGCCGGGACTGGATTCAACCTCGTGACCGAGCACCAGCCGAAATTCACCCGCCGTGGCATCTGCGCGCGCGATCCGCAGCGCGCGTTCGCCGACGGCGCACAGATGGTGATGCCGCGCAAGTCGCGCATCACCGACGAGTTCGCGCCATTCTCGCCGGCGGCGATGCTGCCTTATGCCTCGCGCTGGCGGCTGTTCCGCACGCCGAACGACGCGTTCCTGATCGCCAACACACATCGCGAAGGTATTTCACCGTTCGATATCCTGCAGCCCGCTTATGCCGCGCTCTATTCGGGTGCGATCCATCCGAGCGCCGAGGCGCACGCCATCGTTGCGGATAGTGTGATGCCGTATGCGCGGGCGGTGCTTGAAAAACGCCCGGCCGGTGGCAATATCGAAGTGAGGCCGGTGACGGGTACACGTTAAATGGGAAGTGAAATCCGGGATAATCCCGACCGCAGCCGTTTCGAGATGGATGCGGGCAACGACATCGCCGTCGTCAATTACAGACTGGCGCCCGGCGTGATCACGCTCTCGCATACCGAAGTGCCGGAAGAGCTCGAAGGGCGGGGCCTCGGCTCGACCATCGTGCGCGGCGTTCTCGACATCGTGCGTGCACGCGGCCTGAAGGTCGTGCCGGCCTGCGGCTTCGTCGCCGCTTTCATCCGGAGGAATCCGGACTATCGGGATTTGCTGGCCTGATCCGGTTTATCGATGGGCCCGGCTTTTGGGCTTTTTCGCCGGCTTTCGCTTCTTGCGCGTCTTGGGTTT
>CAMDXM010000260.1 GCA_945878025.1 Pseudorhodoplanes sinuspersici | reverse complement strand
AGCGCCGCGGAATGAAGTGAACTTCGGAATCGGGACACTAGCGCAAGTCCGGCGTGTTGGTGAAAAAGCGTGCGTGTTCCGCGAGCGCATAGCGGTCGGTCATGCCGGCGATGAAATCGCCGTTGCGGCGCGCGCGCGCGGCTTCGTCGCCGCCGCCCGCAATGCTGCGCCATTCCTCCGGCAGGTCGGTGGGATGCGCGGTGTAATGGGCATACAAGTCGCGCAAGACCCCTTGCGCCTGCCCCATCACGTCCATGACGCGCGTGTGGCGATACATGCGTGGATAGAGAAAGCCCTTGATCGACTTTTCGGCCTCCGCCATCGCCGGCGAGAACGCCACGACTGGCCCGTTCGCGGCGCGGATCGCCGCCACATCGAACGGCTTGAGCGCGCCGATCCGCCGTTCCGATTCCGCGATCACGTCCTCGATCATCCATGTGATGAGACGGCGGACGAGTTCATGCGCTGCGCGAGCCGCCTCCAGTGACGGATGATGCGTTCTGATTTCGCGCAGAATCCCGCCGATCAGCGACACCTGCGCGATATCGTCCAGCCCGAACAATCCCGCCCGCAAGCCGTCGTCGATATCGTGGGCGTCATAGGCGATGTCATCGGCGATGGCCGCCGCCTGCGCCTCCGCGCTGGCGAAACTCCAGAGCTGCAGATCGTGGCGCGCGGTGTATTCCCTGATCGCATGCGGCAGACCGGATTCACTGTAATGCCCGGTTGCCTTGCCCGCGGGGTCGACCAGCGGGCCGTTGTGCTTGACCAGGCCCTCGAGGGTTTCCCACACTAGATTGAGCCCGTCGAAATCGGCGTAACGGCGCTCCAAAGCGGTGACGACGCGAAGCGTCTGAGCGTTGTGATCGAAGCCCCCGCTCGCTTTCAGGCATTGATCGAGCGCGGTCTCGCCCGCGTGCCCGAACGGCGGATGGCCGAGATCGTGCGCCAGCGCCAGCGCTTCGGCGAGATCCTCGTCGAGACCGAGCGCGCGGGCGATCGAGCGCGCGATCTGCTGCACCTCGAAGGTGTGAGTGAGCCGCGTCCGGTAATGATCGCCTTCGTGGAAGACGAACACTTGCGTCTTGTGCTTGAGCCGCCGGAACGCCGTGGAATGGATGATCCGGTCGCAGTCGCGCCGGAAATCGTTGCGGGTCGGGCTCGCCGGCTCAGGATGCAGACGGCCCCGGCTCAGGGCCGGAACCGAGGCATAAGGCGCGCGTGGGCGGGCTTCGACGGCCATTTTGCTGATAAAAGGGCTCAATTGACGGAACGGGCCGGCGCACTTAACTATTGGATATGACCTCTGGCAACGTCACCGTCACCGACCGGGCGACCCAAAAGATCGCCACCATTCTCAAGGGCGAGCCCGCGGGCGCGATGCTGCGCGTCAGCGTGGAAGGCGGCGGCTGTTCCGGGTTCCAATACAAGTTCGATGTCGAGCGCGAAAAGGCCGAGGACGATCTCGTGATCGCGCGCAACGACGCCACCGTGCTGATCGATCCGGTATCCGTCGGATTCCTGGCCGGATCGGAAATCGACTATGTCGACGACCTGATCGGCGCGGCGTTCAAGATCAACAATCCGAACGCCAAGTCGTCCTGCGGCTGCGGAACGAGTTTCTCGCTTTAGCAACAACTGTCACTCCGCAGCGACCTGTCGCGGCCGCTCGCCCGGAACTTCCTCGACCTGCGGCTCGAGGCTGCGCTTCAGGCGGCGGTCGATGGTGTCGAGGTATAGATAGATCACCGGCGTGATGTAGAGCGTCAGCACTTGCGACATGCACAGGCCGCCGACCACCGCGATACCGAGCGGCTGGCGCAATTCGGCGCCTGCGCCGGTACCGAGCGCAATCGGCAGCGCGCCGAAAATCGCCGCGAATGTCGTCATCATGATCGGCCGGAAGCGAAGGAGGCACGCTTCGCGAATGGCGGCTTCGGCGGAGAGGCCCACGCGGCGGCGCTCCAGCGCGAAATCGATCATCATGATCGCGTTTTTCTTCACGATGCCGACCAGCATCACGATGCCGATCATCGCGATCACCGACAGATCCATCTGGAACAGCATCAGCGTCAGGATCGCGCCGATGCCCGCCGACGGCAGGCCGGAAATGATCGTGATCGGATGGATGAAGCTCTCGTAGAGAATCCCGAGCACGATATAAGCGGCGAAGATCGCAGCCAGAATCAAAATGCCCTGCCCTTTGAGCGAATCCTGGAAGACCTGCGCGGTGCCCTGGAAACCGCTCGTGATGGTCGCCGGCAGATTGCTGTCACGCTCGACCTGCTGGATCCGTTCCACGGCCTGGCCGAGCGAGGTGCCGGGCGCAAGGTTGAACGAGATCGTGACGGCCGGCTGCTGGCCCTGATGGTTCACTTGCAGCGGCCCCACCGTCGGCACGAGCCTGGTGACGGCCGAAAGCGGAATCGTGGGGCCGGTCAGATTGCCGACGCCGCTGACGCCGCCGCCCGCGGTTCCCGTGGCGGCGTTCGGATTGCTGGCGCTGGTCTTGAGATAGATTTTCGACAGCCCGGACGGATCGGCCTGGAATTGCGGCTGGCTTTCAAGAATGACCGGGTAGTCCATCGCCGGCGTGTAGATGGTCGCCACCTGGCGGGAGCCAAACGCGTTGTACAGTTCCTGGCGCACCTGATCGACGGTCACGCCATAGGCGGACGCCTGCTCGCGATCGACCTCGACCGACATCTGCGGATTTTTGATGTAGAGGTCGGTGACGACGTCGTTCAGTCCCGGCAGTTTGGAAATTTTTTCGCGCATTTCCGGCGCGATCCGGTACAGCGCCTCGGTGTCGTTGGATTGCAGCGTGTACTGATACTGGCTCTTTGCCAGCCGTCCGCCGATATTCACATTCTGGATCGGCTGGAAAAAGATCTGGATGCCGGGCACGATATTGGCGGTGCGGCGCAGGCGCTGGATCACCTCGGTCATGGTCTCGCCGCGCTCTTTCTTGTCCTTGAGCGCAACCAGCATGCGGCCGCTATTGGCGGTCGAATTCGGCCCGCCCGCGCCGACCGTCGAATTGACGTAAGCGATCGCCCGATCCGAGCGCACGAGGTCGGCGACCTTACGCTGGCGCTCGGCCATGGCCGGGAACGCGATATCGGTCGCGCCCTCGGTGATGCCGATCATGAAGCCAGTATCTTCGACCGGGAAAAATCCCTTCGGCACGACGATGTAGAGCCCCACCGTGCCGGCAATGGTCGCGAACGTGACCATCAGCACGACCGATTTGAATTTCAGGCACAGATCGAGCGTCCGTTCGTAGGCCTGCAGCATGCGCTGGAACAACGATTCGAAGGAACGCAGGATGACATTCTGCTTTTTCTCGTGACCGGGCTTGTGGGCGCGCAAGACGCGGGCGCACAGCATCGGGGTGAGCGTAAGCGACACGAATCCGGAAATCACGATCGCGATCGCGATCGAGACCGCGAATTCGCGGAACACGCGTCCTACAATGCCGCCCATCAGCAGCACCGGAATGAAGACCGCGATCAGCGAGATCGTGATCGACACGATGGTGAAGCCGATCTCGCGCGAGCCTTTCAGCGCCGCCTCGAACGGCCGCATCCCGCCCTCGATATGGCGAACGATGTTTTCCAGCATGACGATGGCGTCGTCGACCACGAAGCCGACCGACAGGGTCAGCGCCAACAGCGTCATGTTGTTGATCGAGAATCCGAACGCGTACATGGCCGCGCAGGTGCCGATCAGCGAGACCGGCACCGCGAGCGCCGGAATGAATGTCGCCGACGCGGACCGCAGAAACATGAAGATGACGAGGATGACGAGGCCGACGGAAATCAGCAACGTTTCCTGCACGTCGAACACGGCTTGCCGGATCGAGATCGAACGGTCGAAAAGCGGCTGCATCTCGATCGACGGCGGAACCTGCGCGCGGAAATTGGGCAGCCGCGCGCGCACGGAATCGACGACCTCGATGGTGTTGGCGTCGGGCTGGCGCTGAACCGCGATCACGATGGCGCGCGTGTCGTTGAACCAGGTGGCGATCTTGTCGTTCTCCACCGCATCGACGACGCGCGCGATCTCGCTCAGTTTGATCGGCTGGCCGTTGCGATAGGCGACGACGACGTCGCGATAGGCGTCGGCGTGCTCCATCGCGCTCGTGGCGACCAGCGTGATATTCTGGGTTGGGCCCGCGAGCGTGCCGACCGGAGCGCTGGAATTGGCCTTGGCGACGACGGTGCGAACGTCATCAAGCGAGATATTGCGCGCCGCCGCGGCGACCGGATCGACCTGCACACGCACTGCGAATTTCTGCTCGCCGTAAACCAGAACCTGCGCGACGCCCGCGAGCTGCGAAATCTGCGGCGCGATGACGGTCGCGGCGTATTCGTTGATCTTGGACAGCGGCAAGGTCGGAGAACGCAATGAAATGAACAGAACCGGCGAGTCGCCCGGATTGACCTTGCGGAAGCTCGGCGGGGTCGTCATTTCGACCGGCAGCCGCCGGGCGGCAACCGACAGGGCGGTCTGCACATCGAGAGCCGCGCCATCGATATTGCGGTTGAGATCGAACTGCACGGTGATCTGCGTGTTGCCGAGCGACGACGATGAGGTCATCGAGGAAATGCCGGCGATGGTCGACAATTGCCGCTCGATCGGCGAGGCGACCGAGGCCGCCATGGTTTCGGGGCTGGCGCCGGGCAGGTTCGCCGAAACGCTGATGGTCGGGAAGTCCACCGCCGGCAAGGCGGCGACCGGAAGCAGGCGGTAGGCGAAGGCCCCGAACGCGATGATCGACGCCGTCATCAGCGTGGTGAAAACCGGACGGCGGATACACAATTCGGAGATGTTCATGCTCAGGATCCAGCCCTGTTGCCTTTCGGCGAAACCTTGGTTCCATTCGACAACAGCAACTGGCCGTCGGTCACGACCGTTTCGCCGCCCTGCAGGCCGGATGCGATGACCGATTGATTGTCGAATGTGCGCTCGACTTTGACCGGCTGCACGGCCGCCGCGCCGTCCTTGACCACGAAGACGAAGGTGCCGGTCTGGCTGACCTGCACGGCGGTGGACGGAACGATGACCGCGTCTTCGTTCCGCA
>CAMDXM010000259.1 GCA_945878025.1 Pseudorhodoplanes sinuspersici | reverse complement strand
ATCGGAATTTGTCCGAAGGCATTGTTCAGGCCGTAAAGCGGAACGAATGTGCCGCGCAGACGAACGTCGTTTTTCCCAAAATCGATATTGCCGTCCATGGTCGCGCCAATGGTCGGTCCGCGCACAAGGCCTTCGCGAACGGTGAGCTTGCCGGGCACGCGGGTGAATTCCACTTTCATCCGGGAAAATTCGACGCCCTTGCCGCTCGTGCTGGCGCCGCTCACCACGCGATCGAGGCTCGGCTCGCCCTTGATGGCGAAATCGCGAATGTTCAGCAATCCGTCCTGCGGCTGATGGTCGGGCGTCGGTGGATCGATCGCAACCCACATCTGTCCGCCCTGCATGCGCGCATAATTGTCGGTAAAGCGAAATAGCGCGCCCGCGTCGTCGGTCTCGAAATACAGCACCTGGCGTCCGCGCGCGGCGCCGCGCAGGTCGCCCGAGAGCTGCGTGTCGCGGCCAATCTTGGACGTGAATGCGAAGGTGCGGATCTGCCCGGCTCGCCGCGTCATCTTCAGATCGACGCCGCGCAGGGCTTCGCCGTTATGTCCGGCCATCGCGCCGAGCCGCACATCGATATCGATGTCCTGGAATTTCTGCTTGTCCTTGGACTCGGAGCCCTGCCCGCCGAAAACAGACTTCACGAAATTGCGTCCGTCATAGACTTCGCCGCGCATCGCGACCCGCAACGTGCCGTCGGCGGCGCGATCGGCCTTGAGCGAGGTCTTGTCGCCGTCGGACAATGCGAAAACCGGAAAATTGGCGGAGACGAGATCGCCGGAAGAATCGAGTTCGGCGTTGCCTTTGACGAGCGCGCCTGATCCGTCGATCACGACGTCGTCGAACCGCGTCGCCTTGTCCTTGTTCGTCACGGTAAAGGTCGCGCGATTGGGCTTGCCTGAGGGCTTGACCCAACCCGGCATCAGGTTGTCGATCTTGGCCTGCGTGAGATCGGCCTCGACTGCAATCCTGGCTTCCTTGTCGCCGGACATGCGGCCCGCAAGTTTCACCGGCACGGGCCCTGTCAACGAGGGCCCGCCATCGAAGCCGAAACGCGCACGCGCGGCGTCATCGAGCACCATTTGCAGGCGGACTTCGGTTTCGGTCTCGTTGCGGGGTTTCCGATAATCGAGCGCGGCCGGCGTGCCGTTGATGCGCACGTCGCCCTTGATCTGGAAGCCCTGCGGATTGGCAGACACCTTGAGCATCTGCGCCTCGACCTTCTGGCCCATCATCATCCTGTCGGCGCCGAAATTGCTGACGTCGAGCGCGATCGCATAGGTGAGCGCGCTCTTTGGCGGATCGCGCATGATCGGGAGCCCGACGGAGATCTGGCCGACGACGTTGCCGCGGCTGGTCGCCGGATCGATCGGAGCGCCGGAGGCTTCCCTGAGGCGGTCGAGCGCCACGAGTTCGGCGACGGCGGCCACCGGCCCCTCGACCTTGAGCCGGGTGCGCGACGGCGGTGATTTCGGATGCGTGTCCGGCACCTCGAACACGCCGTTGCTCACCGTCAGCTTTCGCCCGGATTCCAGTTCGACGATTCCGCGCCCGATATTGATCACCACGTTGCGTCCCTTGATGCGGGTCGTGAGATCGGCCTCGCGGATCGCCGGCAATCCGTCGACCGGCCGCACCGTCGCGTTGCTGACGTCGATCTCGACCGACAGGCCGTCGTCGGGCACCGGCGGGCCGTCTTCCCTGAGCGTCGGGAGCGGCGCATTGGCCGCGAGCTCAAAG
This sequence comes from Pseudorhodoplanes sinuspersici, assembly GCA_945878025.1. Lineage (GTDB taxonomy): Bacteria > Pseudomonadota > Alphaproteobacteria > Rhizobiales > Xanthobacteraceae > Pseudorhodoplanes > Pseudorhodoplanes sinuspersici_B. The sequence goes on along the minus strand of CAMDXM010000259.1, from coordinate 3,359 downwards.
CGGGACACGTCACCGCCCTGCACGTTTTCGAGAACCCATGCGCGCACCTTGGAGGCGACGAAGATGGGCCAGATGCGCTTGGCAAGATTGCCCTTCATCGGCGTGCCCACCATGCCGCCGGACAGCCGCGGCTCCCCGGACGAGAAATCGATATTGCCGGACATGGCGAGATTGACGCCGCCGCCGGCGACGTCGCCCTGCAGCAGATCGATCCGTTTCTTCGCCGGGTCGAGCGTGGCGCGCATCAGAATGCGATTGAGAACCAGCGGCGCCTCGTCGCCCTTCGGCCCGCCAAGGACGATGCTGCCGCCGGTCACGATCAGCCGCCACGGCAGCCCGGGCTCCAGCGGAGCCTCGAACTGGCTCAGCAACGTCACGCGGTTGCGGCCGGAGGAAATCTTGAACGGAGCGACAAGCGAACGCCGCGTCGAATCCCAGTCGAGATTCATTTCCATCTTGTCGATATCGAGGCTCTCGTCCTCGTTCTTGGAATTCCCGACCCGGCCCCCTTCCGCCGTCAGGCGGCCCTCGATGACCTGCGGCAGGAAGTCCGCGCCGATCTCCGCCCTGATTGTCCCCGAAACAGGAATGTCGAACTGGAAGTCGCCTTCGTCGAGGCGCATCGCAAGCAGGATGTCCCGCGTCGAAATCTGGCGCGCTTCGATCTGGATGTTGCGCTTCTGATAGCCGCTCGGAATGACGGCCGCCGACAATTGCCAGGGGCGGTCTTCATTTTCAGAACCAAGATTGAAAATAATGCCGCCACGGCCGTAGCGGTTCATGCTGAAATTGATCTGTTCGAATGTCCAGGTCTTGCCGTTGCGGCGGTCATCGACGGTGAGGTTTCCATCCTTCAGACCGAGCTCGCCGAGGATTTCGTTGTCGCCATCGCCGGTGGCGAAGCGGTCGATCCAGGCCATCAGCGCGGCGAAATTGTCGGCGCCGGTGGGCTGCGCGCCCGCGGACGCGGCCGGCGCGGGGCTTGCTCGCCGCAGCGCCAGACTTTCGGGCGTCGCCGGTTTGACGATCGCTGGCGTGACCGCGATCGGCCGGCGTTCGGCCCCCGTCGAGATGGTAATCTGGCCGTCGGTCTCGATGCGGACCGCGAGTTCGGCGCCGACGAGGCTGACGCGCTTGGCGTGCAGGCTTCCCATCAAGAGGCCGGTGGTGGAGACGGCGACTTCGGCCTTGGGAGCGCCCGCCACCACCGCGCCGTCGGCGTCGCGAATAAGGATGTCGCGAATGCGAACCGACATGCGGCCGGTATTGTTGTCCCGCTCGATCTGGGTGCCGCCGATCTCAACGCGATGACGGCTGCCGAGTGTGTGCTCGATGGCCGAAGACAATAACGGCGTGGCAAAATCGATCGAAACCGGCCCGGCGGCGAGCCGCAGCCACAATCCGCCCACGCACAGTGCGACGATTGCGAGCGCAACGACGACGATCTGAAGAGTGCGGCGGACGGCCCGGCGCTTCACGCTTGTGCGAATGTCCGGCCGAACGCGCGCCCAGATCCCGCGCCAGCGGGACTGCTTTTCGGACGGCGCACAGCCGAGTTGCTGGAAACTCGATTCCAGGGCGCGAAGCGCTGCAATACGTGTCGATTGCCTGCTGTCGTTCATGCCCGGTCGGACGTCCCCTTGTCCGGCGCGTGTAGCCCGGCAGAATGGCCGAGCTTAAGGTCGGCCTGTTCAAGCCCGCTGACCGGCGTGACCCGATCCCGCCTGCCAGCCTCCTCCCACCCCATCGAAGCGGTCAGCTTGACCCGCCGAAAGCGACGAAAGGAAGGCACATGGCACGTTCTCTGGCGCGGCCTTTGACGCGAACTTCGGCAAGGCCCTCGGCCGGTCCCGGAGCCCTCTTCGAGGGCGACCGGGCCCCCGCTTTCAGCCTGCCCGCGGATGGCGGCGAAACAGTCTCCCTCGCCGGCTTCAAAGGCCGAAAGCTCGTGCTCTATTTCTATCCCAGGGCCGATACCGAGGGCTGCACCAGGGAAGCCATGGATTTCTCGGCCCGCGCGGCGGCCTTCGCCAAGGCGGGGACCGGCATTCTTGGCGTATCCGCCGATCCCATCGCGCATCAGGACGCTTTCAAAAACAAATACAAGCTCAAGATCCCGCTCGGATCGGACGAAACACTCAAGGTCCTCAAGGCCTATGGCGTTTGGGTCGAGAAATCCATGTATGGCCGTAAATTCATGGGGATAGCGCGCACAACCTTCCTGATCGGGCCGGCCGGCCGGATCGCGCGCATCTGGCCCAAGGTCAAAATCCCAGGTCATGCCGAAGAGGTACTCGAGGCCGCGAAGGAGCTTTAGAGGGTTGACGCGATGCCAGCCGCGCCCGGTGAGGAAATGTCCATAGCATGCATTCATTTGCGAAAAATTAACCATAACCCGCTCAAATCGCCGCATTAGCGTCGGCCCGCGCCAAGGCTCAAGGGAACCGGCGGGGAGCGTTAATGTCCTACCGCCAGGGTCACTACGATCATCGCCGCGATTCCGGCCGTTTCGTCGAAGGCTGGGCTTATGAGCACCCGCGGGCGGGGCACCCGCAGCCCGCCCCTCACCATCACATGCATTCCCGCCGCATGCCGGCGGCCGACTACACCCTGACCCATGCCGGGCGGCAGGTCCGCCTCGGGCCAGTCGCCTTCTGGATCGTCGTCGGTACGCTGGTCGTCATGGCGGGCTGGTCGGTCGTGACCGGCACCTATTTCACCTTCCACGACGACGTGCTCAAGCGGCTGATCGCGCGTCAGGCCGAAATGCAATTCGCCTATGAGGACCGCATCGCCGAATTGCGCGCGCAGGTCGACCGCATCACCAGCCGCCAGTTGCTCGATCAGGAGCAATTCGAAGTCAAGCTCGACCAGCTTGTCCGCAAGCAATCCGCCCTCGAAGCGCGCGCCGCGACGCTCACGTCCATCGGCGGCGATCCGGTGACGACCGGTTCGGTCAAGCCGAACCAGCGCCCGAATATTTTCGATTCCCAGCGCACCGCGCCGGCCAAGCCTTCGCCCATCAACGACACGGTGATCTACACGCCGCCGCCGGATCGCGAAGCGCGGCTGGAATCGCGCATCGCACCCTCGACCTTCGCGAGCGCCGGCTCCAAGCGCATGCGCGGCGGCGTCGAAGGCGCGTTGCTCCGCATGCAGGATGCGCTCGATCGTCTGGAGGCGCAGCAGACCGCCTCGCTCTCGACGATCGAGGAAAGCTACGATTCCCGCGCACGGCGCATCCGCGGTGTGCTCGCCGATCTCGGCATCGATCCGGGCAAGCCGCCGTCGTCGCCGCCGCCCGACGCAAAACCGGCGGCGCCGGCGGCCACCGGCGGCCCCTATATCGCAGCGTCGAT
>CAMDXM010000258.1 GCA_945878025.1 Pseudorhodoplanes sinuspersici | reverse complement strand
GCGATCCGAAGTTGCGCGCCGCCGGCTTGTATGACGCGATCCCACGACTGCATCGCAGTCAGGATCGTGAAGCGGCTTTAAGCCTTACTTCTTCTTTTTGCGCTTCGTCTTCTTCGCGGTCTTCTTCGCGGCGGATTTGGTCTTGGTCTTACGCTTCTTGGCCATGGAATGCCCTCCTAGCTGTGATGAGAGATGGCGTTAGCAAGTTCGTGCCATCGCGAATCGACAGCACTGCACTGCGATTACTACAGCACAATGCAAGAAACAGCGACTCCGCTTAACGAAAGGTGTACGCGCGCGTGCAAAGTGCGCGCGGAAAATCGCGAATGCATGCGAGCGATCATCGCGCTCGATACGCAAAACGAATTTGAATTTCGTTTCCCGCGCGGAAAAATCAGAACTGCGAAAATGCCTATAAAATAAGGCTTTCCAGCGCATCTGAAAAACGCGGCGCGCGCGACATGAAACGATTTTGTTTTCATCCTTGCGCGACTTTTTCGCTCCGCGGAGCGTCCAATTCGCGCCGCCGAGGCGTCCAAAATTTTTTTCACAAAAACGCCGCTCGGCTGCGTCTCGCGGAGCTGAATCGATCAGAATCGCGCGAATCGGTCAAAAGTGATTCGCGGGCGACACGCCGCGCCGGACCGAAAACGCGCCGCTCGGACGACGGCTTCGACACATTTCACCATCTTCGATTTTGAATTTTGCGAACGCGCATACGCCGGAGCGGCGCTCATGCGCATCGCGGAGAGAACTTTTCGCAGATGCCTTGCGGCGCGCGCCGGAGGTTTTGGCCGCAGGACGCGAGTGCGACGCGATATTGCGGAAATTTCGCCGCAAATGACCCATCGGCGCGCCGCGATCGGCGCACGAGACGCAAAATCGGCGCGCGGCGAGCTTCGAATGCGCGTCAGAGGCCGAGCTTCTTGCTCAGAAGATCGTTGACGGCCTGCGGGTTGGCCTTGCCGCCGGAGGATTTCATCACCTGGCCGACGAACCAGCCGACCAAAGCGGGCTTTTCTCTCGCCTGCGCGACCTTGTCGGGATTCTTGGCGATGATCTCGTCGACCACTTTCTCGATCGCGCCGAGGTCGGTGACCTGCTTCATGCCGCGCTCGTCGACGATGGCGCGCGGGTCGCCGCCCTCGCTCCAGACGATTTCGAACAAGTCCTTGGCGATCTTGCCGGAAATGACGCCGTCGCCGATCAGATCGAGGATGGCGCCGAGCTGCGCGGCCGAAACCGGCGAAGCCTCGATGCCTTTGCCGTCCTTGTTCAGGCGTCCGGCCAATTCATTGATGACCCAGTTCGCCGCCGCCTTGGCGTCGCGCGCGGCCGCACCGGGCTTCACGACGACGCTTTCGAAAAATTCGGCGGTCTCGCGTTCCGCCGTCAGAACGCCCGCGTCATAGGCCGCAAGTCCGTATTGAGTCATGAAACGCGACTTCTTGCCGTCCGGAAGCTCCGGCAAGTGTGCTTTCAGCTCGTCGACATAGGCCTGATCGAATTCGAGCGGAAGCAAATCTGGGTCCGGGAAGTAACGATAGTCGTGCGCCTCTTCCTTGGAGCGCATGGAGCGCGTTTCGCCCTTGTTGGGGTCGAATAGCCGCGTCTCCTGGTCGATCGAGCCGCCCTCTTCCAGGATTTCGATCTGGCGGCGCGCTTCATATTCGATGGCCTGCCCGATGAAGCGGATGGAATTGACGTTCTTGATCTCGCAGCGGGTGCCGAGCGGCGCCCCGGGCTTGCGGACGGACACATTCACGTCGGCGCGCAGCGATCCTTCCTCCATGTTGCCGTCGCAGGTGCCGAGATAGCGCAGGATCGCGCGCAGCTTGGTCACATAGGCCTTGGCTTCTTCCGACGAGCGCAGGTCCGGCTTCGACACGATCTCCATCAGCGCCACGCCCGAGCGGTTGAGATCGACATAGGACATGGACGGATGCTGGTCGTGCAGCGACTTGCCGGCGTCCTGTTCCAGATGCAGCCGCTCGATGCCGATGGTGACGGCCTCGCCGTCCGGCATGTCGACGATCACCTCGCCCTCGCCGACCACCGGCGACTTGAACTGGCTGATCTGATAGCCCTGCGGCAGATCGGGATAGAAATAATTCTTGCGGTCGAACACCGATTTCAGGTTGATCCTGGCGTTCAGTCCAAGGCCGGTGCGCACGGCCTGCCGGATGCATTCCTCGTTGATGACCGGAAGCATCCCCGGCATCGCGGCGTCGACCAGCGACACATGCGAATTGGGCGCGCCGCCGAATTCGGTCGAGGCGCCCGAAAACAGCTTGGACTTGGACGTGACCTGGGCATGGACCTCCATGCCGATCACGACCTCCCAGCCGCCATCCGCGCCTTTGATCAGTTTCGAGGATTTTGCAGCAGCACTCATGTCTCTACCTTGCCGGCATCAGGCGGCCTTTATGAAGCGTGGCGGCGAAGGCCGCAACGCACCATTCATGCTGGAAATACAACAATCAGCGCAAATCGAGATACCGGCCTAAAGCCTGTTCGGCGACATCGACCGAGTCGATGAACTCCTCGAATTCGACAATTTGCCCGTCACGCAGCCGCATGACGTCGGCGATGCGGAAATTCAGCATCCGGCCGGACGAGCGCTGCGCGAAAACCACGTCGGACACGACCGTGGCGCGGTCGCCGTCCACGATCGTGATCTTCGGCCTGTATTCTTCGATCGCGTAGTCCTTCGCGATGCCGCCCAGCGCTTCCAGCACCGCTTTCTTGCCGTGCCTCGGACCGGTAAAGCCGAACAATTGCCGCGGGGCGTGGATCACCCATTCGATGTCGTCGTGAATGTAGGTCGCAACCCGAACGAAATCGCGCAGCACATAGGCATCGTAAAGGCCCTTCACGGCCACGCTTGTCTCTTTGGAAATCACTGAGCGTCCCCATTCCCGGCCGGCGGCGGATTAAGCCCCGGCCACGAAGAAGCCGCCAGCGCCTACGCGGCGTTGTTCACAAGCAGGTCAGCCGAAATCGCCGTCCATTCGGCCTCGAGCGTGCCGGTCGCGACTGCGCGCTTCGCCTGCCCATACCAATAGCGCGCATTCGGCAAATCCCCCTCGACGCGATGCAAATACGCATGCACCCAGGCGGCTTCGGCGCTCTCGTCGTCCATGACGATTTTATGGGCTTTGTCCCAGTCGCCCTTTGCCGCCCACCACAGGGCTTGCAGCGGCGCGGTCAATCCCGGCGGCGGCGCGCCGCTGGCCACGCTGTCCTTGAAGTCTTGAGAGGTCATGTCTCGTTCCCTAACGTCCTGCGCAGGAATGCATCACCGCGGATAGATCGTCGGCAATTCGATCAGGCGTCCGAGCGTTTGCTGCATGATATCGAGACTGTCGGCGAATGCCGTGTATTCGATCAGCCGGCCGTCCCGATAACGGTGAAATGCGGCGACCTTGTTGCGGATCATGCGTCCCGTCGCCCGCTGCCGGACCCTCTGATCGCAGATCACCGCGGCGTGGTCGCCGTCGACCACCACCAGTTCGAGCTCGTTGCCGACGATTTCGAACAATTCGTCGATCGTCTTGAGCGCCATGAGCGCTTGCTGTTTTCCGCGCACATGATTTGGGAAAGGAATCGCCTCGGGCGCGCTGAAATATTTCCATTCGATATCGTCGTCGAACAGGTTGACGATAAAGTCGTGATCGCCGCTGTCATAAGCGGCGTAGGATTTATGCACCAGTTGGCGGGTCTCCTCCGATGTCACGGTCGTCTCCCTCTGCGATTCCTGATTCTTCTTTTTTTAAATCCTTGCATGGAAGGAGCGATTGGCTCAATCGCGACCGCTGCGCCGGGGATATCCGGGCGCTGGAAAAAAGGGCAATCGCAACCGGCGTTTCAGGCCAGGGGCTGCCACCAGCGGTCGGGAGCAAAATGTCCGGCCGATTGCTCGATCACATGACCGAGCGCGAACAGCGTTTCTTCTTCGAACGGCCGGCCGATGAGCTGAAGACCGAGCGGCAGGTTCTCCGCCGAGAGGCCGGCCGGAACCGAAATCCCCGGCAAGCCCGCCATGTTCACCGTCACGGTGAAAACGTCGTTGAGATACATCTCGATCGGGTCGGCGCCGCCCTTCTCGCCGATGCCGAAGGCGGCCGATGGCGTCGCCGGCGTCAGGATCGCCTGCACGCCCGAGTTAAAGCAATCCTCGAAGTCCTTCTTGATCAGGGTGCGGACCTTCTGCGCGCGCAAGTAATAGGCGTCGTAATAGCCGGCCGACAGGACATAGGTCCCGATCATGATGCGGCGGCGCACTTCCTTGCCGAAGCCGCTGGCGCGCGTTGCCTCGTACATCCCGGCAATATCGCGGCCCTGCTCGCGCAGGCCATAGCGCACGCCGTCATAGCGCGCGAGATTCGACGAGGCCTCGGCGGGCGCCACGATGTAATAGGCCGGCAGTGCATATTTGGTATGCGGCAGCGACACCGAGACGATCTCGGCGCCCGCCTTGCGCAGCCATTCCACGCCCTGCTCCCAGAGCGTGTCGATTTCGGCGGCCATGCCGTCGATGCGATATTCCTTCGGGATGCCGATCTTCATGCCCTTCACGGAGCGGCCGATGGCGGCCTCGTAGTCGGGCACATCGCGGTCGACGCTGGTCGTGTCCTTCGGGTCATGGCCGGCCATCGAACGCAGAAGGATCGCGGTGTCGCGCACATCGCGCGCAAAGGGCCCGGCCTGGTCGAGCGAGGACGCGAACGCGACAATGCCCCAGCGCGAGCAGCGGCCATAGGTTGGCTTGATCCCGACAATACCTGTGAACGCGGCCGGCTGGCGGATCGAGCCGCCGGTGTCGGTGCCGGTCGAACCAAGACAGAGGCGCGCGGCGACGGCGGCCGCAGATCCCCCGGACGATCCGCCAGGAACCAGCGGCGTGTTCGAGCCGCGCCGGCGCCATGGCGATTGCACCGGCCCGAAGAACGAGGTTTCGTTCGACGACCCCATGGCGAATTCGTCGTTGTTGGTCTTTCCGAGCATGACCGCGCCGTCGCGCCAGAGCTGCGCGGTGACGGTCGATTCATAGGCCGGGATGAAATTATCGAGAATGTGCGAGCACGCCGTGCTGCGCACGCCTTTCGTGCAGAACAAATCCTTCACGCCGAT
>CAMDXM010000257.1 GCA_945878025.1 Pseudorhodoplanes sinuspersici | reverse complement strand
GCGCGGGCTCGGGCTGGAAAAGGCCGGCGTCAAGCTGAACGAAAAGGGCGCCATCGCGGTCGACGACTATTCGCAGACCTCCGTTCCGCATATCTACGCGATCGGCGACGTCACCGATCGCGTCAATCTCACCCCCGTCGCCATCCGCGAAGGCCACGCATTCGCCGATACCGTGTTCGGCGGGAAGAACGTCAAGGTCGACCATAGTAATATTCCGACCGCGGTTTTCTCCGAGCCGGAAGTCGGCACGATCGGATTGACGGAAATGCAGGCGCGCGAGCGGCTCGCCCGCGTCGATATCTACAAGACCACCTTCCGGCCGATGAAGGCGACGCTATCGGGCCGCGACACGCGCTCCTTCTTCAAGCTCGTGGTCGATGGCGAGACGGACCGCGTGGCCGGATGCCATATCGTCGGGCCGGACGCCGGCGAAATGATCCAGCTTGTCGGCATCGCCGTGAAAATGAAGGCGACCAAGGCCGATTTCGACGCGGTCATGGCGGTGCATCCGACCGCGTCCGAGGAGCTCGTGACCCTGCGCGAAAAGGCGGCGAGTTACGTCCGCGAAGGTTAAAAAGCCCCGCGCCAAAGCCGTAGCCTGGCCCTTTTGGCCATGTGGCCTTATCTGAAAAGGCCCGCTATAACCCCGCCCGCCAGAGCATGATGCCGAAAAGTGTGAAGCGGTTTTCGGACAACATCATGCTCTGACTTAATAGAGTCGATCACGTTCACGATTTTGGATCAGCGATCCAAAATCGTCGTGATCTTATGTTAAGCGGTTGAGCCGCAAGGAGTGTTTCGTGCCCGAGCGTTGGAAGCCCGATAGCTGGCGGGGAAAGCCGGCGGCGCAGATCCCGGATTATCCGGACAAGGCGGCGCTCGCGGCCGTCGAAAAGCAGATTGCGACCTTCCCGCCGCTGGTTTTTGCAGGTGAGGCCCGCAGCCTGAAGAAGCAGCTTGCGCGCGTCGCGGCTGGCCAGGCTTTCCTGCTGCAGGGCGGGGATTGCGCCGAAAGCTTCGCCGAACACGGGGCCAACAACATCCGCGATTTCTTCCGCGTCTTTCTGCAGATGGCGGTGGTGCTGACCTTTGCCGGCGGCTCTCCGGTGGTGAAGGTCGGGCGTATCGCAGGACAATTCGCCAAGCCGCGTTCCTCGCCGACCGAAAAGAAGGACGGCAAGGAATTGCCGAGCTATCGCGGCGACATCGTCAACGGCATCGAGTTCACGCCGGAAGCGCGCATTCCCGATCCGCGCCGGCAGGTCGAGGCCTATCGCCAGTCCGCCGCGACGCTCAATCTTCTGCGCGCTTTCGCGCATGGCGGCTACGCCAATCTTGCGAGCGTGCATCAATGGATGCTGGGCTTCGTGAAGGATTCGCCGCAATCGCGCCGTTACATGGAGCTTGCCGACCGGATTTCCGAGGCGCTCGGATTCATGCAGGCCTGCGGGCTCGATCTCGAGGACCAGCCGGAATTGCGTTCGACCGATATCTACACAAGCCACGAAGCATTGCTGCTCGGCTTCGAGGAGGCGATGACGCGCGTCGATTCCACGACGGGCGACTGGTACGCGACCTCCGGCCACATGGTCTGGATCGGCGACCGCACGCGCCAGCCCGATCATGCGCATATCGAATATTGCCGCGGCATCAAGAATCCGATCGGCCTCAAATGCGGGCCGTCGCTCAAGGCCGACGAACTCATCCGCCTGATCGACATTCTCAATCCGGACAACGAACCGGGCCGGCTCACGCTGATTGCGAGGTTTGGCAGCGACAAGGTCGGCGAGCATCTGCCCGCGCTCATTCGCGCGGTGAAGCGCGAGGGCAAGACCGTGGTGTGGTCCTGCGACCCGATGCACGGCAACACCATCACGTCGGCGAGCGGCTACAAGACGCGGCCGTTCGATCGCGTGCTGTCGGAAGTGAAGGATTTCTTCCAGGTCCATACCGCGGAAGGGACCTATGCCGGCGGCGTGCATCTGGAAATGACCGGCCAGAACGTCACCGAATGCACCGGCGGCGCGCGCGCCATTTCGGATGCGGATCTCAACGACCGTTATCACACCTTCTGCGATCCGCGGCTCAATGCCGAGCAGTCGATCGACATGGCGTTCCTGCTGGCGGAACTTCTGAAGAAGGAGCGGGTGGCTTACGTGAAACCGCTGCCGGCGGCGTCAGGCCTGTGACAGTCACTGGTCGTTAACGCTTTTCCCAGACCTCCCGTTAACGCTGCGCCTGAACGCTGCCGGGTTCCCGTATGCCCGGCAATGAATTGAAAGCAATTTGAATCAAATTGGACGCGCCAGAAGCGCGGCCAGCAAAAGTGGGTACCGGTTTTGCGTCCGGCCGCGCGTCTACGAAATACGCGCGCGGCCAGCAAAAGTGGAGACCGGTTTTGCCTCCAGCCGCGCGCTAACAACCAGGAAGCCGGGAGGCTTTGGTGGCGCGGACAAAGGGATTCATTGCGGGATGTGTGTTTGCGGGCCTCGTTCTGGCCAGCATCGCGCCCGCACGCACCGCCGACAATCCGCAATGGCCGGACCTCAATGGCGGAGCTGCGCAATGGCCGGACGCCTCGCGCAGGCCGGTGAGATATCTTCCGCCCCGCCAGCCGGTCTCGGCGATCGAGGGCGAGTTCGCGGCGCGCTACTGGTTCAGCGTCGGCAAGACGGCGAAGGATCTCTACAACATCGCAGGCACGGCATTGGTCTCGCGCCTGACTTATGACGGCCTGCGCGGACACGCGGCCGAAGGCTTCGGACGCGCCGACCATACCAGCGGCCTTTATGTGAAGGGATATCTCGGCGGCGGCATCGTGACCAAGGGCGATCTCAACGACGAGGATTTCGCGCCGTTCATCACGCCTTATTCCAGCACGATGAGCAATCACAAGGACGGCCAGATGCTGTATGGCAGCGTCGATCTTGGATTCAATCTCGTGCGCAATCACAATATCCGCGTCGGCGCTTTCGCCGGATATCACTATTTTCAGGAACAGGTATCGGCCTATGGCTGCACGCAGGTGGCGGCCAATCCGTCGGTCTGCGCAGGCGCCGGCGTTCCCTACAACATCCGCGTGATCACGCAGGACAATACCTATCATTCTCTCCGCATCGGCCTCGACGCCGACATCAGGCTGTCCGACCGGCTGTCGCTGCGGCTCGACGGCGCTTATCTGCCCTATGTCGCCCTGCATGGCGCAGACTCGCATTGGTTGCGGATCGGCACATCGAACGGCGATTTCGCAGGGCCGATCCGGGAAGACGGCCAGGGTCACGGCTATCAGCTCGAAGCCGCGCTGAACTACGCGGTGGACCGGAATGTGTCATTCGCGGTCGGCGGCCGCTACTGGCACCTGGAAACCAAGGGCGACACCCATTTCGAGGGCAACGTCATCGGCTTTACGGCGTCGCCGCAGCCGGTGGAGTGGAAAAGCGACATTTACGGCGTGTTCGTGCAGGGCTCGTTCCGGTTCGGGCCTTACGCGGCAGGCTCGTCCTATTGATCTGCGTTGCGCTCCGCGCGATTGCGGGTATTCGCCTCCCACGCTAGATCAAGGCCATGAACAGCCGCCCCCTCGACCGACTTGCCATTGCGGTCGCGCAGCTCAACCCCGTCGTCGGCGATGTCGCCGGCAATGCGGACAAGGTGCGCCGCGCGCGCGCGCAAGCGGCAGGCGAGGGCGCCGACCTGGTCCTGTTTCCCGAACTTTTCATCGCCGGTTATCCGCCCGAAGACCTCGTGCTCAAGCCGGCGTTCCAGGCCGCGTGCCGCGCTGCGGTGGAGGCGCTCGCGCGCGAAACGGCGGACAACGGTCCGGCCGTGATCGTCGGCACGCCCTGGATGGAAGGCGGCAAGCTCTATAACGCCATCGCCCTGCTCGACGGCGGGCGGATCGGCGCGCTGCGCTACAAGGTCGATCTGCCGAATTACGGAGTGTTCGACGAAAAGCGCGTATTCACGCCGGGGCCGATGCCGGGCCCGGTCGGTTTCCGTGGCGTGCGTCTCGGCGTCCCCATTTGCGAAGACATCTGGGGCCCGGAGCCGGTGGAATGCATCGCGGAGACCGGCGGCGAAATCCTGCTGGTGCCGAACGGCTCGCCCTATCGCCGCAACGTGATGGACGAACGGCTCAACGCCGCGGTCGCGCGCGTGAAGGAATCCGGATTGCCGCTGATGTATGTCAATCAGGTCGGCGGGCAGGACGAACTCGTATTCGAAGGTGCGTCCTTCGTTCTCAATCCCGACGCGTCTTTGGCGGCGCAGCTTCCCGCATTCTCGGAAAGCGTCGCGCTGACGCATTGGGAGCGCACGGCGTCCGGGTGGCGCTGTGTGAAAGGTCCGGCGGCGCGGCTCGATGAGGGCGACAAGGCCGATTACGCGACCTGCGTGCTCGGCCTGCGCGACTATGTCGAGAAGAACGGATTCAAGGGCGTCGTTCTCGGCCTCTCCGGCGGCATCGACTCGGCTTTGTGCGCGGCCATCGGCGTTGATGCGCTGGGCAGCGAGCGCGTGCGCGCGGTGATGCTGCCCTACAAATTCACTTCGCAGGAATCGCTTACCGATGCGTCCGCCGTGGCCAAGGCGCTCGGCATCCGCTACGACACCGCGCCGATCGAAAGCGCCGTACATGGCCTCGAAGCGGCGCTGGCGCCGCTGTTCAAGGATCTGCCGCGCGACGTGACCGAAGAGAATTTGCAGGCGCGCGCGCGCGGCACGATCCTGATGGGGATTTCCAACAAATTCGGATTGATGGTGGTGACGACCGGCAACAAGTCGGAAATGTCGGTCGGTTACGCCACGCTCTACGGCGACATGAATGGCGGCTTCAATCCGATCAAGGATCTGTACAAGACCGAGGTGTTTCGCATTTCAAGGCTGCGCAACGAATGGAAGCCGGAGGGAGCGCTCGGGCCGAGCGGATGCGTGATCCCGGACAATGTGTTCACCAAGGCGCCGACCGCGGAATTGCGCGAGAACCAGAAGGATCAGGATTCGCTGCCGCCTTACGACATTCTGGATGCGATCCTCGAGCGCCTGGTCGAGCGCGAGGAGCCGATCATGAAAATTGTCGAGGCAGGATTTGATCGCGACATTGTGATGCGGGTCGATCGCATGCTCAACTTGGCCGAATACAAACGGCGG
>CAMDXM010000256.1 GCA_945878025.1 Pseudorhodoplanes sinuspersici | reverse complement strand
GCCGGGCTTATGCCGAGCGCGCGGCCATGATGGACGCCGTGTTTTCCGCGGTGCCGCGCCTGATTCACCGTGTATTCGTTCGCCTGACGGCGCGAAAGTCCGCGCGTCCGGCGATCATCCGGCGCAAGGAGATTTTGCAGGTTTAGAGCATGATTTCGAAAAAGCTTGCCCCGGACCCAATCCGGGGCGGAAGCCGGTTTTTGGAAAAGGTCGTGCTCAGGAAAAACGTAGAGTTCGGTTCCGATTCGATCGGAACCGAAAAACTCCGGACTACGCGCGGCGTGTCAGCGCCGCGGACTGCCGGGCCAGAACCACCGGCTCACGAACATCGCAAGGATCGCGCCCGCAAGCTGCGCGGCGATAAAATGCGCCACGCCCTGCGGCGCGATCCCCGCAAACGTGTCCGAGAGCGAGCGCGCGACCGTCACGGCCGGATTGGCGAATGACGTCGAGGCCGTGAACCAATAGGCGGCCGTGATGTAAAGCCCGACCGCAAGGGCGACGGATGACGGCGCGGAAGCGCGGCAGCCGAAAATCGTCAGCACCAGCCCGAATGCCGCGACGGCTTCCGCGATCCATTGTCCGATCCCGGTCCTGACCGTCGTCGACACCTGCAATATGGGAAGATCGAACATCGCATGCGCGATGAAAACCCCAGCGATTCCGCTCGCGAGTTGCGCGGCCGAAAAGACCGCGGCCTCGCGCCAGGCGATCTCGCCGCGCAACGCGAAGACAAGCGACACGGCGGGATTGAAATGCGCGCCCGAGACCGGGCCGAAAATCAGGATCAGGACGACGAGAATGGCCCCGGTCGGCAAGGTATTGCCGAGCAAAGCCAAGGCGACGTTCCCGCCGGCCAGGCGCTGAGCCATGATGCCGGAGCCGACCACCGTCGCGAGCAGCAAGGCGGTTCCAATGGCCTCGGCGGCGACACGCCGCTTCGCGCCGGGCGCGCGTGCGGTCAAGTGACGGCCTTCACTTGGCCGGTCGCGCCTTCCATGCGGCCGATATCGCGCAACTTGCCTTGCAACGAAAGCTTGTCGAGCGAGCGGATCGGCAGCGAAACGAAAATCCCGATGCGTTGCGACAGCATGCGTGCCGTTTCGCGGAAGGCCAGGCTGATTTCGGCGGGCGAGCCGGTGATCGCCGCGGGATCCGGCAAACCCCAATGCGCGGTCATCGGCTGGCCCGGCCAGACCGGACAGGCTTCGGCGGCCGCGTTGTCGCAGACTGTGAAGACGAAATCGAAGACCGGGGCGCCCGGCTTTGCAAATTCGCTCCAGGATTTCGACCGGAAACCGGACGTGTCGTAGCCCATTTCGCGCAGCAGCGCGATGCTGTGCGGATTGACCTGACCGGCGGGAGCGCTGCCCGCGCTATAGGCCTTGAATTTTCCCTTGCCCAAGCGATTGAGCAACGCCTCCGCGAGGATCGAGCGGGCGGAATTTCCGGTGCAGAGAAACAGTACGTTGAATGTGTCAGACATCGGCGGTCTCCTGGATCCGGTCCGCGGATGACGAACAGCCGCATCCGCCTTTCTTGTTTGCCTTGGCTTCTTCGTCCGCGGCGCAGCACGCGGACGCCTCGTCTTTTGCCGGACCGCCGCAACAGGCCGCGGCCGGAACTGCCTCGGCGGAAAGCGTAGGCGCGGAGCAGACGCCCGTTTCCGGGAGAACGAGATTCACCTGGTCGGCCGCGGCAAGATCGTCGGCGATCGCCGCCGCGACCGAGCGCGCCTGTTCGTAACCGGTCAGCAGCAGGAATGTCGGCGCGCGTCCGTAGCTCTTCACGCCGATGGTGTAGAAATCCGGTTCCGGATGCGAGAGCTGCCGATGGCCATGCGGCCGCACCGAGCCACAGGAATGCACGTTCGGATCGATGAGCGGCGCGAGCGCCCTCGCGCATTCCAGAGCCGGATCGATGTCGAGCCGCAATTCGCGCAGGAACGACAGATCCGGCCGCTGCCCGGTCGCCACGATAACACGCTCGAACGGTCCCACCGTCCGCGCGCCGCCGATCGCGTCACTCGTAAGCATGACACCATCCGCGTCGTCCGAAACCTGTGCGACGGGAAATCCGGCGAACAACGCCACCTCGCCGCTCGCGACAAGGCCCTTCAATCTCGCTCCCAGATCGCCGCGCGCGGGAAGCTGGTCGGCCGCGCCGCCGCCATAGACGCGCTTCAGATCTGGCGAACGCGTCGCCCAGGCAATTATGGTTTGCGGATCACTTTGCCGCAGCGTGACAAGATCGATCAATGAATTCGCGGCCGAATGTCCCGCACCGACAACGAGCACGGACCGGCCAGCATAGGTGGCGCGATCGCGTCCAAGCACGTCCGGGATGCCATAGGCGACCCGCCGCGATTGCGCTTCGCCAGCAGCCGGCATTCCATCGGCGCCGAGCGGATTGGGCTGCGTCCATGTTCCCGAGGCGTCGATGACGGCGCGCGCCTGGACACGGACGGTCTCGCCCTTCGTATTCGTCAAGACGATGTTGAAAGGCCGCCGCTCTCGATCCTTGCTGATGACCTTGTCGAGACCCGCGCGCGCGATGCCGGTCACGCGCATGCCGGTTTTGAGCGCGTCCGCGATCGCCGGAACATGCGCGAGCGGCAGCAGATATTGATCCAGCAATTGCGCGCCGGTTGGAAATTCGTCCGCATCGGGCTCGCGCCAGCCCGTATCCGCCAGCAGCGCCCGCGCCGCCGTATCGACATTATAGCGCCAGGGTGAAAACAGCCGGACATGTCCCCATTGCGATATGCTCGCTCCGGCATGGCCTCCGGCTTCGTAGATCCTGACCGGAACGCCGCGCGCGATGAGATGCGCCGCGGCCGCAAGGCCCACCGGACCGGCGCCGATCACGGCCACGGGAAGATTCGTTTTCATCGCACTTTGGCTTTCCGATTGAGAGGCGTCTTGTCAGCGGGTTTGGCGCATGGCTCGGGCGCGCAGACGGCCGCGCCGCCGCAGCAATTCTCGGTCAGATAGCCAAGAAGATCGTTCATGGTGTCGAAGCGCGCCGCGTAGATCATCGAGCGGCCGTCGCGCCGCACGGTGACGAGCGCGGCGTGACGCAGGCGGTCGAAATGAAATGTCAGCGTGTTCGGCGGCACGCCGAGCGCGGTCGCAATCTCGCCGGCCGGGAGGCCTGTGGGGCCCGCCTGAACCAGCATGCGGTAGGCGTCGAGGCGATTGTCCTGCGCCAAGGCGGCCAAAGCCGCGAGTGCATCTATCTTTTCCATATTTCGACGAATATGGAAATATTGGGCAAGAGTCAAGCCGGAACGATGCAAAGATCCGCTGGTTTCCGCCGGAAAGGCGTTGATGGCCGGGCCGTTCAGCGCGAAGGACGCGCTTTTACTCTCAAAAAAATCTCAAGGCTCGTGTCGAATTCGCCCTCCCCCGTTCGTCGTGACAACAGAGCGAGGGTTTATATCCGGAACCTCCGGAGGCCCCGCTCTTAAGAGAGAAGGATGAGAGCAATGCGTTTCATGGTCATGGTCAAGGCGACGAAGGATTCCGAAGCCGGCGTGCTGCCGAGCCAGCAGCTGCTTGCCGATATGGGCAAGTACAACGAGGAACTGGTCAAGGCCGGCATCATGCTGGCGGGCGAGGGCCTGCAGCCGAGTTCCAAGGGCGCGCGCGTGCAATTCGACGGCGCGAAACGCTCGGTCGTCGACGGCCCCTTCACCGAAACCAAGGAGCTCGTGGCCGGATTCTGGCTGTGGCAGGTGAAGTCGCTGGAAGAGGCGATCGAATGGGTGAAGCGCTGCCCCAATCCGATGCCCGGGCCGTCCGAAATCGAGATCCGTCAGGTCTATGACATGGAGGATTTTGGCGAGGCGGCGGCGCCGATCCTCGAGAACGAAAAGCGCCTGCGCGAGCAGATCGAAAAGAACCGCAAGCCGTAAGCGGCAATCCGGTGCGGTTGCACCGGCAAAAGCAAGATGGTGTGATCGGTGGCTGTGACAACCACCGACACCCATCGCGCCATCCGCGCGGTCTTCAAAATCGAATCCGCCAAGCTGATCGCCTCCCTCACACGAGTGACGCGCGATATCGGCCTCGCGGAGGAATTGGCGCAGGACGCTCTTGTTGCCGCGCTCGAAAACTGGCCGCAAACCGGCATCCCCGAAAAACCCGCCGCCTGGCTGATGGCGACCGCGAGGCATCGCGCGATCGACCATCTGCGCCGCGACAAGCTCGCCGAGCGAAAGCACGCGGAAATCGGCCGCGAGCTTGAAGCCGATCAGGCGATGACGCCCGATATCGATGCCGCGCTCGACGACGATATCGGCGACGACCTGCTGCGGTTGATTTTCACCGCCTGCCATCCGGTGTTGCCGGCGGAAGCGCGCGTCGCGCTCACCTTGCGGCTTCTTGGCGGGCTCAGCACGGAAGAGATCGCGCGCAGCTTCCTGCAGTCGGAGCCGGCCATTGCGCAGCGCATTGTGCGCGCGAAAAAGAGCCTGACGCAGGCGCGCGTGCCATTCGAGGCGCCGCGTGGGATCGACCGCGCGCTGCGTCTCGGCTCGGTGCTGGAAGTGATCTATCTCGTGTTCAACGAAGGCTATGCGGCGACCGCCGGCGACGACTGGATGCGGCCCGCTTTGTGCGACGAGGCGTTGCGGCTTGGCCGCATTCTGGCGGAGCTTGCGCCACAGGAGCCGGAGGTGCATGGCCTCGTGGCGCTGATGGAAATCCAGGCCTCGCGCTTCGCCGCGCGCACCGGATCAGCGGGCGAGCCGATACTTCTCCTCGATCAGAACCGCGCGCGCTGGGACCAGTTGCTCATCCGCCGCGGACTCGCAGCACTCGAACGCGGAGAATCTTTGATCGCGCGCTCGGACGGAAAACCGGTTCCCACTTTTCCTGGGCGCGCTCCCGGCCCTTACCTCCTGCAAGCCGCGATCGCCGCCTGCCATGCGCGCGCGCGAAACCCCGAGGACACCGACTGGGCACGCATCGCGGCGACTTACGAAACGCTGGCTCGCGTCATGCCCTCGCCCGTGGTCGAGCTCAACCGCGCGGTCGCGGTCGGCAGGGCGGAGGGGCCCGCGGCCGGTCTCGCGCTCGCCGATGCGCTCACCGCCGAGCCGTCGCTGAAACACTATCACCCGCTGCCGAGCGTGCGCGGCGATCTGCTGTTCAAGCTCGGCCGGCCCGATGAAGCGCGCGTGGAATTCGAGCGCGCGG
>CAMDXM010000255.1 GCA_945878025.1 Pseudorhodoplanes sinuspersici | reverse complement strand
CTCTTCGGCCGTTCTGTTCAACTCATCCTGCGTCATTGCAGACCCGGATCTGATCGCGCAATTGCCGATAGTCGCCGAGCATCAGCTTGATCGCGGAGCCGGACGGCAGCGCGCGATATTCGGCAAGCGCGCGCTCCTGCGTCGTGCGGTCATAGGCGCGGATCCGCGGACACACAATCTTGACCGCGATCTCAGAATTGTCCGTCCTGCAGGCTGCGAGCGACAGACTCATCATCAGGGCGGCCCACATCGCGCATCCTGTTTTCAGTTTCGGCAGTCTTCCGGGTGACGTCATAAGCCGCCTCGTTGCGTCCGATCTGCTTGTTCTCCTCGGCGATCAGCCAGGTCAGAAACTGTTTGACCAGGCCGATCAGTTCGAAGAACCCGCTGAGTGTTTTGAACATTGCTATGCTCTGCTCATTTCATTTCGTCATGGCCGGACTTGTTCCGGCCATCCACGTCTTGCTTTCGGAACCCGGGAAAAGAAAGACGTGGATGGCCGGGATGAACCCGGCCATGACGGTGGAGGGACTGCGGCGTTACGCGGTCTTCTTGGAAAAAACCGACCAGCCCGCGACGAACAACACGCCGATCGCGCCCAGCACGGCGTTGAAGGTTTCCGCGTCGAGGCCCTTCTTGGTCGCCCAGCCGCCGGCGAGCGCGGCCAGCACGGTGCGAACGACGCCCCAGATTTTCTCTGCGTCCATGTCTTTTTCTCCTTTGATGTTGCTCCGCATCCGGCGGGCGCGGTTACAGATTCATGATTTCGGCGATGATGCGGCTGTGAACCGCCGGGTCGTCGTCGATGTAAACGTGCGCGTCCCTGGTCAAAATGTCCGTGATGCGCGGGTCGCCCCTGGGCGAAAGCTGGCCGCGGCCGATCGCGCCCAGCTGCTGGCGAAAGCCGAGCGCCTTTTTCACGTTCCTCGGAACGCCGCAGTCGTATTGCGCGGCCGGATCGACCGCGCACAGCAAAGGCAGCGACGCAGATACATTGCGCGCAACCATGAGGATGGTGTTGGCGCCGAAGGAATGCCCGACCAGGATCGGTGTCTGCCCCACCGCAACGAGGCGCGACACTTCGGCCGCGATGCGCGAGACATTTCCGAACCACGCGATGAAGATGACGCTGTGATTCCAGACCTGGACGTCGCAGCCGCGGGCCTTGAGCTTGGCGGCGAGCGAATCCATGCCGCGCGAATAGAGCATTCCCAGAAGTCCGCGAACGAGAATAATTGTTTTCTTCCCCGGCGCGAGAGCCATGGCTGATCCTTTCGGTGATGGGAGGGGGGGGTGATTGCGAAGGAAGACGTGGATGGCCGGGCCTTCAGCGCGAAGACGCGCTTTCGCCCGGCCATGACGAAGTGGATGAAGCGCGCATAATTGCTCGGCCGTCATGGCCGGATTTATTCCGGCCATCCACGTCTTGCTTACCGGGAAAGGATGCCAAGCCCCCGCTCGAACAATTTCGCTTCGCGCTCTCTGCGGTCGCGCAGGCCTTTGAGCGCGGGCCAAAGCCGGCGCATGGCGCGGAACTCGTCGGGGATCTTGCCAAATTCCTTCGCCGTCATATGCGCGTGAATCGCGCGCATCTCGCGATAGCGCTCGCCCGCGTTACCGAATGACGGCCCGCGATTGTAAGCGAGCGACACCAATGCCCCGAGGCAATCCGGCGAGAGCAACTCGGTATTCGGCAAATGCTTTTTGACGGTGGCGATCCAGCGCGGCATGTCCACATTCTCGAACACGTCGAGCGCCGCGCCCCAGGGAATATCGATCTGTGGCTTCAATCTCAGCGCCAGCGGCCGCGCGGCCGGGCCGGTGACCCCGCATGCCGTCGACAACACGGCAATCATCGCGTCCGGAATTTTCCCGGACCAATCAGCCTTCAGGCGAGCCGGGGTCGAGTATCGCCGATACACGGGACCGGAGGGGAGGTTCCGGCGGCCGGGGCATGCCTCGTGATGTTCGAATAATGTCGTTCTGCCCGCATTCGCGTCTGGCCTTCGGCCAGCCTGCGCACGAGCGTTGCGCCTGGCATCCGCGTCTCGCCTTGTCGCCACCGCCAGGAGCGGCACGACTGCTCTAAAGGCTCACGCCGAATTTCGAGAGCATCCACACCGTCAAGAGATACAAGGCCGCCGTCATCGCGCAGGATGCGGCGAGGCTCGGCCAGAACGCGACGCCAGCGCGCAGCATCAGCGGCATCGCGATAAACATCGGCAATGTCGGCAGCACGTACCAGACTGTCGCCGTCATATGCGCGGCGATGCGTTCGCTGTCGCCGGTATCGCGCCACAGCCAGATGATCGCGAGGATCGACACCAGCGGCAGCGACACGATGAGCGCACCCAAAGCCGGGCTGCGCTTGGCCACCTCCGACACGATGGCGATGATGATGCCGGAAATGAGCGCCTTGATGACCAGATAGGTCATTGAAACCGGTGTCCCTCGATGCCATGCCAGCTTTCAGGATAGCAGGTTCCGGAATCAAAAACCCGGCACGGAAACCCGGCCGGGTGGGTGTAGACGCAATTCTTCAGACTTGAATTACGCCGTATCAAGCGCGTCCGGAAGCCGTCAAGCACTTTTTTCGAGATCGGGTGTTTGTCTGCGCGCCCTCAATGGCGTGCGGAACGGATGACGCCGCTCGATGCCTGTGGCCGCAGATCAGACAGGATCTTATTGGCTGAAACCACCCGGTTCCGCCCGCCGTGTTTCGCTTCATAAAGCGCCGCATCCGCGCGCTTGAGAAGCGTATCGATGGTGTCGCCCTTCTGCCATTGGCTGACGCCGAAGCTGCACGTCAGAGTTATCACTTTTCCGCAGGTCTCGATTCGCAACAGTGCCAGTTCCTGCCGCAGCTGCTCCGCAAGCGCAGCCGCTTCGGCAAGCGCAGTATTCTCGAACAGCATGGCGAATTCTTCGCCGCCGAGCCGCCCAGTGATCGCCTCGTATTCAGCGATCACGCGCGTGACGGCGCGCAGGGCTTCGTCGCCCGCATCGTGGCCATGAACGTCGTTGATTTTCTTGAAATGGTCGATGTCGAGCATGACGGCCGACAAAGCTCCCCCGTTCGCAGCGTGCGCACTGGCTTCCTTCGCCCGCTCGAAGAACGCACGGCGATTGCGAACGCCCGTCAAGGGATCGGTGGTCGCTAGCCTGATCAATTCGTTCTGCATGAATGCAAAACGTTCCGCCGCGCGCAGCCGCGCATAAAGCTCCTCGGCGATCGGCGGCTTGCCGATGAAATCGTCGGCGCCCATGTCGAGCGCTTCGGCAAGATGCGCCCGATCGTAATTCGATGACATCAGGACGATGTAGATCGGCCGGCGGTTATTCGCGATCAGTCGCGTTTCCCAGCACATTTCGATGCCGGTCATGGAGACCAATTCGGCGCTGGTGACGACGGCCGCGATATCCGGGTGCGTTTTGATGTAATCGAGCGCCTCGTGGCCGTCGGTGAACGGAATCACCGCATGGCCACCCGCTTCGAGCATGCGCCCAACGCATTTCAAGACAGTACGGCTAGTATCAACCAGCACAATGCGCATGGACCCGCCCGAGGTTGCTGAAGAAATAGGCGGACACCATTAATGCATTGTTAAGAAAGCCTCCGTGACTTTCCCATATTACGCCATGTGAAATCTGATCGCCGGCGCGCGCACCCGTCATGTCGCGGTGGATCGGCTCGCTTTCGGGATCAAGTCCGGGACAGGCTTTCGCCGGATTACGCTCCGTAGACGCAATTCTTCAGACTTGAATTACGCCGTATCAAGCGCGTCCGGAAGCCGTCAAGCGCTTTTTTCGGAGATCGTATTTTTTATTCAGGCCTGAATTTTCCGGATCTTCCTTCGTCCGCCGAGGCGGGCTTCGCGAAGGCCGCGAACCGGCATCATTCCGAATCGGTCCGGGGGCAGGCTTTTCGGAAAATGCTCTAATCGCCGCCGCCGCAATCGCCGCCGCTGTCACCGCTGTCCCAGAAGCCCGAGCCGCTGTCCGGAGACGAATTCCATTTGCGATGTGCTTTCTTCCAGGTCGAGATTTCCGCTTCGTCCCGATCGCTCTTTTCCTTAGCTTCCGCGAACCACGTTCGCGCCAGCCGCCGGACGTCTTCATAGGAAAGTCTGGATGTCATGGCGCTGCGTGGCTCAACAGACCCCATCCGAACTATTCTTGTGCGGATGGGGGATTCTGGTGTCTTCCGAAGAAAAGGTTGCTCACCTTTGTATCCGGATTTACCTCCACGCCGGTAAAATCGATCGATAAAACTTTAATGTTTTCCGTCGCGTCAGCATGCCAAACACTGCGCCGTGTCGTGTGCCGCACGATCCTGCGGCAAAGACGTTCCCACCCCGGATCAAGTCCGGGACAGGTTTCGCCGGATTGCGCTCTCTTATATGTATGTCGCGCAATCTTGCGGCGAACCGGTTCCCACTTCGCCGGATTGCGCTTTAGACCGGAAGCTCCAGGATCGTGTTGGATCCTTCCTTGCGGTCATAGACCGCGACCTGAACCATCGAAAAATTCTTCTTGATCGCCATGCCAGCGGTCGCCGCCTGCTCGGCAGTCTCGTAAGAGGACTTTGTCTGGCGGTCGATCTGCAGCCAGAACCGTCCCGCTTCGGTCGTGCGTTTCTGAACTTGCCGTTCGGGTATATTCGGCGTGCGCACTTCAGGGCTGTTCGGAGCATCGGCGCTTTCAGCGTCCGGCGACGTTATTGCTTCATCGTCGGCAGGCTCTTTCGCGCGCAGCTTCAGGGGCGCTTTCGCCATATCTTAACTCCATTGTCGGGGGTGATTTGTATGTAAGCACTTATCGGCGCGAATGCCAGCGGCAAGACCACAGGAAATCGCGATGCCGCGCGTCACGCAAGGGAACCAAAATCGGCCGCCGTGCGTTTGCCGACACCAAAGGGAGGCAACGCCATGAAATGGCCCAACGTGACCGGCGCATCGCTGGCCGCATCGCTGCTCGCCGCGTCGCTGCTTGCTGCATCGCCGCAGCCTGCGAGCGCCGGCCTCGGCGCCTATTCGAGCCCGCAGCGCTCGCGCTGCGAGAATCAGGCCTCCGCCAGGATCACCATGTGGCGCTGGTTCGAGCGCCGCGACTTCGTGCAGCGCTGCATCGGCGCAACCGGCAGCACCAAGAGCGGCAAACGCGGCAAGAAGGTCAGTTCGAGATAGGCCGCGCGGCTTTCCAGAGCATTTTCAGGCGAAGTGGAAACCGGTTCGCCGCA
>CAMDXM010000254.1 GCA_945878025.1 Pseudorhodoplanes sinuspersici | reverse complement strand
CTCGGCTTTTTCTTCCCGTTCTTCTGGCTGGTCCCGTCGGTGCATGGCGTGGTGGCGATCTACATGAAACGGGAAGACCGCAAGCACGAGGAAATCGTGGACGCGATTCGCCGCCACGGCCCGCCGCCCGGCTACAACCCGTAAAAGTCTCGGTTTAACGGCTGCGTCTGTCTGGCAGTGCTGGCTCGCTGCTCCGGACGCATGCCGTATTCCCGGCCTCATTCCTGAACAGGCGCCTGCGCCGTTCCGGATGAGGCCGGGATTTCTCTGTAGGCACGACCATCTCTCTCCGTCGTCATGGCCGGGCTTGACCCGGCCATCCACGTCTTGGGTTGCCACAAGAAGAAAGACGTGGATGCCCGGCTCAAGGCCGGGCATGACGAAGAAAGGGGCCAAGCCAACCATGACACCGCAATAAACGTGTGCTAACGACACTCGCCAACCGCGATTCCTTTCGAAAACTTGAGAAAAAGGGAGCGCTCAGATAGAGTTGGCAATGGCACAGCCCACATCCCAAGAACCATCGCGAGCATCGAACGGCGCCCCGCGCGAGGGGCTGACCTTCGACGATGTCCTGCTGCAACCCGGCCTTTCCGACGTCATGCCGGCGGATGCCGATATCCGCACGCGGGTGACGCGCGAGATTTCGCTCAATATTCCCATTATGGCCTCCGCCATGGACACCGTGACCGAATCCGCGATGGCGATCGCGATGGCGCAGGCCGGCGGCATCGGCGTCATCCACCGCAATCTCGAGCCCGAGCGGCAGGCGGCGCAAGTGCGCCAGGTCAAGAAATTCGAAAGCGGCATGGTGGTCAATCCGCTCACCATCGATCCCGGCGCGACGCTCGCCGATGCGCTTGCCCTGATGAAGGAAAACTCGATCTCCGGCGTGCCGGTGGTGGAAGGGGCGCGCAACGGCGCCGCCGGAAAGCTCGTCGGCATCCTGACCAACCGCGATGTGCGCTTTGCGACCGACATGCAGCAGAAGGTCGCCGAGCTGATGACCAAGGACCGGCTCGTCACCGTGCGCGAGAATGTCGGGCAGGCCGAAGCGAAAAAACTCCTGCATCAATACCGGATCGAGAAATTGCTGGTGGTGGATGCCGACTATCGCTGCGTCGGTCTCATCACCGTCAAGGATATGGAAAAAGCGATCACCAATCCGAATGCCTGCAAGGACGAGCAGGGCCGCCTGCGTGTCGCCGCCGCGACGACCGTCGGCGACAAGGGCTATGAACGCACGCAGCGCCTGATCGAAGCCGGCGTCGACCTTGTGGTGATCGACACCGCGCATGGCCATTCGCAGCACGTGCTCGACGCCGTCGGCCGCGTGAAGCGATTGTCGAACAAAGTGCAGGTGGTCGCCGGCAATGTCGCGACCGCGGACGGCGCCAAGGCCCTGATCGACGCGGGCGCGGATTCGATCAAGGTCGGCATCGGCCCGGGCTCGATCTGCACCACGCGCATTGTCGCGGGCGTCGGCGTGCCGCAGCTCACCGCCATCATGGACGCGGTCGACGCCGCGCGCAAAACCGGCACACCCGTGATCGCGGACGGCGGCATCAAATATTCCGGCGATCTCGCCAAGGCGCTCGCGGCCGGCGCGCATTGCGCGATGGTCGGTTCATTGCTCGCGGGGACGGACGAAACGCCGGGCGAAGTGTTTCTCTATCAGGGGCGCTCGTACAAAACCTATCGCGGCATGGGCTCGGTCGGCGCGATGGCGCGCGGCTCGGCCGACCGCTATTTCCAGCAGGACATCAAGGATTCGCTCAAGCTCGTGCCGGAAGGCGTCGAGGGGCAGGTGCCTTACAAGGGCGCGGCGGCGACCGTGCTGCATCAGCTCACCGGCGGACTTCGCGCGGCAATGGGTTATGTCGGCGCCCGGACCATCGACGAATTCCATAAAAAAGCGACGTTCCTTCGCATCTCGAGCGCGGGCCTGCGCGAAAGCCACGTGCACGACGTGACCATCACGCGCGAGAGTCCGAATTATCCGAGCCGGGTGTGAGCTCTCTCTCTCTCTCTCGGCCTCACCCTGAGGAGCATTGCGCAGCAATGCGTCTCGAAGGGCCTACAAGTCGGGTTTACCCGACTTGTGTATTTAACATTCGCCGATCTCGGGTAAACCCGAGATCGGATGCCGCCCGCATCCTTCGAGACGCGCAGCTTTGCTGCGCTCCTCAGGATGAGGGCGGGTAAAGAGCACCCGGGTTATGAACCCTTCTGTCGATCCCTTCGCCTCCGTCCGCGACGCCACCAACGCGCATCGTGCAAAACACGCCGGCTGCGGCGCGTATCCCTATGCCAACGGTCCGCTGCTCGGCGCGCTCGCGGCGGCGGTGAGCGCACGGCGCATTCTCGAACTCGGCACGGCGCTCGGCTACACGGCGCTCTGGTTCGCGCACGGCGCGCCGGATGCCGTGATCGACACCATCGAGCGCGACGCCAGGCACGTGAAGCTCGCGCGCGCGCATATCACGCAATTCGATCTCGACGGCCATATCGTCGTGCATCAGAGCGATTTCGCGAAAGTGCTGCCGCGGCTCGATCCCGGCTATGACATCGTCTTTTTCGACGGTTACGCGCCGACGCCGAAAATTCTCAAGCTGATCGCCTCGCTGCTGAAAACGCGCGGGCTTCTGATCAGCGCGAACCAGACGCTCGGCGGGAAAGACACCGACGCTTATCGTGCTTTGATCATGGATCCGGAATGGTGGCTCACGGCGTTCATCGGACCGGATCAGGAGACGGCGCTCAGCGTGAAATTGTAGGCGTCACTTCGCCGGACATTCGCGCCCGGATGGTGCGCAAGTCGGCTGCACATAAGGCCTGGTCCAGTCTGGCACCTTGAGGCGGATCTCGAAATTCTCGTCCTGCCTCGGGTTGCGCGGAGCGCCATCCTGTTTGGTGTCGTGGAGAAAACTCACCATTTGCCACTTGCCGTAATCCTCGGATTTTTTCGGCGTTGCCGACAATCCGATCTGGAACAGAAGCTTCGGTTGATCGGGCAAGGTGACGACGAGGATGCGCGACGACGTGCGCGTATAAAGCGGCACGAAACCGCTCAGCACCACGCGGTTCTGCTCGCGGCGCATCCATTCGCTGTTGAACTGGCCGCCGCTCCTTTGCGAGCCGGCCTGCATCTCGAAATCGATCGTCCGGCGCTCGGGCGCGGGCATGCCGGCCGGCAGGCGGATTTCGAATTCGAGCGTCGGATTGCCGTCCGAAAAATGCTCGACCGTGGCGAGACGGACGAGCGCGCCGGCAGTCACCATCGCGGCGGCTGCGATCAGGACCGCAATGGTGCGGCCCGCGAGCGCGATGAAGCCGCGATATCCACCCTTGTAGCGGAGCGCGAGAACGATGCCCGCGATCAACCCGATGAAGCCAGCGAGAATGCCGATGGACGCTGTGAAGTATCCCGCGCCGCCTTCGAATCCGGAAATGCCAAAAACGCCGGCGAGCACGCCGCCGAGCGCGAAGCCTGCAACGCAGCCAAGGCCCGCGCCGACAGCGCCCGCGAGAAATGCGATCAGATAGATCATATGTCCCCCATCATAGCCTTGCTTGGTCGCGCGGCGAGGCGGTGGGGTTCAACGAGTGCGTGACCATACTCCGCCCTCATCCTGAGGAGCGCAGCGAAGCTGCGCGTCTCGAAGGATGCGGCCCATGGTTCGAGACGCGCCTTCGGCGCTCCTCACCATGAGGCCGGTAGGGAGTGCCTGTACAGCATTTGCCGCCCGCCGCGTTTGCCGCTAAGCCCTGCGGGCCCCCAAACGGAGAATGACGCCATGTCGGTGATGGACGTGCTTTTGCCGGTTTTCGTGCAGGTGATCCTGACCCTCGTCGTGGCCTATATGCTGGCCTACAAGCGCGTCACGCTGGTGCGCTCGGGAGAGCTGCGCGGCAAGAAGATCTCGCTGCGCGAACCGAACTGGCCCGACGACACGCGCAAGGTCGAGAATTCCTACCTGAACCAGTTCGAATTGCCGGTTCTGTTCTATGTGCTGATGATCCTGCTGCTGATCACGCGGCAGGCCGATTTCATCCTGATGACGCTGGCCTGGATCTTCGTCGCGTTGCGCATCGTACATGCCTATGTGCATCTCACCAGCAATCGTTTGCCGCTGCGCGGCCCGATCTTCATCCTGGGCGCCATCGTGTTGACCATCATGTGGATTCTGTTCATGGTGAGCATCATTCGTGTGTATTAATCGGTCTCCGAAAATGCCCGCCGTCCTTCGGACGTCGCCCACACAAGCCCGCTTGTGACTAAAACTTGTCCAGGATCCCGCTTTCGATTTTCTTCCAGTCGACAATGGAATTGTCGAACCGTGCGACGTTGAGCTTAACCTCCGGCGGAACTTGAAACGTATATTTGTAAATCTGCTCCTTGCTTTTGAAGGTAATCCTTCTGTCGGCGAGCAGGCGCGCGACCGGATGAATGGATTGGCCTGGAAGAAAAGCGTCGCCGGCTACCTTTCGCGGCGCGCGGCTGTCGAACGGCCATCCGGGATATCCTTCCCACTCGTCGTTGACCGAAATTTGATCTTCCGTCAGCAGGTCGTCGAGAAGAACTTCCCTGATGTAATAATCATCAAATTTCAACTCCGGACAATGCTGCGACAATTTTGAGATCATCGACAGCAGGCTGAGATTGGACAGCAGGCTGCGGCCGTAGCCGCCGCCCACATCGGTATGGACGCCAGGCATCCATATTTGCTCGCAGGTTTGCGTCTGTTTTTTGCGGTTCCACAACAGCGGGATAAATGCATTTCGTGTTTCATCCATCGCGAGAATTTGCACGCCCGTCTTGACACCCGGATCGAGCGCGAGGCTGCGCAATTTCAAAGTGGTGAATTTCCGCTGCTCGATGAATTTCTCGGAATTTCTTCCGAACACGGTGTCCCACACGCCCAAAAATTCGATCTTCATCGCTTTGTGGACGGCCTCACGCCGCATGCCCTTGAAATCGAAGTCCGATGGACGATCGAGAAAATGATTCCATGCGGCATGGACCAGCGCGGATTGATCCGGAAGCAGGAGGCCTGAATAGTTGATCAGGCCGGCGAGCGCTCGCGCGGCTACGGCGCCGCGGGAAAAGCCGAACAGATAGATTTTGTCGCCCTTCTCGTAATTTGACAGAAGATTGACATACGCGCCCAGAATCAATTGCTCGAGGCCGTCGCCCGTTGCACCTACCCAGGACTTGAGCCAGTTTTGATAGGTGCCGACGCCGGATACGTAGATGAATGTTTGCGGATTTCCGCGCTTGTCCCTGTAATCGAATGCGAGATTCATTCG
>CAMDXM010000253.1 GCA_945878025.1 Pseudorhodoplanes sinuspersici | reverse complement strand
GGCGCCGCGGCTTCCGACCACGGTGCTCCGGCGGTGAGGGCGTGCCAGCCCCAGACCAGGCCGATGGTGACGTTGGTATTGCCGTTCGGCGTCATCTGGTCGATCTTGCTGTTCAAGGCCGTCCAGTCGTAAGTGAGCGGCATGGACGTCACGAGCGATCCGCAATCGTAAATCGGAAACAGCGTCGCGGAATTGTTCGTGTTCGGCGCGTCGTCCTGGGCGTCGTACGGATAGGTCCGGTCGCGGACACAGCCTTCCCAGTAATTCTTCCAGGTGTTTGAGTTGCAGCCCGACGGATTTCCGAGCGCGCTGCAGGAGACGTCGAACCACGGTTGATCCTTGTATCCGGTTCCGATCTTGACCGTGGTGTCGAACGGAACGATGGCGACCTTGACGTCGCCGTCCTTCTTGGCCGCCGTCTTGAGCGTGGTCAGAAGATTGTGGGCCGCCGTCTTCAGGTTGGTCATCTTCTGCGACGATGACATCGACCCGGTATTGTCGAGCGCGAGCGCGAGCTCGAGCTTCTTCATGCCCCACAGCACCTGCGAGTTGGCGCCGATGGTCAGGGTCGGCTGCCAGATGCCGGTGAAGGTGGTCTTGACCGTGCCGGTGCTCGTCAGATTGAGCGTGAAATTTCCAGCCTGGGGTTGCGAGAACGTCGGCGTCACCGCGACATTCTGCACCTCCGGACGATTGAAATTCGCCTGGAAGTAGCTCAGCGCCTTCGCGTTGAGCTGCGCGGAGGTCAGCGTCTGCGCCTCCTTGGACAGGATCAGCGCGGTGGAATCGAGCGCCGCCTGCATCGAGGCCTTGGCCGAATTGGCGCGGCTATAGTCGACCGCGGCGCCGGTGAATCCGATGATCGGGATCATCGCGAGCGTGAACGTGATCACCACGTTGCCGGACTTGTCGGAACCAAACGTCCGCAAGGCATCGCGCAGACGGGAGAAGAGGGCACCTTTGGTCATGATACGCATCCGGAGTAAAATGAACTGCACCGAATTTTAAGAAATGCCCCTGAGCGCGACGTAAAACTCGACGCGGAAAGACGGTTACAATCCGTCAACCATGTCGCTTTTTGAAAATTGCGTTGAATGGATCGCTAAAAGATGCGGGTGTTTTGACGGCGTCCGGTTCAGGCGACGTTAACCCCGATCGCGGCCGCGCGGCTATTTCGCGATACGCAGATTGGCGAGGTTCTGCGCGATCGAGGAGAACACGCCGTTGAGCTCGCTTGCGCTGTCCACGTCGTAATACATGTTCGGATTGGTCGCGCAGTTCTTCAGCAGTTCGGCGTCGCCGTTGATCACGCGCACGGCGTAGATCCGGACATTGGCGGCCTTGGCGTTGTCGCAGGCCTTCTGCGTGCGGGTGTCGATCGACGATGTGCTCGAGGTCCAGCGGTTCTGCGTGTTCTCGCCGTCGGTGAGCAGGATGATCACCTTGTCGAGGTCGGTCGCGGGCGCGGGGGCGCTGAAAGGCGCGTTGTTGGACAATGTCTGCCAGGCCATCTGCAGCCCGATCGTGACATTGGTATTTCCCGCCGGCGTCATCTCGTCGATCTTGCTGTGCATGTCGGCCCACGTGGAGGACAAGGCGATCATGGAGGCGGGACAGTTCGATGCCTGATGCGCGCGATATTTCGTCGAGGCGCCGGATCCGGTCGGCGTGTTCAGGACGTCGTTGTTCTGGTCGCGGTCGTTGACGCAGCCGTTCCAGACATTGTGGTTCTTCGGCGTCCAGATGCCGCCATTGTTGTTGCAACTGCTCTTCGAGTGATAGGACGACTTGCTGCAATTGCCGTTGGCGGCGTCCCAGTCGGTCCAGTCGATCCACGACGCATCGACGTTGCCGGTTCCGGCATTGACGTCGACCGCGAATGGAACGATCGAGACCTTGATGTCGCCGGGGGTTTTCTCGGCGTCCTTGAGCGTGTTGATGAGGTTATGCGCAGCCGTCTTCAGCGCGGTCATCTTGCCGTTCGAGGACATCGAGCCGGTATTGTCGAGCGCCATCGCAAGATTGAGCTTCTTGATGCCCCAAAGCACTTCTGATTTCGCGGAAAAGCTGATCTGCGAATTGCCGAGGACCTTGGAGAACAGCGTATTGATGGAGCCGCTGCCGGTGACCTTGAGAACGAAATTGCCTTGCTGCGGGGAGCCGAACTCGGTGGTGACGGAGACGTCCTGCACTTCCGGGCGGATGAACAGCGCATTGAAGACCTGCTGCGCCTGTCCCTGAATCTGGGCGGTGCTCTGGCCCTGGGCGGTCTTCGACAAGGTCAGGCCGGTCGCGTCGAGCGCGGATTGCATCGCCGTGCGCGCGGCGCTGGCGCGGCTGTAATCGATGGCCGCTCCCGTGAAACCCATCAGCGGGATGATGGCCAAAGCCAGAAACGGGGCGACGCCGCCGTCGTTGTTTTGAAAAAAGCGGGCGAGCAGCATAAGGTCCCTTCTGGAACGCGGGAACGTTGAAACTGTCACAAACTGGAGACACATCTTCGTCCTGAAGAGTTGAAATGACGTAAGGCCGGAACGGCAAATTTCCGGCAAAATTGCCGTGAATTATTCGCAATTGACTAACCAAGCGGCGGTTACCCCCTCGGTCTGCCGGCGGCCGGTCCGGAAATACCGGTGCAAATGATGTGGCAAATGATGTGGTATGGCGTTTGCACCGAATTTATTATGATGAACGGGCGGACTTGTGTTCCTGCGCGCCGCTACTACCTTTGGTGACCCGGCACGGCCATGATTCCAAGGATATTGCGATCACATCTGACGCGACGGCAGGCCATTGCGCCCGCCAACTTGCCGGTCAAGTCGCCGGTCATGGCTGACGACGAGCGCAAGCGGCGCGACGCCGGGGGACCCGGCACGGCCGTCATCACAAAGACGAAGCCGGCGACCAAGCGGCCGAACCTTTACCGCGTGCTCATCCTCAACGATGATTACACGCCCATGGAATTCGTGGTGCATGTGCTGGAGCGGTTCTTCAACAAGGATCGCGAGGCCGCTACGCGAATCATGCTGCACGTGCATCATCACGGGATCGGCGAATGTGGCATCTTCACCTACGAGGTCGCCGAAACAAAAGTGACGCAGGTGATGGACTTTGCCCGCAAACACCATCATCCTTTGCAGTGCGTCATGGAAAAGAAATGACGCCGGGGGCAGGGACAAAAAGGGCGAAGACATTAGTGACCGGCCGGGGGCGGCCAGGAATTGGGACGTAAGGACAGCGAATGCCAAGTTTCTCGCGCAGTCTCGAACAGTCGCTCCATCGCGCGCTCGCGCTCGCCAATGAGCGGCATCACGAATACGCAACGCTCGAACATCTCCTTCTGGCGCTGATCGACGATTCCGATTCCGCGGCGGTGATGCGCGCCTGCAACGTCGATCTCGACAAGCTGCGCCGCAGCCTCTCGTCCTATCTGGAATCCGAACTCGACAATCTGGTCACCGAGGGTTCCGAGGATTCCAAGCCGACTGCCGGCTTCCAGCGCGTGATCCAGCGCGCGGTTATTCATGTGCAATCCTCCGGCCGAGAGGAAGTGACCGGCGCCAACGTACTGGTCGCCATTTTCGCCGAGCGTGAAAGCCACGCCGCCTATTTCCTGCAGGAGCAGGACATGACCCGCTACGACGCGGTCAATTACATCAGCCATGGCATCGCCAAGCGGCCGGGCATGTCGGAATCGCGGCCCGTGCGCGGCGCCGAGGAAGAAACCGACACCAAGACCGGCGACGAACCGAAGAAGAAAGGCGACGCGCTCGAAGCCTATTGCGTCAACCTCAACAAGAAGGCGAAAGACGGCAAGATCGATCCGCTGATCGGCCGCGAAGCGGAGATCAACCGCACGATCCAGGTGCTGTGCCGCCGCCAGAAGAACAATCCGCTTTTCGTGGGCGACGCCGGCGTCGGCAAGACCGCGATCGCGGAAGGGCTCGCGCGCCGCATCGTGCATGGCGAAGTCCCCGATGTGCTCAAGAACGCCACCGTGTTCGCGCTCGATATGGGCACGCTGCTCGCCGGAACGCGCTATCGCGGCGATTTCGAGGAGCGTCTCAAGCAGGTGATCAAGGAGATCGAGGCCACGCCCGGCGCGATCATGTTCATCGACGAAATCCACACCGTGATCGGCGCGGGCGCCACCTCCGGCGGCGCGATGGACGCATCCAATCTGCTCAAGCCCGCCTTGTCGGCCGGCAGCGTGCGTTGCATCGGCTCGACCACCTACAAGGAATACCGGCAATATTTCGAGAAGGATCGCGCGCTGGTGCGCCGGTTCCAGAAGATCGACGTGAACGAACCGACGGTTCCGGATGCGATCGAGATCCTCAAGGGCCTCAAGCCCTATTTCGAGGATTATCACAAGCTGAAATACACCAACGAAGCCATCAAGGCGGCGGTGGAATTGTCGGCGCGCTACATCCATGACCGCAAGCTGCCGGACAAGGCGATCGACGTGATCGACGAATCCGGCGCGGCGCAGATGCTGCTGCCGGAAGGCAAGCGCAAGCGCACCATCGGCATCAAGGAAATCGAGACCACCATTTCCACGATGGCGCGGATTCCGCCCAAGACCGTGTCGAAGGACGACGCCGAGGTGCTCCAGCATCTCGAGGCCACGCTGAAGACGACCGTCTACGGCCAGGACAAGCCGATCGAGGCGTTGTCCTCGTCGATCAAGCTCGCGCGCGCGGGCCTGCGCGAACCGGAAAAGCCGATCGGCTGCTACCTGTTCTCCGGGCCGACCGGCGTCGGCAAGACCGAAGTCGCCAAGCAGATGGCGAAGACCATGGGCGTCGAGCTTATCCGCTTCGACATGTCGGAATACATGGAGCGTCACACGATTTCGCGCCTGATCGGCGCGCCCCCCGGCTATGTCGGCTTCGATCAGGGCGGGCTGCTGACAGACGGCGTGGACCAGCATCCGCATTGCGTGCTCCTGCTCGACGAGATCGAGAAGGCGCATCCGGACCTGTTCAACGTGCTGCTGCAGATCATGGATCACGGCAAGCTGACCGATCACAACGGCAAGCAGGTCGATTTCCGCAACGTCATCCTGATCATGACGACCAATGCGGGCGCGGCCGATCTCGCCAAGGGCAGCTATGGCTTCACCCGCAACAAGCGGGAAGGCGACGACATCGAGGCGATCAATCGGCTATTCGCGCCGGAATTCCGCAACCGGCTCGATTCCATCATCACCTTCCAGCATTTGTCGCAGGACGTGATCTCCAAGGTGGTCGGCAAATTCGTGCTGCAGCTTGAAGCCCAGCTCGCCGACCGCAATGTCACGATCGAGTTGTCGGATGAGGCGTCGCGCTGGCTGATCGCGAACGGCTACGATGAATTGATGGGTGCGCGGCCGATGGCGCGCGTGATCCAGGAACACA
>CAMDXM010000252.1 GCA_945878025.1 Pseudorhodoplanes sinuspersici | reverse complement strand
AAGCAAGCGAACCCGGAATCCATATTCCGGAGTGGTGATTATGGATTCCGGGTTCGCGGACTTCGTCCGCGCCCCGGAATGACAAGTCAATTCACGCACTCTTCTTTTCACGCTCGATCGCGAGCCGTCCGATGTCCCGGCGGAAGAAGCCGTCCGGCCAGTCGATCTTGGCGATCGCAGCATAGGCTTTCGCTTGAGCTTCGGCCACGCTCTTGCCGATGGCGCAGACATTGAGGACGCGCCCGCCATTCGCGGTCACGTGCCCGCCATTGGCTTTGGTTCCGGCATGGAAGATTTCCACGCCATCGATGCCGGCCGCGTCGTCGAGACCTTTGATGACCGAGCCTTTGTCGTAAGCGCCAGGATAGCCCTTGGCCGCCATGACCACGGTCAAGGCAGGGTCCGGATACCAGCGCAGATCGAACGATTTCAGCATTCCGTCGCGCGAGGCGAGCAAGGCGGGCACGAGATCCGACATCAGGCGCAGCATCAACACCTGCGTTTCCGGATCGCCGAAGCGGACATTGTATTCGATCAGCTTGGGGCCATGGGCCCCGATCATCAATCCGGCGAAGAGGACACCTTTATACGGCGAGCCCATCGCGCTCATCGCGCGCAAGGTCGGAAGGATGATCTCGTCCATCGTGCGCTGTTGCATTTGCGCGGTCATCACCGGCGCGGGCGAGTAAGCGCCCATGCCGCCGGTATTCGGCCCCTGGTCGTTGTCGAAGGCGCGCTTGTGATCTTGAGCGGACGCAAGGGCGATGGCGTGCGTGCCGTCGCACAAGGCGAAGAACGAGGCCTCTTCGCCCGCGAGAAATTCCTCGACCACGACTTCGTGGCCGGCGTCGCCGAGGCTCCCGGCGAACATCATGTCGACGGCGTCTTCCGCCTGCGCGAGCGTTTCGGCGACGACCACGCCCTTGCCGGCGGCGAGGCCATCGGCCTTCACAACGATCGGCGCGCCTTGCTTGCGGATATAATTCTTGGCGGGCGCAGCGGCCGTGAAGCGTTCATAGGCCGCGGTCGGAATATTGTTGTTGCGGCAAAGGTCCTTGGTAAAACCTTTCGAGCCTTCGAGCCGCGCGGCGGCTTTGGTCGGCCCGAAGGTCTTGATGCCGGCCCCCTCGAGGTCGTCGACAATCCCTGCGACCAATGGCGCTTCCGGTCCGACCACCACGAAGTCGATTGCATTGGCCTTGCAGAAGGCGATCACCGCCGCATGATCGGCGATGTCGAGGCTTGCGAGTTCCGCTTCCTGCGCGATGCCGGCATTGCCCGGCGCGCAGGTGAGCTTGTCCGCGAGCGGGCTTGCCGCGATCTTCCAGGCCAGCGCATGTTCGCGGCCGCCGGAACCGAGGAGAAGGATGTTCATTTCAGAGCCGCCATTGAGGCTGCGGAGATCATGTGGTGTAGCATGGGCTCGAAGGCTCGCAAGAGATTCGGAAAGATGACCGACGCCCCGCTCGTCAATGTTGTGGAATTGACGGTCACGGAATTGTCCGCCGCCCTGAAACGGACGGTGGAGGACAGTTTCGGGCATGTGCGCGTGCGCGGCGAGGTCTCGGGCTATCGCGGGCCGCATTCGTCCGGCCATGTCTATTTCGCGCTCAAGGACGAGACCGCGCGCATCGACGCGGTGATCTGGAAGGGCGTGTTCGGCAAGATGCGGATCAAGCCCGAGGAAGGGCTTGAGGTCGTGGTCACCGGCCGGCTCACGACTTATCCCGGCCGCTCCAATTACCAGATCGTGATCGAGACGCTGGAGCCCGCCGGCGTCGGCGCGCTGCTCAAGCAGCTCGAGGAGCGCAAGAAGAAGCTCGCCGCCGAGGGCCTGTTCGACGAGGCGCGCAAGCAGCTCATTCCGTTCATGCCGCGCGTGGTCGGCGTGGTGACCTCTCCCACGGGCGCCGTGATCCGCGACATCCTGCACCGGCTCGCCGACCGGTTCCCGCGCGACGTGATCGTGTGGCCGGTGCGCGTGCAGGGCGACGGCGCGGCGCAGGAAATCGCCGCCGCCATCCGCGGTTTCAATGAATTGCCGGAGGGCGGACGGATCCCGCGACCGGATGTGCTGATCGTGGCGCGCGGCGGCGGTTCGCTCGAGGATCTGTGGTGCTTCAACGAGGAGATCGTGGTGCGCGCGGCGGCGGAGAGCATGATCCCGCTCATTTCCGCCGTCGGCCACGAGACCGACGTGACGCTGATCGATTTTGCTTCCGACCGCCGCGCCCCGACGCCGACCGCCGCGGCCGAAATGGCGGTGCCGGTGCGCGCGGAGCTTCTCTCGCAGATCGCGGCGCTCGGCGCGCGGCAGGTGTCGTGCTGGCAGCGCGGTATCGAGATCCGAAAGCGCGAATTGCGCTCGCTCGCTCGCGCTCTGCCGACCGCCGATCGTCTCCTGGCCGACCGCAGGCAAAATCTCGATAATCTTTCGGAGCGCCTGCCGCGCGCCTTGCGCGCCAATGCGCACGTGCATCACCAGCAATTCTCGCGAATCGCGGGACGGTTGTCGCCCTCGCTCCTTCGCGCGCGGCTCGAACGCTCGAATGTGCTGGTCGATTCGTTTTTTACCCGCGGGCAGCGCGCTTACGCGACTTATCTTGCAAGGCGCGGCGACCGTGTCCGCGCCGCCGGCCAATTGCTGAATGCGTTTTCCTATCGCGGCGTGTTGAGCCGTGGCTTCGCACTGGTGCGCGACCAGCAGGGCGTGCCGCTGCGGGCGGCCGCAGCGGTCGCGCCCGGCATGCGGCTCGATATCGAGTTTTCCGACGGGCGCATCGGCGCGACGGCCGATGGCGCGGGTAGTCCCGGAGCGCCGGAAGCACCCAGACCGAAAGCCAAAAGCGGCGGACGAGGCGGCCAGGGCAGTTTATTTTGATTTCGCCGTTTTCTTCACCTCTCCCCGCTTGCGGGGAGAGGTCGACCGCCGAAGCGAAAGCGAAGGCGGTCGGGTGAGGGGCCCTTCAATAATTTATTTTCGTAAACGCCCCTCACCCCAACCCTCTCCCCGCAAGCGGGGAGAGGGAGCCGACTTTCGCCGGCTCATCTGCTTGCAATTCTTTGCGTTGATGGGATCGTCTTACCGCGTCAGCCATTGCGGGACGCGCTTGAGCGCATCTGCGCGGGCGTCCGCGTTGCCGCCGACAAAGGCGCGGCCGGAACCATCCGGCGTGAAGGCGAGGCCTCGCAACTCCACGACCGGCAGATTTTCGCGATCGAATTGATGATAGGCGTCGCGATACTTGACGATCGAGGCGCGCGCCGAGCGGCCGCGCGCGCCCGCCACCATCTGCTCGCAATCGCGCGCCGGCGTCCAGTTGTCGGCTGAGCCGATCAGGATGAGCGTTGGAATGCGCGCGCTCCATCCGCTGTCGCCCAGACGGCGGCAGCCGGGATAGAGCACGACCGCCGAGCGGAAATCCGGCTGGCTGTCCCTGGGCGCGACGCGTGGCCGCACCGTCCATAAAGCCGCGATGGCGCCGTTCGACCAGCCGAGCAGGCTGATGCGATCCTTCTGCACCCAGTCCTGCGCCTGCAGCCAGTTTCGCGCCGCTTGCGCGTCGGCGACGCGTTCGCGGAACGGCTGTATCGTGCGGCTGCGGACGCGGCATTGCGAGCCGAGCCCGCGCGAAGCGTAACTGTCCGGAAACAGCACCGCCAATCCCAGCGCCGCGAGCTTTTGACCCCAATCGACATATTGCGGGCGCGTTCTGCCGGCCGCGTCCAGCAATCCGCCGCAGCCATGCATCGCGACAATGGTGGGAAAGGGACCGGCGCCAACCGGGCGGTATAATTCGGCGTTCAGGCGGTATTCGCCGACGCCGAATTCGATCTTCTCGGCCGCCGCCAGCGGAACGATCGGAATCAGAAGCGAAATCAGGGCGATGAAAATGCGCGTTGTCTGCGACATTGGCCTGCAATCCCCAATTTGGCCGCCCTCGTAAGGTACCATCCCAAGATGAATATTGCAGGAACGGGTTTTACAGGATGCGCGGAGCGCTTATGCTAATCTTTCCCTGGCTGAACAACTTCTGGTGATTGAGGAGGCCGTCTTGCTCGACCGGTTCGACCGAACGCCGCCCATGGCCGGCGAAGCCGAGGTCAAATTTCTCGACGGTGATTTCCGAATCGTGCGGCCGGGCGCTTTCGTGCGCTGCGCGGTGACCGATTTGCCGATCCCGCTCGAAGAACTCAAATACTGGAGCGTCGACCGCCAGGAAGCGTATTCGACGCCGGAAGCGGTTCTGCGGCGTCAGAAGGAAAGCGGGGATTAAGCCGCGTCCTCACAAGCCGGCCTCGCCGCGTCGATGGTGGCGCCGGTTGTCCGTCGGCGGAATGGCATTCCTGTTCTTCGGCACGATCGGCGCGGCTCAGGCGGTGGATCCGCGCGAGGAATCCCGGTTCGGCTCCAATCCGGGCAACCTTCGTATGTTCAGTTACATTCCGGAACGGCTGGCGTCGCCCGCCGCGCTCGTCATTGTGCTGCACGGCTGCAAGCAAACGGCGCCGGCATTTGCGCGTGACGCCGGATGGCTCGCGCTTGCCGACGACGCGAAGGTCGCCTTGCTGTTGCCCGAGCAAAAGGGGCTGCCAGGCTATTTCCACGACGTCTATGCGCTGCCCTGGCTGGTCGCGTCGTGGGGCGCCAATAACCAGAACGGCTGCTTCAACTGGTTTCAGCCGGAAGACAATATGCGCGACAAGGGCGAAGCGCTCTCCATTCGCCAGATGGTCGAGACGATGGTCGGCCGTTATTCGCTCGACCGCTCGCGCATATTCATCGCCGGATTTTCCGCCGGCGGCGCGATGACCGCCGTGATGCTCGCGGCCTATCCGGAATTGTTCGCCGGCGGCGCCATCGTCTCGGGCGTCTCGTATCGATGCGCCGCGACCGTGTTCGAAGCGCTGCGCTGCATGAATCCAGGCGTCGACCATTCCCCCGCGGAATGGCGGCGCAAGGTCCCCGATGCGGACGACGGCGGGGCACGGTTTCCGCCCGTCTCGATCTGGCAAGGCGGCGCCGACAGACGCGTGGTTCCCGAAAACCAGCGCGAACTCGTCGAGCAGTGGATGGCCGTGCATGGCATCGCCGATCGTCCGGGCCGGACCGAGTCTCGCGGGACAATGACGCGCACGATTTATGCGGACCTCGCCGGCGCGGTTCGCGTCGAGAGCGTCCTTGTACAGGGTCTCGAACATGCATTCCCGATCGAGACGGGAGGCGCGGTGTCCTGCGGACAGGCGGGGGATTTCGTGATCGCTTCCGGCATTTGTGCTGCGCGCGAGATCGGCCGGTTCTGGGGGATCGTGCGCTGACCTGCGCCGACGCGATTAGAGCATTTTCCGGCGAGGTGGAAACCGGTTCGCCGCAGAAAATGCGACAAATAAAAGGAATCTAG
>CAMDXM010000251.1 GCA_945878025.1 Pseudorhodoplanes sinuspersici | reverse complement strand
CCTGCAGCGGAACCGGCACCTGCGGCGCGGAGACGTTTCGCAATTCGACGAAACGCGACAGGAAGTTGCGGTCCCCGGCGGCGAAGCCGACGCGCAGGCCCGGCAGGCTCGAGCGTTTCGACAGCGAATGGAAAACCACGACATTGGCGTAATCCGGACCTGCGTGTTCGAGCGTGCCGGCAGGTTTCTGCGTGGAATAGATTTCCGAATAGCATTCGTCGGCGAAGATGAGGAAGCCGAAACGCCGCGCCAGCGAAACGAGCCGCGCGAGATAGGCGCCGTCCGCGACCGCGCCTTGCGGATTCGAGGGCGAGGCGAGATAGAACACGATCGTGCGCGCCAGGAGATCGTCCGGCAATGCGCCGAGGTCGGGAAGGAATCCGTTTTCCGCGGTCGCCGGCAGATAGACGGGTTCGCTGTCGGCCGCGTCGGCGCCCGCCGCGTAAGCCGCGTAGAACGGATTTGGAATGAGGATCGCGGGTTTGCCTTTGCGTCCGCTCACGGCGCGGCGCGCGGCGATGGCGCCGAGGAAAAGTCCCTCGCGCGTGCCGTTGAGCACGATGATCTCATGTTCGGGATCGAGCGCGCGCGGCAGCGCGTAGCGGCGCGACAGCCAGGCT
Organism: Pseudorhodoplanes sinuspersici; assembly: GCA_945878025.1. Taxonomy (GTDB): domain Bacteria; phylum Pseudomonadota; class Alphaproteobacteria; order Rhizobiales; family Xanthobacteraceae; genus Pseudorhodoplanes; species Pseudorhodoplanes sinuspersici_B. Next base: position 4,801 of record CAMDXM010000251.1, on the reverse strand, counting down.
CCCACGGCGCGGCGGAAATTCTCCGCGCCCTTGTTGGCGGGATAGCGCCCGAATTCCGCGATGTGTTTCTGCAGGACCGGGCCGACAAAGGGCGGCACCGGATGCTGCGGTTCGCCGACCGCGAGATTGATCGCGGGCTTGCCCGGCGTGGTGTTCGCAAGCAGGTCGGCAAGGCGCACGAAAGGCGAGCGCGCCTCGGCGGCCCGTGCGGACGAGATGAGTGCGTCGCGTTCGGCGGGTGGCATGTACATCACTTAAAGGCGCGCGGACGCCGACCGGATCGGCATATCCGGGACCTTAAGAAGCGCTGGTTAAGGTCCGATTAACCATCGGTGGGCGGGATCCCGGCGCTGCGCAAAGGCCAGCAACAGAGGCCAAGATCAGGAGGCCAGGAACACGGCGCAAAAAAAAGAAACCCCGGTCCGAAGACCGGGGTTTCCATCGGCGAGGGGCGGTGCCGGGTAGTTTCGCCCCGCCGCGCGAGCTTGTGGCGCTTACATATGGTAGGCGCGCTCACCGTGGTCGGTGATGTCGAGACCTTCACGCTCCTTGTCGACCGTGACGCGCAGGCCGACGATGATGTCCACAATCTTGTAGAGGATCAGCGAACCGACACCCGACCAGACCAATGTGGTGCCGACCGCTTTGCCTTGGGCGATCAACTGCGTGACCATGTCGTAATCGGCGACCTTGCCGACGGTGTAGTCGAAGATGCCGGTGCCGCCGAGCGCGGGATTCACGAGAATGCCCGTGCCGATGGCGCCGACAATGCCGCCGATGCAATGCACGCCGAACACGTCGAGCGAGTCGTCGTATCCGAACATGGTCTTGATCGTCGAGCAGAAGAACAGACAGACCACACCGACAATCAGGCCAAGCACGATCGCACCCATCGGACCGGAGAAACCGGCGGCGGGAGTGACCGCGACAAGACCGGCAACGCAACCCGAAAGCGCGCCGAGGAGCGAAGGCTTACCCTTCACGATCCATTCAGCGAACATCCAGGACAGCGCAGCGGCGGCCGTGGCGACGAAGGTGTTGATCATGGCCAGCGCGGCAACGCCGGTGGCTTCGAGGTTCGAGCCCGCATTGAAGCCGAACCAGCCAACCCACAGGAGAGAGGCGCCGATCATGGTCATGACCAGCGAGTGGGGCGGCATCAGCTCTTTGCCGAAGCCGGAACGCTTGCCCACGAGCAACGCGCCCATGAGACCGGCGATACCGGCATTGATGTGCACCACGGTGCCGCCGGCGAAGTCGATCGCGCCCCAGAGGAAGACCTGACCGGCATCGGCCATGACTCCGTCGAGAGCTTCCTGAGCGGTCTTCTTGGCGTCGTCGGTCGTGGCGGCAGCGAGGGCTTTAACCGCGGCGTCGATCGCGTCCGGGCCGGCCCAGTACCAGACCATGTGGGCGATCGGGAAGTAGATGAAGGTCACCCAGAGCGGAATGAACAGCGCGAGCGCTGCGAACTTCATGCGTTCCGCGAAAGCACCGACGATCAAAGCGGGCGTGATCGCAGCAAACGTCATCTGGAAGCAGATGTAGACGAGTTCGCTGATATTCGCGCCGACCGAGAAGGTCGCAGCCTTGGAGTCCACCGTGACGCCGGCCATGAAGGCTTTCGAGAAGCCGCCGATGTAAGGCGAGCCGCCGGTAAAGGTCACGCTGTAGCCATAGAGCACCCAGAGCAGCGTGACGATGCAGACGGTGTAGAAGACATGCGCCAGCACCGACAGCATATTCTTGGAGCGGACGAGACCGCCGTAGAAAAGCGCAAGGCCCGGAATCGTCATCAACAGCACGAGGACTGTCGACACCAACATCCAGGCGTTGTCGCCTTTGTTGACGGTTGGCTCATCCGCGAAGGCGGATGTTGCCGCGACCATCGCGGCAAGCAGGGCGACGGTAAACCCGGCCCGGTACGGAATCTTAAACGACATTTTGAGCTCCTGTCCGAAGACTTGATTATCGGGCTTACAGCGCCGAAGCGTCGGTCTCGCCGGTGCGGATACGGACCGCACTGTCGATACCGAAGACGAAGATTTTGCCGTCGCCGATCTGGCCGGTTTTGGCCGCGCCGGTAATGGCATCGATGACCTTGCTCACCATGTTCGATGGCACGGCCACTTCAACTTTGAGCTTCGGCAAGAAGCTCACCGCGTATTCAGTACCGCGGTAGATTTCAGTGTGCCCCTTTTGACGCCCGTATCCCTTGACCTCGGTGACGGTCATGCCGTGCACCCCGATCGCAGTAAGTGCGTCGCGGACCTCGTCGAGCTTGAATGGCTTGATGACGGCCATGACGATTTTCATTGGTTCGATCCCCGTTGGCCCTTTCTCTCGCGTGACGCTCGATAGGGGCAGTAACAACATGGCTTGGCCGCACGAGACGGTGCCCCGCGAGCGTTGCCGTGGTATTACGAATCAAACACCGTGCCAGTTCGGGGAATGCGCTCTAAGCCATTGCGAAGGCGCGACTTTTCGTAGGCGTGCCGAAACGCCGGAACATTGGCCGAAAGGCTAAGCCCAAACGCGCGCCACGCCTGCTTAGTTATTGGGCATCGGCAGGACATGCTTTCCGGGGCGGCATTTCGCGGATTAAAGAGCAAAAAAAGAGCCCGGACATGCCGGGCTCCAGGACCGAAAAATGGCTTGAATGCCGTCTCGCTATTGCAGCGCCTCGCCATGCTGCGTGATGTCGAGACCTTCGACTTCCTGCTGATGTGTGACGCGCAACGGGACCATCAGACCGATCAGCTTGAGCAGGATCCAGGTCAAGGCGCCGGACCAGACGATGGTGACGCCGATGCCATAGAGCTGGGTGACGACCTGCTGTGCGTTGCCCTCGATCAGACCGGACAATCCGGGCGCGTCCGCGCTGGCGGATACCGCGGCTGTCGCAAACACGCCGGTCAGCAGCGTGCCGGTAAAGCCGCCTACGCCATGAACGCCGAACACGTCGAGCGTGTCGTCATAGCCGAGCTTGTGTTTGAGCCAGGTGCAGGCCCAGAAGCAGATCGCGCCGGCCATGATGCCGATGACGATGCCGTGCCACGGCAAGACATAGCCGGAGGCCGGCGTGATCGTGCCCAGCCCCGCGACGGCGCCCGATATCATCCCGAGCACTGACGGTTTCCGGCGCGTCAGCCATTCCAGCAGCATCCAGGTGAGCGCGCCGGCGCAAGCCGAGAGGTGCGTTGCGACGATGGCATAGACCGCGCGCGAGCCGGATGAGAGCGCGGAGCCGCCGTTGAAGCCGAACCAGCCGACCCAGAGGAGGCCCGTTCCGATCACGGCGAGGGAGAGATCGTAAGGCGCAAGATTTTCGGAGCCATATCCGCGGCGCGTGCCGAGCACATAAGCCGCGACCAGACCCGCGACGCCGGCGTTGAGATGCACCACCGTGCCGCCTGCGAAATCAAGCAGGCCGGCGGCGCCCAGGAATCCGCCGCCCCACACCCAATGCGCCAGCGGCACATAGACGACGAGCAGCCAGAGAATCGAAAACCAGACGAACGAAGAAAAGCTCATGCGGTCGGCGACCGATCCGCCGACCAGCGCGACCGTGATGATCGCGAAGGTCATCTGGTAGAGCATGAACAGCGCCTCGGGAATCGTCTTGGCGAGCGGACTTGCGCCGTCCATCGCCATCCCGGACAGAAAGAAGCGTTCAAAAGTGCCGATATACGGACCCTCGCCGGTGAAGGCGAGCGAGTAACCGATCGCGACCCAGAGCAGCGAGCAGATCATGACCGCCGCGAGGCTTTGCGCCATGGTGGCGAGCACGTTCTTCTTGCGCACCATGCCGGAATAAAAGAGCGCCAACCCCGGCAAGGTCATCATCAGGACGAGGCCGGTCGCCGAAATCATCCAGGCGGTATCGGCCGGATCGATCCTGGCGGCTTGCGCGAAAGCCGGCGTCGACAATAGCGACGCGGCTGCGATGGTTGCGAGCGCGCCAGTCACCGTAAGCGCACAATGGCGCTTTGACGCCTTTGTCATGATTTCCCCCAATTGATGTCGTGAGTGTTTAGAGCGCGTCGGTATCCGTTTCGCCGGTGCGGATACGCACGGCGCGGTCGATCTCGGTCACGAAAATCTTTCCGTCTCCGATTTGTCCGGTTTTGGCGGAGAGCAAGATCGCATCGACCACGGAATTGGCGCGGTCCGACGCAACGCCGATCTCGAGACGGAGCTTGGGGAGGAAATTCACGGCATATTCTGCGCCGCGATAGATCTCCATGTGACCCTTCTGGCGCCCGTAGCCTTTGACTTCGGTCACGGTCATGCCGTTGACGCCGACCTTGGTCAGCGCGTCGCGGACATCCTCGAGCTTGAAGGGTTTGATGATGGCGGTAACGAGTTTCATGGACGAAAGCCCCCGGTTGGCTCCGACATCCCGGCATTGGTCAACGCGCACATGCGCCAGGATATCCTTGCGCAAGCTATAGACAAAAAGATCAGAAATTAAGCGGATTCTGGATATATGCGGCGATCTGGCCGCTTAGCCTGTGGGCATCCGCCGATATTTCGGGCAATCGGGCCGGTCGGCCGATTAGTCCGGCCGCCGCTCGCGGATCAGCCCTTCCTGGGCGACCGACGCCGCCAAGGTGCCGTCCCGCTTGAAAATAAGCCCGCGCGCGAAGCCGCGGCCGCCCTGCAAATTGGGGCTGTCCTGCGAATAGAGCAGCCAATCGTCGGCGCGGAACGGCCGGTGCAGCCACAACGCGTGGTCGAGGCTTGCGGCCATGAAGTCTTTCTCGAACAAAGTGCGGCCATGCGGCACCAGAGCGGTGTC
>CAMDXM010000250.1 GCA_945878025.1 Pseudorhodoplanes sinuspersici | reverse complement strand
AGCCTTCCCGCTCACCCAATGGAGCGATCCGGACCGGGCGGAAATTCTTCTCGAAGAACGCGCGCGCGCCAGCGTCGTCGAGCGGCAAAGCCGCGATGGCGCGTCCGCAAATATCGTAAAGCGCGCCCTGCACCGGGCGCTCGGCCCGCATGGAATTCGGGCTTCGCAGGATCGCGCGGCAGCTTGAAAGGAAGGCCCCGAGCGCATCCGAATGACTGTCTTCCGCCCAGCCGCTGATATTGTCCCAGACTGTGAGGTCGATGGCGCTGTTCGGGATTTTAAGCGGATCGCGCTTCGGCGCCGAGCGCTTGCCGCGGGCGGCGTCGGCCGCGGACGCCAGGACAATCGCGACGACGATTGCGAGCGCCAGAGTGGCGGCAACGGCGCCGCGCCGCGTGACCGCACGCATCCATCGCCGCGTTGGAACGGTCATTGCCCCGCTTCGGTCGCCACCAGTTTCCAGTTGGGATCGCGCGAGGTCAGGTCGCGGGCAAAGGTCCACACATCGGTGACATCCGTGACCTTGTCGGGATTGCCTTCGACCACGTTGCCGGATTTGTCGCGCGTCGCGGTGATCAATTGCGAAACGAAGCGAACCGTGATCTGCGCGGTCGTTCCGCGCATCTCGGCGCCGATGATCTCGGCGGTCTCAAGCGAGACAAATCGACTCTCGATCGTCTCGCCTTTGGTTTCGCGTTCACGGATCGCGGCGTCGAAGCCGTCAAACACTTCGCGCGCGAGAAGATTTTTCAGCGTACGGCGATCGCCCGCGGCGAATGCGCCAACAATCATCTCATACGCCGCGCGAGCGCCGGCGATGAAGTGATTGGCGTCGAAACCCTTGTCCGATTCCGCGACGGCGTCGAGACCTGCGGCGATGGGGCTGCCCTTTTCGGCGACGCCTTTCCAGCGCTCGGTCGCCTCGACGGATTCGCTCGGACGCGCCGCCGCTTCCGGCTTGCGATTGGGAAGCGCCACGACCTTATCGCCGCCCTGCGCACGCGCATCGCGCGCGGCATACGGATCGTAAGGCGGCCGTTCGCGGCCGGTGCGCTGGCCCAGGACGCTGCGCAACCGCAGAAAAATGAATACGGCCAACGCCAGAAAAATGATGGTGTAAATGTCGAACACGTCGCGCTTGCCTCGGCAGTCAGTGTGTCAGAATTGACGAAGTGACAGAATTGACGAGCGGTCCCCTGGGCGGCCTACCTTTACGGCCGGTTCCATCGCTCTTAGTTAAGCACCTGACCGGACTTATCCATAGCTTGCGGCCAAATTCCGGTCCAAAGCCTCAGGTTTAATCTGCGTATGTACCCGCCGGTAACGTCTCGATTTTGACCATAAACGATCCCTGAGACCGCGCCAACCTTGCGGTAGGAAGCCGGATGCACCCTGGAAAATTGATACTGATCGGATGCCTTGCCCTGCCGCTGGCGGAGATTGCGGCATTTTGGCTGGTGGCGGCAAAGATCGGGTTTTTCAATGCTTTTTTCCTCCTGCTGGCGGGTTCGGCGGCCGGAATCGCATTGCTGACATGGCTCGGCCGCCGCTTCCTGGCGCGTGTGATGGCGAGCCTTCAGGAACGCCAGCATGCCGAGTTCGCGGCCAGGCCAGGCTCGGTCATGACCGGCATCGGCGCGCTTCTGATCGCCATTCCCGGCTTCATCACGGATGCGATCGGGATCGCGCTTCTGCTGCCCCCGGTGCAACGCTGGCTCGTCTCCACCTTCCGGGTCCGGACCGCGCACGCCGATGGCGTGATCGAGCTCGAAGACAGCGAATGGCGGCGCATGCCGAATCGCCGCATCGGCGAAGAGCCGGACCGCCCGCAATCACCTTAGATTCCGCGATCCTTGTTCGCCGTTATGCGCTGTGTTAGCCACACCGCCGAAACCGGCTGCGGCAGAGCGGCGAAAGGACAAGTGATGTCGACCACAACGAATGGCGGTCAGCAAGGCGCGCCGGCAGCCGGCGCCCCGCAAGCGGGCGCGGAGCAGGCTGCGCAGATCAACGTGCTGGCTCAATACATCAAGGATTTCTCGTTCGAGAATCCGAACGCGCCGCGTTCGCTGCAGCCCTCGCAGCAGCCGTCGATCAACCTGCAGATCAACGTCAACTCGAAGTCGCTCTCGGATACCGATTTCGAGATCGAACTTTTGGTCGAGGGAAAAGCCGACGCGGCGGGAACCGTTCTGTTCACCTTTGAACTGGTCTATGCCGGCATTTTCCGGATGACCAACGTGCCGCAGGACGCCGTGCAGGCGGTCATGATGATCGAATGCCCTCGCCTTCTGTTTCCCTATGCCCGCGAAATCGTATCGTCGGCGGTGCGCAACGGCGGATTCCCGCCGCTCATGATTGATCCGGTCGATTTCGTGGCGCTCTACCGCCAGAAACTCGCGCAAGCGCAACAGGCGCCGGCCGCGAACTAAGCCGGCATTCCCGGGCGCGAACGAAATTCGCGGGTCCGGAATCCATAATCGCCAATTCTGGAATTTGGATTCCGGCCCTCGCCGAGCCTGAAAATGCTCTAGCGATAATCCTGCCAGATCGTTTTTTCGCCGAGACCGCGGATGAAGTCCTCGTGCGCGGCGATCTCGGCTTCGACGGCGCGCGGGGAAAGCGGCGCAGGACGCACCCGCGATGACGCCCCCGTGCTTTCCGGCATGGCCGCCGCATTGCCGCTTGCGAGCCCGAGCATCGCCTGACGCGCTCCGATCAGCTCCACATAGACTTCCGCCAGCAATTCCGCGTCCAGCAACGCGCCATGCTTTGTGCGATGCGAATTGTCGATCCGGTAGCGCGTGCACAGATCGTCGAGCTTGTTGGACGCGCCCGGATGCTTGCGCCGCGCCAACATGAGCGTATCGACGATGCGCTCGCGGCCGAAGGCCGGCTTTTTCGCCCGTTCGAGCTCGGCATTGATGAAGCTGAGATCGAAATATCCGTTATGCGCCACCAGCGGCGCGTCCCCGACAAAAGCGAGAAATTCATCCGCATGCTCGACGAAAAGCTTGTGATTTTTCAGAAACTCTATCGCGAGGCCATGCACGGCGAAGGCTTCGACCGGCATGTCGCGCTCGGGATTAAGATAGCAATGAAAGATCTTTCCGGTCGGAAAGCGGTTGAGCAATTCGACGCAGCCGATCTCCACCAGGCGATGCCCCTGCACCGGATCAAGACCGGTCGTCTCGGTATCGAACACGATTTCGCGCATGAAACTCCGCCGCTGTCTTCGAATCAGGTTCGGTTCGGCAATGTAGCAAGCTTGCGCAGAATGTCGCGCACCTGTTCACGGGCGCTTTCCAGGCCGCCACCGCTATCCACGATGAAATCGGCGCGCCGGCGTTTTTCCGCATCCGGCGTCTGTTTTGAGAGCAACGCTTCCAGCTTGTCGAGGGTCATCCCCGGCCGCTCCAGAACGCGCTGACGCTGCATCTCCGCCGGCGCTGTCACCACCACCACCGCATCGACCCGTTTCTCGGCCCCGGTTTCGTAGAGCAGCGGGATATCCAGGACCACGATTTTTTCGCCGCGCGATCTCGCATGCCGCAGAAACCGCGTCTCGGATTCTCGCACCAGCGGATGCACGATGCCTTCGAGCCGCTTGAGCGCGGCGGCATCGTTCACGACCAGCCGGCCGAGCCTCGCCCGGTCGATCTTTCCGTCAACGGCCGTTCCGGGAAAAGCCTGCTCGATCGCGGCCACCGCTTCGCCCTCATAGAGCCTGTGCACGGCGGCATCCGAATCGTGCACCGGCACACCCTCCTCCGCGAACAGCCGCGCGGTCGTCGTCTTTCCCATCCCGATGGAACCGGTGAGACCGAGGATGAACATCGCAACCTTTCATTCCGCCAAAGCTATTGCACTAAAATCTTTTGCGCGCGGAGGAACGGCAAAAGCGAAAACAGCGGCATTCCCAGAATCGTGAAATGATCGCCTTCGATTTTTTCAAACAGCTGGATTCCGGTTTTTTCCAGCTGATAGCCGCCGACACTTTGCATCACCGACGATCCGGCGGCATCGAGATAGCTGTCGAGAAATGTTTCCGAGAAGTTCCACATCGTGAGCCGCGCGACCACGCAATCTTCGAACAATGTCGTTCCGTCGCGCACGAGCGCGATCCCCGACGACAATTCATGTGTTTTGCCACGCAGCTTCAAGAGCTGGCTGCGCGCCGCGGCGCGATCGGCCGGCTTGGAAAAACGTTCCTCGCCAAGAGACAATGTCTGATCGGCGCCGAGCACCAGCCGGCCGGGCATTGTGGCTGCAACCGCCTTCGCTTTTTCGCGGGCCAGCAGCATGGCGACATCCTGAGGTGTGTTTGCCACGGCATCTTTCTCGATGCCGCGCTCATCGATATCGGCCGGCACAGTCTCGACCGGCAATCCCGCCGCTTCAAGAACGGCGCGGCGCGCATCGCTTTTTGAGGCCAGAACCAGCGGTTCGGATAAAAGCCAAAGCGGCATGACGATCAGGCCACCGGCTGCCGCCGGCGCTCGGCCAGGAGTTTCATCACCGCCGCGGCCGTCTCCTCGATCGAACGGCGGCTGACGTCGATCAATTCCCAATGATGCCTGGCGCAGAGTTTGCGCGCGAAAGTCAGTTCGTCGGCCACGGCTTGCCGGTCGATATAGGCGTCCGTGTCGTGATGGGCTTTGAGCGCGAGCAACCTGTTCTGGCGGATCTGCACAATGCGTTCAGGCGTTGCGTAAAGTCCGACCACCAGCGGCCGCTTGAGCGTCTCGAGCTGCGGCGGCAGCGCAATATTCGGCACCAGCGGAACATTCGCGGTTTTCACGCCGCGATTGGCGAGATAGATCGATGTCGGCGTCTTCGATGTGCGCGAGATGCCGACCAGAACCACATCCGCGTCTTCAAGATCTTCGGTGTGCTGCCCGTCGTCATGAAACATCGTGTAATTAAGCGCATCGATCCGCTTGAAATAATCCGCATTCAGCGTGTGCTGCGCGCCGACACGCGGCTTGGTTTCGGCCGTGCCAAGATAAGATTGAAAGAGTTGCAGCACCGGCCCCAGGATAAAGAGCACCGGCAGACCGAGCTTGCGGCAGCCTTCCGCGAGATATTCCCGCAAGTCATCGTCGAGCAGCGTGTAGAGCACGATGCCGGGCGCATTTTCGATTTCCGCCAGCGCTGTTTCGAGCTGCTTGCGCGTGCGCACCAGCGGATAGATGTGCTCGATCGGCCGCATATTGGTGTATTGCGCAGCCGCGGCGCGCGCGACCGTGGTCAGCGTCTCTCCGGTTGAGTCGGAGATTAGATGCAAATGAAAATAACCCGGACTGCGATGCGGCATGTGTCTCATCCACAGGCTGACATGTGGACATCAGGGGAGAAGGCCATGCCAAACCGGCAAGTGCAAGCGATCCGGCATTTTACCGGTCTCACCGTCCACATTCGTGACCCGAAGAACAAAAAGGACGGCTTGCGAATCCGT
>CAMDXM010000249.1 GCA_945878025.1 Pseudorhodoplanes sinuspersici | reverse complement strand
GAAGCTCGCGGGCGAGCACGGGCTTGCGATCCTCGCCGCCGGCACCCACCCGACCGCGACTTGGAGACGCGCGCAGCAGAGCGAAGGCGAGCGCTACGACACGGTGATGGACGACCTGCAGATGATCGGCCAGCGCAACATGCTGTGCGGATTGCATGTGCATGTCGAATTGCCCGATGCGGACGCGCGCGTGGACGTGATGATGCGCATGCTGCCTTATCTGCCGCTCTTCGTCGCGCTCGCAACTTCGTCGCCGTTCTGGCAATCGCGCCCGACCGGGCTGATGGGCTACCGGCTTGCGGCCTACGACGAATTGCCGCGCACCGGCGTGCCCGAACTGTTCCGCTCGCAGGAAGAATTCGACGGCTATATCGAGGCGCTGGTGAAAGCCGGCGTGATCGAGAATTCGAGCTATATCTGGTGGGCGATCCGCCCGTCACTGAAACATCCGACGCTCGAATTGCGCGCGCCAGATTGCTGCACGCGGGTGGAAGACACCATCGCCATCGCGGCCTTGTGGCGCACTTTGGCGCGCCGGCTGTACCGCAATCCCTGGATCAACTGGGATCTGAATGCGGTCTCGCGCGCCATCGTGGTCGAGAACAAATGGCGCGCGCAGCGCTACGGCATACACGGCACCTTCGTTAATATCGGCGGCGACGGTGCGACCGGCGTCGCGGACATGCTCGATCAGTTGATCGACGAGATTTCGGCGGATGCCGAAAGCCTCGGCTGTCTGCCCGAAGTGAAGCATTGCCGGGCGATCGTGGATGCCGGCACCTCGGCGGATGCGCAGATCGCGGTGTTCAAGGACAAGGAGCACGGCGGCTCGCCTGATATCGCATTGCGCGCCGTCACCGACTGGATCGCGCAGGCGACGTTGCAATGACGCAGAATTAGGAATTCTCCTCCGCCAGCGGCAGCACCGTCTGCACCACAAGGCCGCGAGCGCGCGCATCGACCACGCCGAGCGCGCGCAGCGACAGCAATGTGAGCGTCTGCACGGCGGCGCGGGCGTCATTCTGGTCCGCCGAGGATTGCGGCGCGAGCGGACCGATCAAGCCTTCAAGAAGAGCGCCGACCAAGGCGGGCGCAGCGAGCGCCGTATCCTGACGCGGCACATGCGAAGCCGCCATCGCGGCGTCGATGCGTTTGCGGAATTCGGCGGCGAGCGCCTTGCGGTATTCGATCCGCATCGCCTCAATCGCGGCATCGACGGGCTCGGCGATCACGGCCCAGGCGAGCCGCCGGTTGCGCAAGGCGCGCGCCGCGAAAGTCGCGATCGCAGCGGCAAGTGCCGAGACCGGACCGGGCGCGGCATCGGCCGCATGCCGCAACGCGCCGATTTCCCGCTCGGCGATGGCCGAAATGAGCGCGCCAACGAGCTCGGTCTTGGAAGGGAAATACCGGTACACGGTGCCAGCCGCGATTCCGGCGCGCTCGGCCACCGGAGCGATCTGGACGGCGGCCATGCCGCCTTCCGAGGCGATCAGACGCGCGGATTCGATGATCGCGCTGTGACGGGCTGCCTGCTTGCGGATAACGTTGTCAGTGCGCCGATACGGCATGCAAAAGAGTGAGCCATAATTCACTCTTTTCTTCAACGTCTATCGGACTGACAGTCCTAACGGATATTCGCCAGCATTTGCCCGACCGCGATCGCGGCGCCCAGGGCGGCGAGCGCCATGGCGATGCTGATGCTGCAGAGTTTCAGCAAGGTCAATTTACGGACCAACGCTACCTGATCCGGAAAAATCGAGGAGCGGTCGCGCAGGAAGCGCGCGAGCATGATGTCCTCGCCAAGATCGGAAACGATGTAGGCGGCGGCCGGAATCGCAAGGACCCAGGGCCATGGCGGCGCAAAGCCGATCTTTCCGGCGGTCAGCACCGTCACGATCAAGAGGAACAGGCCGAGCGCGAATGCGAACACGACATCGTAGCGCATCAGGATCGTATTGGCGTAATTCAGCGCGGGTCCGGGCTTGCCGGACTTGCCGGCATTTGCCGCGACCCATTGGCGGAGGAACGACGCTTCTTTCGCGGCGGACTGGAATTTGCCCGCCCGCTGTCCCGGTTTCGGCCGTTTATAGCTTTTACCGGTTTCCAGAAATCGCGCGCTGACATCCGGTCCGAATTCATCGGCCTTGCCACGCATCGTGAACGACAATGCGACGGCGACAACCGCAAACAGGAATGCGCATTCGCTGCTGACCAGCGCCGAAAGATATTGCATCGCCGCCCCCTCTTTTTTCCAAGCATACTCCTTTCCGAAGGCCGATTTCCAGATCATCGGCCCGGGATTTTTGGGAGGATTCTGCTTCGCTTCAGCGCGCCTCGGCCTTGAGCGCCTTGTCCCGAATCGCGTGCAACGTGGTGGACGGCGTGATCGCCTCGGGATCGATCTTGAGATGGATGATCGCGGGCTTGCCGGAGGCTTTCGCGTCATTGAACGCCTTGGCGAAATCTTCCGTCTTCTCGACCAGCGCGCCGAAGCCGCCGAAAGCGCGCGCGTAAGCCGCGAAATCCGGGTTCTTGAGCGCGGTCGCGACCACGCGTCCGGGATATTCGCGCTCCTGATGCATGCGGATGGTGCCGTACATGCCGTTGTCGGCGATCGCGATGATGACCGGCAATTCATATTGGACGGCGGTCGCAAATTCCTGCCCGTTCATCAGGAAGTCGCCATCGCCGGCAAGGCAGAACACAGTGCGCTCCGGATAAAGCCGCTTCATCGCAATCGCCGCCGGAACGCCGTAGCCCATCGAACCGGATGTCGGGCCAAGCAGCGTTGCGAATTTGCGGAAGCGGTAGAAGCGATGGATCCAGGCCGAGAAATTTCCTGCGCCGTTGCAGATCATGTCTTCCGGCTTGAGCTGCCCGCGCAGCCACACCATGATCTCGCCGACATTCACCTTGCCGGGCACGTCGGTCGGCTTTTCGCTGAACGCCAGATAATCCGCATGCGCGGTCTTGGTCTCCTCCGCCCATGGCAATGACGCCGGCGCCTGCAGGCCTTCGAGCGCGGCGGCAAAGGCGGTGGGCGACGCATTGATCGCAAGATGCGGATGATAGACGCGGCCGAGTTCTTCAGCGCCGGGATGGATGTGGACGAGCGTCTGTTTCGGACCCGGAATATCTATCAGCGAATAGCCCTGGCTCGGCATCTCGCTCAAACGTCCGCCGATCAGAAGCATCACATCGGCGTCCTTGATGCGCGCGACCACTTTCGGATTGGGCCCCACGCCGAGATCGCCGGCGTAACAAGGATGCGTCTGGTCGAAGAGGTGCCCGCGCCGGAAGGAATTGATCACCGGCAACTGAAAACGTTCCGCGAAGCGTTGCATGGCTGCGCAGGCCTTTTCCGACCAGCGGCTGCCGCCGACGATGGCGACGGGCTTTTTCGCGCTCCACAACAGCTTCTGCAGGCGCGACATATCGGTGAGGCCGGGCCAGGTCTCGACCGGCTCGAATGCCGGGGCATTGGGAACCACCACGCGCTCGGTCAGCATGTCTTCCGGCAATGCGATCACCACCGGGCCCGGCCGTCCGCTGGTCGCGGTGTAGAAGGCGCGCGAGACAAGTTCGGGAATGCGCGCCGGATCGTCGATCTCGGTCGTCCATTTGGTCATGGCGCCGAACACGGCGCGATAATCGACCTCCTGAAATGCTTCCCGCTCGCGCATTTCACGAGCGATCTGCCCGACGAACATGATCAGCGGGGTCGAATCCTGCTTGGCGATATGGATGCCGGGCGAAGCATTGGAGGCGCCCGGCCCGCGGGTGACGAAACAGATGCCGGGCCGCCCCGTCGCCTTGCCGACCGCCTCCGCCATCATGGCGGCGCCGCCTTCCTGGCGGCAGACGGTGATGGTCACTTTCCGATCATGGAAGGCGTCGAGCGCGGCGAGATAGCTCTCGCCCGGCACGCAGAACACGTGCTGCACGCCATGCACGATCAGTTGATCGACGAGGATTTCGCCGCCGCTTCGCGATCCGTCATTGGCGCGCATCGAAAACTCTCCGTGATCAAGGCTTGGCGAGCGGGACGAATTTCACCGGATTCATCAGCTTGGTGGTCTGATTTTCCAGATTGCCCGCTTCGGCATTCTTCTTCAAATAGACCTGCCATTCCGGATCGGCCGCCATCGCGGCGCGGCGCTTTTCGCGATCGGCGGCATTCTCATAAACCCAGATATGAACGATGGTGTTCAGCTCGCCGGACTCGGTTACCAAATAGACGAGCGGCTTGCCGAGATGCTTTACTTGCGGCGCATAACCGTATTGCTCGTAGATATCGAGATGCGCCTGCATCCGGCCGGGTTTGACGCGATAGGTGCGGTGATCGACGAGCACGGCTACTTCTCCCTTACGTAAGCGCCAACAAGGCGTGGACTTTTAGGCCCGTCCTCACAAACCGGCAAGGCGCGCGAACGCCGCCACCGCAAGGCCCACGCCGATGGCGATGAAGTCGTTGCGCCGCACCATCATCACGGCGATCACCGCGATGACGGCGCATAATGCCGGCAGGCCGTTTTTCGCGACCACCGGCAAAATGATGGCGGCGACCACCGAGCCCGGCAACGCATCGAGCATGCGATGCACGCGCGGCGTGATTGTCACATGTCCCATCATCCAGAAGCCGCCGACGCGCACGAGATAGGTCATGGCGGCCATGGTCGCGATCGCAATGAACGTGGCATAAGGCAGCACGTCATTTTCGCTCATCGATGAAGCCTCCGCTGAAGGCTCCGGCGAGCGCGCCGACGACGACGTACCAATATCCAGGCACGAGAGTTTGCACGAGCAGCGCCACGGCTCCTGCGACCGCCCAGGGGACCGCGCGGCGCGGCCCGCGCCACAGCGGCACCAGCATCGCGACAAAAAAGATCGGCAGGATCAGATCGAGGCCGTAGCGCTGCGGACTCGTAATCAAATTGCCGAGCGCATAGCCCGCGATCGTGGATGCGATCCACCCGGCCCAGAGCGCGAGCCCCGCGCCGAGCAGGACGGAAGCGTCATTGCCGCCCTCCGCGCGATAGCGCAGCGCAATCAGCCAGGTGGAATCGGTATTCAGCAGGAGCGGTGGATAGATCTGCGCCGCCGGCAATCCGCCGAGCCAGGGCCGCAGCGACGCGCCCATCAGCACCATGCGCAGCCCCACGACGAATGTCGCCGCGGCAAGCGTCAGAATGGTGCCGAGCGTGATCGGATGGCTCCAGATCTCCATGGCGACGAGCTGCGCCGCGCCGCTGAAAACGAACGCGCTCATGGCGGCGGCTTCCGCGAAAGTCAGCCCCTTTTGCGCGGCAACGGTTCCATAAGCCATGCCGAACACCGCCGTGCCCGGAAGCAGCGCGAGGGTGTGCATGACGCCGTATCGCAGGCCGTCGAGGCCCCAGCGCGGCGCGCTCTTGTCCGGAACGCTATGCATGGAATTCATGAGTCCAACGGCGTCGGACCACTCGTGTGGCGGTTCAGGCGTTCCCTCAATCTGCGCGGCG
>CAMDXM010000248.1 GCA_945878025.1 Pseudorhodoplanes sinuspersici | reverse complement strand
AACATCTCGAAGATGTGCTGGAGGCTTTGATCATTCGTCTTCCGATCATGGATAAACCCACCTAGTTTCAGATTCTCCGCGACCGACATGTCCGGAAACAGCTCGCGGCGTTCTGGAACTAGAGCGAGACCAAGCCGCAATATTGCTGGCGGGGACAAATTCTCTATCGCCGTTCCGCGAAACCGAATGTTGCCGCGTTTTTTCTTGAGAAATCCGGCAATCGCCAGCAACGTCGTGCTCTTGCCTGCTCCGTTTGCGCCTAGCAGCGCAATCACGGAACGGTCTGGAATAACGATGCTGACCTTTTTGGTTACCGTGATGTCGCCGTAGCCGCAGGAGATGCCATCGACCTCAAGCATGGCCGCCAGCCCCCCCCAGATAGGCGGCGATGACGTCAGGATTGCTTCGAATCTCGCGCACTGATCCAGTTGCAACATGCCGGCCGAAGTTCAGGACGGTGACACGGTTCGAAATCGCCATCACGACCTTCATGACATGATCGACGAGAAGTATCGCCAAACCGAGCTCATCTCGCAGTTCCACAAGTATCTGGTTCAGCTCAATGATCTCGTGATGCCGGAGCCCTGCGGCAGGCTCATCGAGCAAGAGCAGCTTGGGGCGCGTTGCCAATGCCCGCACGATCTCGACGCGGCGACGCAATCCGAACGGTAGCGTGCCAGCCTTCTGCTCAGCAAACTTCTCAATCTTGAGCCTTTTCAGTAATTCGAACGCCTCATACCGCGCCGCTTTCTCATTCCGGCGCCACCGAGGCAGGTTCAGTAGCCGGCTCACGATTCCGTAGTGATATTCATGGTCCAGACCAACCATCACGTTCTCGATCACGCTGAAATCCGCGAACAGCTCGGTGTTCTGAAACGTCCTCGTCAACCCGCTGCGAGCGATCAGATGAGTCGGCCGGTTCGAGATTGACTCATTTTGGAAAAAACAATCACCTTCCGAGGGCCTGTAAAGTCCTGTCACGACGTTGATAATCGTGGACTTGCCGGCACCGTTCGGACCGATGAGCGCATGAATTTCGCCGGCCTTCACGTCGAGCGAAACGTCATTCACTGCGACCAACCCATCAAAGCGGACAACAATGTTCCTCAACTCAAGCATTTTTATTTTTTCTTTCAAAACGCGACGATATCCATCTGGATATGCGGCCAGGAACAGAGAAGATCGACGCGAGCCCGTCCGGCATGATTACAATGAAGACGGTGACTAATAAAAACAGAATAAACGCCATGTAGGTCTCGAGCCCCGACAGAAATTCGGGGACAAACACAAAGATCGCGGCACCGATGATGGCGCCATGCACACTCCTCATCCCTCCGACGACCATAATGGCGATGTAGAAAACCGAGGAAACGATTGTGAACTGGTGCGGGTCAAGATAGGTCACCTGGAGCATCTGAAAACTTCCAGCAAAGCCACCTGCGACCGCGCTTGTCGCAAGCGCCATGGTGCGAAGAGAACGGCGGTCTACCCCGAGAGATACTGCCGCGATCTCGCTCTGCCGGAGGGCTCTCAACACGCGCCCATAGCGTGAGTTAATTAGAAGGCCGATAAACCAAAGGGTGAGGCCGGAAGCCACTACGGTGATGACATAGATCGCCATCGGAGAATCCATGACAAACCCGAACAGCGTCACGGTTGGAACGGCCAGGCCGACAGCACCGCCAGCGATGTCGAGATTGATGATCGCGTAGTGCACAATTCCGGAGAATGCGAGGGTCACCAGCGCCAGAAAGTGCCCGTCGAGTCGAAGACAGAGAAACCCAAGTAGCCACCCGACTGCACCGGACACCGCTGCGGCAATCGGAATGCCGATCAGCATCGGAATGCCAAGATGTAAATTTAAGAGAACGGCACAATAGCAGCCGATCGCGACGAAAGCCGATTGAGCAATAGAAATCAGGCCACCAACACCGCTGATTAAGGTCAGCCCTGAGACGATAGCTGCCGTCGTCGCAACGATCCCGATATTATATAGGAGATGCTGACCGGCAAAAAATGGCGCGGAAACCGCAATGGCCAGCCATAGCATCCAAACCAAGCCATCTCTCATTCTCACACCTTCCTGATCGATGCGCGATTGAAAAGACCCGTCGGGCGGAAAACGATGACCGCAACCAGCACGGCGTAACTGGCGATATCCTTCATGGCACTGGAAATGTAATATCCGGCCATCGCCTCAATGATGCCTAGAAGAACCCCTCCGACGACAGCGCCGGGTAAACTGGCAAAGCCTCCAAGAACGGCTGCGGCAAATCCTTTGATGGCAATTAATCCGATATCCGGCGTCAATGTTGTCAACGGCGCGATAACGATTCCGGCAATGGCGGCTAGCATCGAGGATAGTATCCAAATGCTAGTTGTAGTGGCACCGGCGGGAATGCCGACTATAAGAGCGCCGGTCGGATTGGCGCAGGCGGCCAGGATAGCTTGCCCGTACTTCGTGAACTCAAAGAACGCGTACAAGCACAGCATGATAATAACCGACGTTCCCAGAATCGCGAGATCCGATGGAACAATTGAAACGCCACCGATATGGTACGGAGACGTTGAAAGAAGAAAGGGAACAGGCCACGCGTTCGGCCCCATAAAGGCACGAATTCCCTCCCGCAACACAGCGCCAATCGCAATCGTCGCAACGATGGGGATCAGCACTGGGCGATTCCGCAAGGGTGCCATCACTAAAAACTGAATCGCAAGGCCAAATAGACCACTCACCACTACTGCAATGGCTACTGCCGGCGCGAGCGAAAGGCCGAGGAAATGCTGGGAAAATACAAGGACGTAGACCCCAGCCATTAGTTGATCGCCAAAGGCGAAGTTGACGACCCCGGTCCCATTATGAATAAGGACGAGACTGATAGCGATCAGAGCATATACGCTGCCCGCTATCACGCCACCAAGCATCAGTTGGATGAACGTTTCTACCATTAGACTGGGCTTACTTGATCAAATCGCCGAGTACTCCCCTGGAAGAATCATACGACCCAGCCCTTCCTTGACTTCGACGACATACGCGGACCGATTTCCTTCACGGCGATCAGGACCGAAAGTGCTCGCATTAGCAATGCCAGTCTCAAAATTCTTCAGCCCTTCTAGCGCCTTGATAAGCGTTTCGCGGGTAAGGTCTCGCCCCGCCCGGCGCAACCCCTCGATCAGGGTCTTCGCGCCATGATAGGCCATTTGATCCGTAGCCTCAGGCCGTGTTTGACGTGCGAGATCGGGAAACCGAACCTCGAATGCGTTTCTAAATTTGACAATCTCAACGTCAGCGCCCTCTGGAAGGTATTTCGTCGGAAACATAGAGCGGGCGCCCACGGCCTCTTTGCCGACCGTCGCCGCGTAGGAGCGGCTTGTCGTCGCCGTCGAGCCAACGATCTGGAGCGGAAGACTAAGCTGTTTAACCTGCCGAAACACAATAGCGGATGGCGCCGGGTAGCCATATACAACCAGAACATCGGCATCCGACTGACGAATGCGCAACAGTTGGGAGGTGAAATCGGTGTCGGAGGCGTTGAACTGTTCTTCTATAAATTTAACATTGCCAATCTCTTTCAATTGGGCAACGACATTGATCGCACCGGTCTTACCGTACTCGTCGGACTGGCGCATAATCGCAATGCTGCGCTTTGACGAAATGCGTGTGACATAGTTGGCCAAAATCTTTCCCTGGTCTGCATCGTTCAGGGTCCCCGATCGGAAAATATTTTTCGAGGGAGGATTCGTAGCCAGAGGAGAAGAAAACGCCGAAATAAAAATCGGAACTCCACTTCCTGCCATGGTCCGGAGCATCGGAACGCCAACGGCGCTGGAAGTCGGGCCAAAGATTGCGAACACCTTCTCTTGGTCCACCAGGCGCTTGAAGCCGGCGATACCCTTGGGTGCAGAGCTTTCGCTATCAACTGAAATGTACTCTAACTTGCGGCCGTTGATGCCACCGGCTGCATTTATCTCCTCAAACGCCATAGTTCCACCGGAAAGATTGCCCGAACCCCAAATAGCTGCAAATCCAGTCAGGTCGCCTAGAATGCCGATACGGATTTTATCGTCGGTCACTCCTGTGTTTTCAGCCGCATAGGTCGTTTTGGCTGCAGCGAGCACCATAGCCGCGCCCGCGATTTTAAGAGTGTCCCTGCGTGTGACCATGATGAAACTCCCTAGAATGTGGAATTATTTTTATAAATACCCGGGTAACTTTCGGAACTCATATTAACTGACAATTCGATTTTGGAAAGTAATTAATTAATACTTATATTTATTAAGTATCATTTAATGCACTATTAATGGGATCGGCCACGTGTACCCCACTTCAGAGGGAAACGCAGCGCCGGTTTCCGAAATTCCGGACTTGATCAGCGTTTCCTTAACAGTTGTGTCCGGACGTTAGTCAAACAAATTCAACTGATTAGCCGAAAGAACCTGAATATCATTGGGGACGATTTTGTTAAGTAGCTGATCCAATGGGATTCGCTCGAACATGGCAAGACCGTATTGGCACTGCCGTTCTTTTGGGCGTTCGCCCGGAGCATATTCAACGCAAAGGGACCGAGCGACCAGGCATGGCACCTGTTCATGTGGACATTGAATTGGTGCAACCTACGGGCTCTCGTACCTTTGTTGAGTTCAAGCTTGGCGACAGCACCACGGTTGCTGAGTTGCAAGCCCATGATGTGCAGCGCAGCGGCGAACGCATTGCAGTGGATGTGGACATGAACCGCGTTATTTTGATAGACCCGACCATCGAGCAAGTCATTGCCAATGGTCGTCAACACTGATTTTTCAGGAGTACAGCATGGCCTTGTCTGAACCTTCTTCTTTGATTAAAACCACTGGTACCCAAGAAACCGATTCGCTGGGCAAACACCTTCAGGTAGGTGCTTTGTCCGTCGAATTTGACAACGGCAATCTGCGCTACATCCGCCTTCATGGCGTTGAGGTCTTACGCGCTGTGTCCTTCTTGGTTCGAGATGAAAACTGGGGCACGTACGCAGCTACCCTGCGCAACTTGTCCATCGAACAATACGAGCAACATTTCAAGATCAGCTATGCCGCCACTTGCAGCCGTGCAGACCAGTCCATCGACTACGAAGCCAGTATTGAAGGTCGTGCTGATGGCTCGTTAACATTTCGCGGCAAAGCCATTCCACGCACCGATTTTTTAACCGCAAGAACCGGTTTCGTGGTGCTGCACCCACTGACCGGCGTGGTGGGTCAAGCGCTCAAAGTTGAACATGTAGATGGCACAGTGACGCAAAGCGAATTCCCCCGGCAGGTCAACCCTGACTGTCCATTTCGCGATGTGCGGGCCTTGTCGCACCAAGTCTTCCCTGGCGTGTGGGCGCGCTGTGAAATGCAAGGCGATGCCTTCGAGATGGAAGACCACCGCAACTGGACAGACGCCTCCTTCAAAACCTATGTGCGTCCCTTGGCTCGGCCTTGGCCCTATGTGTTGCCAGCGGGTGTGGCCGTCGAGCAATCGGTCAAGCTGGCCATTTC
>CAMDXM010000247.1 GCA_945878025.1 Pseudorhodoplanes sinuspersici | reverse complement strand
TGGCCGGGCGCGACGCGCGGAGAGCCACCAATGAATATTCTCCTCATTATCGGCCGTCTTGCCTTTGTCGCGATCTTCGTTCTGTCGGGCGCGCAGAAGCTGATGGATATCGGCGCCACCGCCGCGATGATCGGACCGAAGCTCGTCGTTCCGGCGCAGCTCGCGAGCTTCGCCGCGCAGCTTGAAGGGGCGACCGGCATGACGACGCCGCAATTGATGGCGGTCGCGGCCGGCGTGGTCGAACTCGCCGGCGGGCTGATGATCGCCGCCAATATCGGCACGCGCGTCGCAGCGCTTGCGCTGATCGTGTTCACGGTCGCGGCGACCTACTGGTTCCACGATTTCTGGACCATGGCCGGCGGCGACCGCATGAACAACATGGCGCATGCGCTCAAGAACCTGTCCCTCGTCGGCGCGCTGCTGGTGTTCTTCGTGAT
This sequence comes from Pseudorhodoplanes sinuspersici, assembly GCA_945878025.1. Classification (GTDB taxonomy): domain Bacteria; phylum Pseudomonadota; class Alphaproteobacteria; order Rhizobiales; family Xanthobacteraceae; genus Pseudorhodoplanes; species Pseudorhodoplanes sinuspersici_B. Next base: position 5,107 of record CAMDXM010000247.1, on the reverse strand, counting down.
CGGCCCGTGGCGTCCGGGCGGCGGTGACACGGCCGAGCCGCATCTCTAGACTGTGTTCCGATTCAATTGAATCGGAACACAGTCTAGATTCCTTTTATTTGTCGCATTTTCTGCGGCGAACCGGGTTCCACTTCGCCGGAAAATGCTCTAGGGCGCGATCGAGCGAATGCCGTCCCGGGCTTGGGATCCGGGTCGCTGCGGCATTGCGCGGCGGGAACTCCTCGAAGACATGAAAAAGGGGCGGCCTTTCGGTCGCCCCTAAGTTTGATACGCCACGCGGGAGGAACAAAGGTCGGGTCGGCCGCACCGCCGCCGGCCCGCGTGACCGAATCGGAGATCAACTAAATCTTCCTCCGATTCTACCGAATCGTCACGTGATTTCTGCTCGTTTCCACGTTATTTCCGGCTCCGCTATTTTCGGCTCCGCTATTTCCGGCTCCATGTCACAAGACTCGCATCCTTGCCGCTGTCGAAGACGTGGATGGGTCCGGGCTTGAGACCGTATTGCCGCAGCACGTCGTCGGGGCTGAGCGCGGGAACCTGCGGGAAGACCGGCCGGCCGGAGGGCAGCCGGACTTGGCCGGCGCGCGACAGATGGAAAAGATCGTAACGCGGCAGGAACAGCCCGAAGATGCCGGTGCCGCCGATGATGCCGATCCGGCCGCCGGTTACGCTGAGTGCGCGCAACCCGTCCTCGAACGGTGTCGCCGCCGGATTCCAGAGTAGCGCCTTCGGATTCGATGGGTGCGGGGCGAGCGTCTCGACGCTATGCGTCGCGATCAGCCGCGGGCGTTCCGCCGAGCGCGGCTGCTGCTCCTGCGAATTGCGCCCATGAATGACGGCGGCGGCTTGATCGAGGCCCTGTTCGAAAAAGGCCTGATCGCCCTCGATGAAGAGTTCGGGCGGCATGACGCCGTCCGCGTCCGCGAGCATGCCGTCGGCCGACACGATGGCGAAGCCTTCGATGCGGTAAGGGGAGGGCACGCCTGGCACCGTTCCATAAACGAAGATCGCCGGGGGTGACCCGGCGATCTTATCTGCTCAGCGGATCAAATCGGTCAGCGATCTTATTCGACGACGTCGCGCACGACGCTCGCGGTCGGGCGCTGGCTGACGGTCGGGAGCTTCTGCTCCTTGATCAGCATTTCATCGTACATCGCGATCGAGGCGATCGGCTCCTTCGTGCGCACATGCACGATCTTGTAGCCGCCCGCCTTGAGCTGTTTCAGCAATTCAGGAAGGGCTTCCGCGGTGTGGCGCTGGAAGTCATGCATCAGTACGATGCCTTTGCCGTGCTTCTCGAGCTTGGCCATGATGCTCTTGATGACACGCTCCGGCGTGCGCATCGTGAAGTCGAACGAATCCATGTCCGTCGACCAGATTCCGATGTTGCGCTCGCCGACATAAGTCACCAGTTCCGGCGGATGACGAAGGGCCGGGAAGCGGAAGAACGGCGCGGTCGGTCCGCCGACGGCCATCTTCACGGCGCTCACGCCCTTTTCGATCTCGGCTTTTGCATCCTCGACGGTCATGCCTTTCTTCGACAGATCGACATGGCTCCAGGTATGCGAGCCGATGGTGTGACCGCCTTCGGCGACCTTCTTGAGGATTTCCGGGTAATAGCTCGCATGCTTGCCGATCGGGAAGAAGACCGCCTTGGCGCATTGGTCGGCGAGGGCGGCGAGAACGCGCGGCGTGTTTTCCGGCCACGGACCGTCGTCGAAGGTCAGCACCACTTCCTTGTTGCGCAGGAAATCATGCTGGCGGAAATGCTCGAAACCGAAACCAGGGCCGCCCGTGGTGTCGATTTCGACGGTGCGCGCAACTCCGATCGCGTCCGGATTGGCGCAGGCGGCTTTTGGCGACGCGCTCTGTGCGAGTGCCGCGCCGGAAGCCGCGATGGACGCCGAAGCGAATAATGCGCATGCAAAAGACGCACGCATGGTGACCTCCCCTAGGTACGACTGAGCCCCAAAAGGGCTCGAACTAACGACGATTTTTCATCGAAGCGCGAGGGGGCCAGAGAGTCAACGAAACCCGTCCGCGAACGATCCCGACATTCCGGAATATGGTTAGCTGTGGTTCGTCGGATACGCCCGGGTTGAACCGCTTTTTCAGGTTCAAAACAGAGAAATTACGTCATTATAATAATGGTTTAACGTAGTTTCTTAAAGCGCCTGAAACGTCCGGTTTGTAGGGTGGCGATGCCGGGTTGAAGTGGCTGTCGCCCGGTCAAGGCCAAGCGGGCGTGTCCAGAAGGGGCAGCCGCGACGGCCGGCCGGATCAGCTCCCGGCAAGTTCCCTTTCGATCGCCGCGATCACGCGCGGATCGGTCGGCTCGATGGCGGTGGCGAACACCGCCGCGATATGCCCGTCGCGCCCGACCAGATATTTGTGAAAATTCCAGCGCGGCGTGTCGAGCGGCCGCTCGGCCGCGGCCCATTTATAGAAGGGATGCGGCGGCGAACCCTTCACCGAAACCTTGTCCGCGACCGGAAAGCTCACTCCGTATTGGTGAGCGGTGTGTTCGATCTCCGCTTCGCCGCCCGGCTCCTGCCCGCCGAAATCGTTCGACGGCGCGGCGACGATCATCAGGCCCTTGTCGCGATAGCGCGTCCACAGCGCCTGCAACCCGGTCTATTGCGGGGTGTATCCGCAGAGCGAGGCGGTGTTCACCACCAGGATCGGCTTGCCGACATAATTCGACAGGCGGATGTCGCCATCCTTCAATGCCTTGAATGAAAAGGCGTAAGCCGTCACGCGGGTCATTCCGGCTGTTTGCGCCCATGCGCGCCCGGCGGTCGAAGGCGATACGATCGCCGAGGCCAGCAAGGTCAGGCATGTACGGCGGTGCATGAAGTCCATCTCTGGATCGCGATCCTATCAGGATTTCCATTCTGATACGAAGGCGACACCCTTGCGGTTTCATCCGGCGTCCGCGCATCCGCATGATGGGCATCGGCCTGGCCGGCATCCGGTCTCAAGTTACCGCCGGTTGAATGCCGCGAGAATGCCGCTTTCGCGGCCCGGTTTCGCCCTGCGGGAGTGCCATTCCACCGCCCGATGCGCACGGGGCGTGCGCGGGGGACGTCAAGGATATGCAAAACCAGAGAGATTTCATTTCGGCGTTGAAATGGCCGGCGCTGGCGGCGGCGCTCGTGGCTTGCGCGCTGGCGTTTCTTTCGGCGCAGGAGTCCAGGAATTCCGCGGCGACGAGCGGCAGCGAACCGGTTGCGATCGCGCGCGTCGACATGCGCGAAGCGATGCGCATCCTGCACGACGAGCACGGCCGCATTCTCGACCAGGTGGACCGGCAGCAGGCGGAAATCGAGCAGAAGGCGGCCGAGGACGCCCATGCATTCGATCAAGCGCGTCTCGCGGCCGAGCAGGCGCGTCTGGCGGCGGCGGAGGAAGCGGCCCGGAAACTGGCCGAGCAGCGCGCGGCGGAAACGAAACGCATCGCCGACGCGTCGCCCCCGAAGACCGTCCCGAGACCGAAGCCTGAGCCGGCAGCGTCCGGAGCGCCGCTCGACATCGTGCCGGTCGCGGGCGGCGAAAGCGGCCCGCTGGTTGCCGAACCGCTCGGGCCGATCGAGGCCGCGGTCGCGAAGGCGAGCGCATTCACCGGAGAGATCAAGGACAAGGCGGTCGCGACCGTGACCGATATCAAGGACTGGTTCGCCGCCGCGGGCGACAAGCTTCTTGGCCGCGACAAGGCGCCCTCGTCGATGCCCGCGAGCCGCTTTATGCCGGCGTCCTGGTGAGGTTCATCCGGCTTGCGTTTGATCCGCGGCGTTTTCTGCTAACCTGATCCCGGAAAAATAACGGGGGCGGAACGTGCCGAGGTTTCTGATCGCGCTGGTCGTTGTATTGGCGATGACCGGCTTTGCGCGGGCGCAGCCGGCCGCCTGCATCCTCGATTGCATGGCCAAGGACCAGTTCTGTCAGACGCCGTGTTTCGATGCGGTGACGCAATGCCGGGCGGCGTGCAAGGCGGGAGACCGCAAATGCGTGCGCGGCTGCAAATCCGCGCAGCGCGCCTGCGTCAAGCCGTGTACGGCCGATTACCGGAAATGCGCGGTCGCCTGCAACAAACGGCAATAAGCGAAATCGTGCGGGATCGCTCTAGACTGTGTTCCGACTCGATAAAATCGGAACGCAGTCTAGATTCCTTCTATTTGTCGCATTTTCTACGGCGAACCGGTTTCCACTTCGCCGGAAAATGCTCTAGCCTTCGGTGTCGTCGTCGAGCGGGGGCAGGGCGCGCAGCGGACCGCTCGCCAGGGTGATCTTGCGCCGGTTCGACATATGCGGAGAAACCGGAGCCGGCTGCGGCGCTGCGCGCGAGAGCGCGAACAAGGCCGTGCCGACGCGCCCGCCGGCAGTCTCCAGCTCCTCTTCCGTGCAGCTCGCGGCGATGGCGAGGCCCATGGAATGCAGGTGGCCGCGGCGGTAGCAGAACAGCGCGAGCGTGGCCCGCACATCCGGGGTGACGGTTGCAACGAGGTCGGCTAGGCCGCGCTCATGCGAGCGATAAAGGTCGCCGAGCATCTGGTCGCCGACCGGACAATTCTCTTCCGCAAGACTATAGGCTGACATTTCCCCATCCTCTTCCGCTTTGTCCCGATTCGAGGATGCGATTGAATGTGTTAACTGATGGTTAAGCCTGGCGTCCGGGATGACCCTTACCCCCCGCCGCCGGCGCGTCCCGGCGCGCCGGTTGCGCCGCGACGCCGCAGTCCACAAACCGCTTTTTGCGCGCTATTCTTCGTGCGGGGAAACCGAAGGGGACTGCCATGCCCATCACCGAAAAGACCGCCAAGCGGCTCGTCCTGCAATCCGGCTCGACCACGCTCACGCTCGACAAGGACGCCGGCACCGCGCACATGCAACGAAAGATGTTGATGTTCAAGCTCAAGCCGTTGCAGGCGCCGTTATCCGACGTGGCGAATTTCGAAGTCGACGCCGGCGTCGATCGCGCGTCCGGCATCGAGGTCTGCAACACCATGCTGATCACCAAAGAAGGGGCGGCCTGGGCGATACCCGCGGCCGACAAGAAAGACGCGCAGGACACCGCGGCGGCGCTGAAGGAATTTCTGGGGTTACG
>CAMDXM010000246.1 GCA_945878025.1 Pseudorhodoplanes sinuspersici | reverse complement strand
GCAACCTTCTTTTCCTTCGCGTCCGGCGGCAGCTCCCGGAAGCGCCGAAAGGCATCCGGCGTTGCGCCAACCGGCGCCGCAACAGCCTGTACCGCCTGCGCCGGCCCAGCCGCCCGCGCGGAACTTTCAACAGCCGCCGCCCGTGCAATCTCCGCAGACGCCCGCCCGGCCCGCAATGGCGCGGCCGGCGTCACCGCCGATGCCTCCGCAACCGCGATATTCGGCCCCTGCGGCTGCGAACCCGCCTCAAAATCCTCCAACTCGTGCGGTCAATGCACCTGTTCCGCCGCAAAATGCCGCGCGACGGAATGAAGGACCAGGGCTAACGTATCCGGCGGCCGCGCAACCGGTCGGCTTCGATGGACCACCGGCGTCGGCGTCCGGCGCGGGTCACTATCCGCCGGTGACGCCGCAGCAATTCGAAGGATCCAATGTTCCGCATAACGTTCCGCTCCTGGACCCGCAACGCATGACGCCGAAGTCCCCGCGTGCCGCGCTTGAGCCGGAACGCTTCGCGGCGCCGAAGCGCTCCAAGCGCGCGAAGCATCCGATCGTGGTCATCGGCAACGCCATTTTCACGCTCATTCTGCTGCTGACGCTCGGCGTCGGCGGTGTGGTGTTCTGGGGCAAGCAGCGTTTCGATGCGCCCGGGCCGCTGGCGGCCGACAAGACCGTCAATATCCCGCGCGGCGGCGTGCGCGACATCGCCGAAATGCTGGCGCGGGAAGGCGTCATCAACGATCCGTGGGTGTTCATTGGCGGGGCGCTGGCTCTGAAAGCGCGCGGCGAGGATCTGAAATTCGGCGAATATCAATTTCCGAAACGCGCCAGCCTGCGCGACGTCGCCGAGACGATCATCGAAGGCAAGGTCGTCCAGCATCAATTGACGCTCGCGGAAGGTCTGACCTCCGAGCAGATCGTGGCGCGGCTTCTGGAGAACAATGTGCTCTCCGGAAATATCCGCGAAATTCCGCGCGAGGGCACACTGCTGCCCGAGTCATACAAATTCACCCGCGGCATGACGCGCGAACAGATGATCCAGCGCATGCAGCAGGCGCAGGCGCGGGTGGTGAAGGAAGTGTGGGATCGCCGCGTGGCCGATCTTCCGATCAAGTCGCCGGAACAACTCGTGACCATGGCCTCCATCATCGAGAAGGAAACCGGCAAGCCGGAAGAGCGCACCCGCGTCGCGGCCGTGTTCATGAACCGCCTGAAGCAGAATATGCGCCTGCAATCCGATCCAACGATCATCTATGGCCTGGTCGGCGGAAAAGGCGCGCTCGGGCGTCCGATCATGAAGAGCGAGATCGAGCAGCCGACGCCCTACAATACATATGTGATCCAGGGCTTGCCGCCGGGTCCGATCGCCAATCCCGGACGCGCTTCACTTGAAGCCGCGTCAAGCCCCGCGCGCACCAAGGAACTCTTTTTCGTCGCCGACGGCACCGGTGGACACGCCTTCGCCGACAATTTGGACCAGCATAACAAGAATGTCGCGCGGCTACGCGCGATCGAGCAGGGCCAGAAAGAGGCTCCGGCCAGCGGCGCGCCGGCCGCACCCGCCGCCAGCGCTGCGCCGGCGCCGGCTCCCGCGCCGGCGGCGAAGCCTGCGCCCCGCAATCCCCAGAATACCGGAGCCCGCACCTCGGTTCAGGGCCAAAGCGGCGCGCAACCGCAATAGATTCGGGACGCCAGTTCCACTTCGCCGGATTGCGCTCTAAGGTCTCCACGCGATTCCCGTTCAACAACTTCAGGCACGAAAGATCATGGCGCTGTCGAGCATGACCGGATTCGCTCGCAGCCACGGCGTCAGCGGCACCTATGCATGGTCGTGGGAATTGAAATCGGTCAACGCCAAGGGACTGGAATTGCGCCTGCGCATTCCGCCCGGCTGGGACGCGGTCGAGGTGCCGGTGCGCGCAAAGGCGGCCGAGACTCTGTCGCGCGGGAATGTCTATGCCAATCTGACGGTTCTTCGCGAAGGCGCGGCGCCGGTGGTCCGCATCAACGAGCCGGTGCTGGCGGCGGTGCTCGCGGCCATCAAGAACCTGTCCGGCCGCGTGGACGCCGAACGTCCGCGTCTCGACGGCGTGCTCGGGCTGAAGGGCGTTGTGGAGGTCATCGACGAGGAGGAAAGCGAGGACTTGCGCCGCGCGGCCGAGGCCGCGATCGTCGCGGGCTTCGCGCAAGCCTTGTCCGGGCTTTCCGACATGCGCCGGCACGAGGGCGGCGCGCTCAAGAAAATCCTGGCTAGCCGGCTCGGCGAGATCGCGCAATTGTCGGAACGCGCGGAAAAAGTGCCGGGACGCCAGCCGGAGGCGATCAGGAAGAAAATCGCCGAACAGATCGCCGTCCTGCTCGACGCATCGAGCAGATTCGATTCGGACCGGCTGCATCAGGAGGCGATCCTGATCGCAACCAAGGCCGACATCCGCGAAGAACTCGACCGGCTCGCGGCGCATGTGGCGCAGGCACGCAAGCTTCTGGCGGGCGGCGGCGCCGTTGGGCGGCGGCTCGATTTTCTGTCGCAGGAACTCAACCGCGAAACCAACACGCTGTGCTCCAAGTCGAACGACGTGGAGTTGACCAATATCGGCTTGGAGCTGAAATCCGTCGTCGAGCAATTCCGCGAACAGGTGCAGAATCTCGAATGACCGCGCCGCCCGAAATATCCCGCAGGGGAATCATGCTGGTCGTGTCGTCGCCCTCCGGCGCCGGAAAGACCACGCTGACCCGCGCGCTTCTGGGCGAGGAAAAGAAAGTCAACTTGTCGATTTCGGTGACGACGCGTCCGCGCCGCCCGAGCGAGATCGAAAACGTGCATTACCGGTTCATTTCCAAACGGGATTTCGAAATCCTGCGTGACGCCGGCGAATTGCTGGAATGGGCCGAGGTGCACGGCAATTTCTACGGCACGCCGCGCGAGCCGGTCGAGCGCGCGCTCAATGAAGGGCGCGACGTCCTTTTCGACATCGACTGGCAGGGCACGCTTCAGCTTTACGACAAGGTGCGTTCCGACGTCGTCAGCGTGTTCGTCCTGCCGCCGACTGCGGAGGAGTTGAAAGGCCGGCTTGTACGCCGGGCCGAGGACACGCCTGAGACGGTGAATCGCAGGCTGCGCAACGCGCTCGAGGAAATTCCGCACTGGATGGAATACGACTACGTGCTGGTGAACCACGATCTGGGGGAAAGCCTGACGCGCCTGCGCGCCGTGCTGACCGCGGAACGGCTCAAGCGCGTCCGCCAGCAGGATATCGAGAAATTCATCGAAGGCCTGCTCGCGGATTTGCGAAGGATCGCGCCCTAGACTGTGTTCCGATTCGATTGAATCGGAGCACAGTCTAGATTCCTTTTATTTGTCGCATTTTCTGCGGCGAACCGGTTTCCACTTCGCCGGAAAATGCTCTGGAGTTCGTTTTTGATCCGCATGGCGAGGTGCCGCGTCCTCGCGGCGTCTCGAACCATGAGGCCTCGTCCTTCAAGGCGCGCAGCTAGGCTGCGCTCCTCAGGACGAGGGTAAACGGGCCGCATACAGGCGCGCCATGCGGACAAAGCCTTCCACCGGAATTTCCTCCGCGCGCGCGGTGCCTGCGATTCCGGATTGTTCCAGCAGTTCGGCTGGATCGCGGCCAAGATATTTCAGGCTCTGCCGGAGCATTTTGCGGCGCTGTCCGAAGGCGGCTTCGGTCACCTTTTCGAGCGCACGGCGGTCGCAGGGCAGCGGGTCCGGGCGCGGCAGGAATTCGACCAGCGACGACGTCACCTTCGGCTGCGGCATGAACGCCTTCGGCGAAATATCGAACAGGATTTTCGGCGACATGCGCCATTGCGTGAGCACGGACAGGCGGCCATAGGCTTTCGAGCCGGGCGAAGCGGCGATGCGCTCGGCGACTTCGCGCTGGAACATCAGCACCAGCCGGTCGTACCAGGGCGGCCAAGGCTCGGCGGTCAGCCAGGAAATCAAGAGCGGCGTCGCGATGTTGTAGGGCAGGTTGGCGACGATCCGAGCGCGCCGTCCTTGCAGCAAAGGCCGCGGATCGAATGTCAGCGCGTCGTCTTCGATGACGGTGAGCCGTCCCGGATAGCGGCCGGATATTTCGTTGAGCGCGGCGATCGCGCGGCTGTCGCGCTCGATTGCGATCACATGCATTGCGCCTGCCGACAGCAATGCGCGGGTCAACCCGCCGGGGCCAGGGCCGACTTCGACAACCGTGACGTCGTCGTACGGACCGGCCGCGCGCGCGATGCGCATGGTGAGGTTGAGATCGAGAAGGAAATTCTGGCCCAGCGACTTCCTGGCGGCGAGGTCATGCTTGCGGATGACGTCGCGCAGCGGCGGAAGATCGTCGATCTGGCTCATCAAATATGCGAGGTGGGTGCGTCCGCGGACTGGGCGGCGAGCCGCGCGGCAAGCCGCAGAGCCGCGATCAGGCTGCCGGGACCGGCGCGGCCGGTCCCCGCGATGTCGAACGCGGTTCCGTGGTCGGGCGATGTGCGGATGAACGGCAGGCCGAGCGTGACATTGACGGCGCGGTCGAAGGCCAGCGTCTTGACCGGGATCAGCGCCTGATCGTGGTACATGCACAATGCGACGTCGTAAGCCGCGCGCGCCTGCGGATGAAAAAGCGTGTCCGCGGATTGCGGCCCCGCGACGTCGATGCCTTCGGCCCGGAGGATATCGATCGCGGGCTTGATGATCGTTGCTTCCTCGTTGCCGATAGCGCCATTTTCGCCGGCATGCGGATTGAGCCCGGCGACGACGAGGCGCGGCCGCGCGATGCCAAAGCGCCGCGTCAGATCGCGGACCGCGACACGCGCGGTTTCGACGATCAGCGGCGTCGTGAGCCGGCCGGGTACGTCCGCGAGCGGAATATGGATGGTGACCGGAATGGCCATGAGTTCATCGCACCACAGCATCATCACCGGCATGACGGGCGTGCCGGTATGCTCCCGGGCTATCCGCGCCAGATACTCGGTATGTCCGGGATCGGCGAAGCCTGACCGATAGAGGACGTCTTTCGAAACGGGATTGGTGACGATGGCGGCGGCGCGGCCCTCGACCACGTCGGCGGTGGCCCGCTTGATCGCAGCGATCGCGGCGAGCGCACTTGATCCGTCGGGTGTCCCCGGCATGGCCGTGATGCGCATGTCGAGCGCCGCCACCGGAAGGGAGTGGGCAAATGTCGCGATCGCGTCTTCCGGCTCGGCAGCGGCAATGGCGACGTCGAGACCCAGGAGCCGGGCGCGTTCGGCCATGAATTGCGGATCGGCCACGATGTAGAAGGGGGGTATCGTCTTTTCCTTGCGCGACGCGAACGCGCGCAACGCGATATCCGGCCCGATCCCGGCCGGCTCACCCAGGGTCAGCGCCAAAGGGAGCGCATGAGGGCGCGGGGCAGGCTGGAGCATGATGCCCTTATTGCTCCCGATACTCGATCATCGCGCCTTTCCGCAACTCCTTCATATAACGCAGGGCGTGTTCCTTGAATTTTTCGGAATAGATCTCTTCGCGAAGCGCGCGCCGCGCTGGCGTGTCCGCGGTCGTTTCCTTTTTTTCGCAAAGCGCGAAAACCTCGACGCCGCCATTGG
>CAMDXM010000245.1 GCA_945878025.1 Pseudorhodoplanes sinuspersici | reverse complement strand
CTTCTCCCCCCCCCGCCTCGCTTCGCTCGGCCTCCCTCCCCCGCACGCGGGGGGGGGAGAAGAAAAAGACGCGCTTCGCGCTCCTCAGGATGAGGAGTGAGAGTGGTGCACGTCGTCACAGCACCCGTCTCGCAATCTCGGTGACGCCGCCGCGGTCGCGCCGGAAGCCGCGCGTCACCGCTTCGCATTGCCAGCCATTGCCGGTTTTTTCGATTGTGTAAAGATTATAGGCGGCGAGATCGCCATGCCCCGCCGACGCCGACGCGGAGGGCACGCCCGCCATCGGCACTTTCGCGCCGCCGGGGCCCTCGAGATAAACCACCGAATGCACATGGTCGTGGCCGTGCAGCACCAGATCCGCGCCGTGCTCGCGCAGCACGTTTGCGAAGGCCTGCGTGTCGATCAGGTATTTGAAGCGGTCGCCGGGCTTGCGCGACGGCGGATGGTGAATCATCACCACGCGAAACAGATCCTCGGCCTTCAGCGTCGCGAGCAGCACGCGAAAATCCTCGATCTGCCGCGCGCCGAGCTTGCCGGTCGCCATGAAAGGCGCGGTCGGGACCGCGCTCGACAATCCGATCAATGCAAGCGGGCCGCGCCGCCGCAAATAAGGAAAGCTCTCGCCGGCATCGCCGCGCATATACGCGCCCCAATGCTCGCCGCCGGCAGCCGCCGCGCGCCGCACATAGAGATCGTGGTTGCCGGGCACCACGGCGACCTCCGAGGGCTGGCCGAGCGCATGCAGGAAGGCGCGCGTGTTGAGGAATTCCGCCGGCAGCGCGATGTTGACGAGGTCGCCGGTGAGCGCGATCTGGTCCGGCGCCTGCGCTTTCAGGTCGGCGACGAGATCGGTCAGCGTGTCCATGCGGTGGATGGCCTTCCGCCGCCGGTGCCAGTTGATGAAGCCGAGCGCCCGCTTGCCGAACAATTCGCGCATATACGGCCGCGGCAGCGGGCCGATATGCGGATCGGAAAGATGCGCGAGAACGGTCATCCAGCTAATGTCCCAAATCCGAAGTTCGCATTCATTCGCAGCGCCCTTGGTAGCGAACTTCGGATTCCAAGGGACATTAGCGACTCATAACTCTAGTGTCCCGATTCCGAAGTTCGCTTCATTCCGCGGCGCCTTCGTAAGCGAACTTCGGAATCGAAGGACACTAGCAACATTATGATTCTAGTGTGGTTTTGGTCCAGAAATTCCCTTGACGAACTCGCGGCGAGAATGAAGGGAATTTCTGAACCACCACACTAGTGTGGCTTTGGTTCAGAAGTTTCCTCGACGGACTCGCCGCGCGCGTGGAGGAAACTTCTGAACCGCCACACGAGACTATAGCGCAAGATTCGTTTGCAAAGCGGAGCGGACGCTTTCGGTGAAGGGCACGTTACCAGCGCTTGTTCGTTTCGCGGAGCCGGTGACCCGCAGGCTCCTGCATTTCTATTGGCGCTTCGCGCGCGCCGCGACGCTCGGGGTGCGCGCGCTGGTGCGCGACGGCGAGGGCCGGGTGTTCCTGGTGAAGCATTCCTATGTGTCCGGCTGGCATCTGCCGGGCGGCGGCGTCGAGCCCGGCGAGACGATGCTTACGGCGCTCGCGCGCGAATTGCGCGAGGAGGGCAATATCGAGATCGCAGGCACGCCGCGCCTGTTCGCGGTCTATTTCAACGCCAGCATCTCCCGGCGAGACCATGTGGCCGTGTTCGTGGTTGAGGATTTCCGCCAGCCCGCGCCGCCGCGCCGCAACTTCGAGATCGTCGATCACGGATTCTTTTCGCCCGATGCGCTGCCGGAGGGGACCACGGCCGGAACCCGCGCCCGCATCGCCGAAGTGCTGGAGGGGAAGGCCGTTCCGGAGCTTTGGTAGTAAATGCGTCGTCATGGCCGGGTTTATCATCGCAAGTCGGGTTTACCCGACTTGCGACACTTAGCTATGCGGAAGTCGGGCCTGCCCGACTTCCGGTGCCATCCACGCCTTTGGTTGCCGCGAAAAGAAAGCAAGACGTGGATGGCCGGAACAAGTCCGGCCATGACGGTCGATGGGCGATGTCATCGGCCCGGATGGACGCCCAATGGACGCCCCCGCGCCCGGATGCTAGAGCGCCATCGGCATGACAGATCTCTCCATCACCATCCTGCCCGAAACGCCCGACGACGAAGTGGCGATCGAGCGCCTGCATGAGCGCACCTTCGGCCCCGGGCGCTATGCGCGCACGGCCTTCCGCATCCGCGAGGGCGTGACGCATCTGCTCGCCTTGTCCTTCACCGCGCGCATCGGCACGCTGCTGGTCGGCTCCGTCCGGCTGTCTCCCGTGCGGATCGGCGAAGCAACGGGCATGCTGCTCGGTCCGCTCACGGTCGAGCCGCCGTTCCGTGGCCGCGGCATCGCCAAGGCGCTGATCGCGCGTGCGCTGGAAGAGGCGAGGAAGAAGGGCGAGACGCTTGTGGTGCTGGTCGGCGACGAGCCCTATTACGGGCCGCTCGGCTTCAAGCGCATTCCGAAAGGCCGCGCCAGCATGCCGGGCCCGGTCGATCCCGGGCGTCTGCTCGTCGCCGAATTGGCCGACGGCGCGTTCGAGGGTGTCAGTGGCGCAATCATGCCGAACTGGGATTACGCGGCGTAGATTTCTTCATCCCTCCCCTGAAGACGGTTGCCGGGACTGATTTCGTTATCTGCCGGTTAGGCGTTCACTGGCCGAAATCATGATGTCGTAGTTGTAGCCACCCTCAGAAACGAAGGGCAGATTATTCTTGACGCGGCCATGGGCGTATCGCCTCGCATAGCCTGCGCGGTGCCACACGTCGAACATATCTACGTATTCGACCAGACCGATGACGTAGAGAGTTTTTTGCTCGCTGGTTATGTCAACCCATATGGAGTCTGGGATTTCCAATCCTCGACGGACAGAAAAATCACTATCGGCGTGCAGGAAGGCTTGAGCCGACGGGTGATCTTCTGTCCGTTCATATGGTGTGACAGTTGGGAGCGTTTCCCCGGCATCGACAACGACCCAACCCAACCTAACGCCCATAATCTTGGCAGGCGTGCTGCCCTTATTCTTGATCTGGATCTCGACCTTTTTGCTAGCCGGGTCGATGCCAGGCTCCCTGTGAGACATTCGCACATAAGCGCGTTCGGTAGTTCTCAAATGATTGGCAGATTCGAGGGCGGCATTGGCGGCGGCTTCGGCGGGTTTGAGGCCGCGACGTATCAATATCAATTGCCAAACGAAAAGACAGGCCTGCGCTCCCCCGATGAGGAACAGCAGAGCCGTGAAGTATCCCGCCGCGTCGTGAGTAAACCAATCGACACTAAATGGCTCTGGTTTCCCCTTTGCCTCTATCTGTTGGGCGCTTGCATTGGGCATGGAATCGGCTGGTTGGTGACGCGATGATCCAGCGACCAACCCAATTGCAAAAACGGCAACAGTCAAAAACACGCCGACAAAAATCTCGGGAATATAAATTCTTACCCGCATTCGTTACCCGCCCCGCGGAGTGTGCTTCCGTGATTGTTTTTGCGCCTCAGCATCCTGCTATCGCAGCCCGGAAAATATCGGGATTATCGCGGTTATTGTAGCGGAATTGAAACTCTGCAACCGTCTTCGGCGGCCACCCTCACCCCGTGGGGGAGGGGGAAGAAAGATCAGCGCCCCTCTCTCGCCCAGGTCGCCGCCAGCGCGCCCACCAGCAGCAACAACCCAAGCAATCCGGCAAACACCGGCAAGACGCCGATGCCGCGCACCACGCTGGCGTCGCGCATCTTCAGGCCCAGCCAGTCGTCACCCTTGAAGGTTTCGCTCGAGCGCACGGCGACCACGCGCGGCACGCGCAGCCCGTTGCCGTCGTCGAGACGCACGGCGTCGCCGCCGGTCGCGTTGGCGAGCGGCTGCATCACATTCCGGGTGGAGGTGACTTCGGCGAATTCGCGCGGATTGGCCGGCCCGACATTGACCAGCGTTGTCAGCTTGCCGTCGGTTGCGCGCCAGAGGCCGAGCTCGCCCGCGGGCGTCGAGCCGCGCCACAATCCGGGTTCCGAAGCGGTGAGCGCGACGGTTCGCGTCGTACCCGACGGCGTCGTGACGGTTACCTCGCCGACACTTTCCGCCATGGTCTGGCGCTCGATCGCAAGCTCGCGTCCGCGCGCGAACAGCCGCAAAGCTTCTTCCTCAAGATCGGGCTGTTTCATCAGCCAATGCGACAGCCGGCGCAGAAGATCGATGTGGGGTCCGCCGCCTTCATAGCCGCGCGCCCATAGCCAGATGTGATCGGAGAGAAGGAGCGCCACGCGCCCTTCGCCCTCGCGCGCAAGAACGAGCGCGGGTTTTCCGTCCGGCCCTTCCAGCACCGAAGTGCCGTTGTTGTTTTTCGTGTTCACGAGGCGGAACCAGCGGCTCCAATGCGGCGGCTCTTCCGCCGAGCCTTCGAGCGCGCGCGTCACCGGATGGCGCTTGCCGAGCGCGGAGAGGCGCGGATGGAAAGCCTGTTCGGTCATGCTGCCTTCGGGTTCGGCCGGCAGGATGGCGTCGAGCGGAGTCCGCCATAATGATGTCGCGCTCGCATAATCCGGGCCGGCCGCGATCAGCACCGCGCCGCCCTCGCGCACATATTTTGCGATGTTGTCGAAATAGATGATCGGCAGCACGCCTTGGCGCGCGTAACGGTCGAAGATGATGAGATGAAACTCGCCGATCTTCTGCTGGAACAATTCGCGCGTCGGGAAGGCGATGAGCGAGAGTTCGTTAATCGGCGTGCCGTCCTGCTTTTCCGGCGGACGCAAAATCGTGAAATGCACGAGGTCGACCGAGGCGTCGGATTTGAGCAGATTGCGCCAGGTGCGCTCTCCCGCATGCGGCTCGCCGGAGACGAGCAGCACGCGCAGCTTGTCGCGCACGCCATCGATCGAGACCACGGCGCGGTTGTTGACCGGCGTGAGCTCGCCTTCCATCGGCGAGGCTTCGATCTCCACGATATTGGCGCCGGCATGCGGAATCTGGATCTGCACGCGCACATTCTGGCCCGGCACGACGTTGCGGCTGTCGATCTCCTCGCCGTCGCGGCGCACGGTGACGCGCACCGGTCCGCCCGAGGGCCCCTGATCCTCGACGCGGAAGGCGACCACTTGCGACTGCCCGACGATGCCGAAGCGCGGCGCGGAGGTCAGCACCACGCGGCGGTCGCGCTCGTTCGCCTGTCCGGTGATGAGCGCATGCACGGGCGCGCTGAAGCCGAGCGCCGCGGCGTCGGCGGGAACGTCATGCACACGGCCGTCGGTGATGAAGAAGGCGCCGGCGATGCGGTCCGGCGGCACGTCCGCGAATACCGCGCCGAGCGCATTGAACAGCCGCGTGCCGTCGGTCTCGCCATCGGCCTGTCCGGCTTCGGCGACGCGCACTTCGAGGCCGGGAATTCGTCCGAGGCGTTCGGTCAATGTTGCGCGGGCTTCTTCGGTTTGCTTGCCGCGTTCGCCGAAATTCTGGCTCGGGCTCTTGTCGATGACGATGGCCGCGACCGAGGGGATCGGATCGCGGTCCTCGCGGGTGAAGGACGGATTGGCGAGCGCCAGCACGAGCAGGGCCAGCGCCAGCGCGCGGATCGCGGAGCCGCGGCTGCGCGAGACGATCA
>CAMDXM010000244.1 GCA_945878025.1 Pseudorhodoplanes sinuspersici | reverse complement strand
GCCTGATGAAGGATGATCGCGACAAGAACTTCATCGCCAAGAACAACGACGGCACGACGGTGAACCGCTGGGTATCCACCGGTTTCCTCGCGGCGTCGGCAACCACCAATGAAACGGCCTGGGCGACCTACAAGGTCGTGCGCAGCGCCGGGATGCTCGTATTCGATAACCAAGCGCGGGTCTGACACGGCCCCACGGTGTCCAGTTTGGGCCCAACGTTTGGTCGCGGTGCGATGACGAATTCGTGGACGGATATCAAGAACACGGATCTCGTCGTTATTATGGGTGGTAACGCTGCAGAGGCTCATCCCTGCGGCTTCAAATGGGTTACGGAAGCGAAGGCCAATCGCGGCGCGAAGCTGGTCGTCGTCGACCCGCGCTATACGCGTTCGGCCGCGGTGTCGGACATGTATGCGCCGATCCGCCAGGGCACGGACATCGCGTTCCTGCTCGGCGTGATCAACTATTGCATGCAGAACGACAAGGTGCAGTGGGACTACGTCAAGACGTTCACGAATGCGCCGTATCTTGTGAAAGAAGGCTTCACCTATAAGGACGGCCTGTTCACCGGCTACGACGAATCAAAACGCGACTACAACCGTTCGACCTGGGATATTGAACTCGGTCCCGACGGATTTGTGGTGGCCGACGATACGCTGCAGAATCCGCGTTGCGTCTGGAATCTGCTGAAAGCTCACGTCGCGCAATACACGCCCGACATGGTGTCGCGCATCTGCGGCACGCCGAAGGACAAGTTCGTCAAGGTCTGCGAGATGATCGCGGAAACCTCGGCGAAAAATAAGACCATGACGTCGATGTACGCGTTGGGTTGGACGCAGCATTCCAAGGGTTCGCAGAACATCCGCTGCATGGCGATGTTGCAGCTCATCCTTGGCAATATCGGTGTGCGTGGCGGCGGCATGAACGCTCTGCGCGGTCACTCCAACATCCAGGGTCTGACCGACATCGGCCTCATGTCCAACCTGATCCCGGGATATCTGACGATCCCGACGGAACGGGAAACGTCGTTCGACACGTACATGTCGAGCCGCGGCTTCAAGCCGCTGCGGCCGAACCAGATGAGTTACTGGCAGAACTACAAGAAGTTCTTCGTGAGCTTCCAGAAGGCGATGTGGGGATCGGCCGCGACGGCCGAGAACAGCTTCGCTTACGACTATCTGCCGAAACTCGACGTTCCGGCTTACGACGTGCTGCGGGCTTTCGAGCTCATGCACCAAGGCAAAATGAACGGATACTTCTGTCAGGGCTTCAATCCCCTGATGTCGTTCCCGAACAAGAAGAAGCTGACCGCCGGCCTGTCCAAGCTCAAGTTCCTGGTCACGATGGACCCGCTTGAAACTGAGACGGCGCGCTTCTGGGAGAACCACGGCGAGTTCAATGACGTCGATCCGTCGAAGATTCAGACCGAAGTCATTCAGCTTCCATCGACTTGTTTTGCCGAGGACGAAGGCTCAACGACGAATTCCGGCCGTTGGCTGCAATGGCATTGGGCGGGTGGCACGCCTCCGGCCGAAGCAAAGGCCGACACCTGGATCATGGCGCAGATCCATCTGCGTCTGAAGGCGTTGTACCAGAAAGAGGGCGGGGCATTCGCGGACCCGATCCTCAAACTGGATTGGCAATACAAGAATGCCGGCGAACCAACGCCTGAAGAGCTCGCCAAGGAGTTGAGCGGCAAGGTACTGGAAACGGTCACCGATCCGAGCGATTCCACGAAGGTGCTGCTCGAAAAGGGCAAGCAGGTTGTCAACTTCGCCACGTTGCGCGACGACGGCAGCACTGCTTGCGGATGCTGGATCTATTCCGGCTGCTTCAACCCGGCGGGCAACAACATGGCCCGCCGCGACAACAGCGATCCGGACGAAACGGGCGCCTATTCCAAATGGGCTTACTCGTGGCCGGCCAATCGCCGCATCCTGTACAATCGCGCTTCCGCCGACATCAACGGCAAGGCGTGGGATCCGAGCCGCAAGCTGATCGAATGGGACGGCGCCAAATGGGCGGGCTACGACGTTCCGGACATCGCTCCGGGCGCCAAACCCGATGTGGTTGGTCCCTTCATCATGAACCCGGAAGGAACAGCGCGTCTGTTCACCCGTGGCATGCTGCGCGACGGACCGTTCCCGGTACACTACGAGCCGTTCGAGTCGCCGATTGCAAATCCGGTGGCGCCGAAGGTTCGCGGCAATCCGGTGGCCCGTGTGTTCAAGGGCGACATGGAGCAGTTCGGAGATTCGAAGGAGTTCCCGTACGCGGCGACCTCCTATCGGCTCACCGAGCACTTCCACTTCTGGACCAAGCATGTGCAGTCAAACGCTGCCATGCAGCCTGAATTCTTCGTCGAGATTTCGGAACAGCTCGCGAAGGAAAAGGGCGTCAAGTCCGGCGGATGGGTCCGGGTCTGGTCAAAGCGCGGATCGATCAAGGCGAAAGCCGTGGTCACCAAGCGCATCGTTCCCCTGCAATGCGACGGGAAGACGGTTCATATCGTCGGCATTCCGTTGCATTGGGGCTTCACCGGCGCTGCCAAGAAAGGGTTCGGGCCGAATATGCTCACGCCCTATGTTGGCGACGCCAATATCGAGACGCCGGAATACAAGGCGTTTCTGGTCGATATCGAGGCCCTCGCGGGCCCGGTGGCATAAGGGAGATTGGCAATGTTTCCTCCAATTCCGAATCCCTCCACCAAGCCTGCGACCCCGAAATTCGGGGAGCAGGACTTGATGCGCCGGTCGGCGTCCAGTGTGACGCCGCCGGCACAACGCCAGACTGAAGTCGCCAAGCTGATCGATGTTTCGAAATGCATCGGTTGCAAGGCGTGTCAGACTGCGTGTCTCGAATGGAATGACTTGCGGGAAGAAATCGGCGTCAATCACGGTGTTTACGACAACCCGCTGGACCTGACGCCCGCAAGCTGGACGGTGATGCGCTTTAACGAGTGGGTCAATCCGGAGACCAACAATCTCGAGTGGCTGATCCGCAAGGACGGCTGCATGCATTGCGAGGATCCGGGCTGCCTCAAGGCGTGCCCGGCGCCTGGCGCTATCGTTCAATACACGAACGGTATCGTCGACTTCGTGCGCGAGAACTGCATTGGTTGCGGCTATTGCGTGAAGGGATGTCCGTTCAACATCCCGCGCATCTCCAAGGTCGATGCCAAGGCCTACAAGTGTTCCTTGTGTTCCGACCGCGTGGCTGTTGGTCAGGGTCCGGCATGCGCCAAGGCCTGCCCGACGCAAGCCATCGTGTTCGGCACCAAGGAGGAGATGAAGAAGCACGCCGATGGGCGCATCAAGGATCTCAAATCCCGCGGATACAAGAATGCGGGCCTTTATGATCCCCCCGGCGTTGGCGGCACGCACGTCATGTATGTGCTGCATCACGCGGACCAGCCTCAGCTTTATTCCGGTCTGGCGAAGAACCCGACGATCAGCCCGATCGTTGAAATCTGGAAGGGCCTGACAAAATACGCAGGCCTTGCCGCAATCGGCGCATTTGCCGCGATCGGCTTGCTGCATCACGTCGTCTCGGGACCGAACAGGGTTTCGAGCGAGGATGAGCAGAATGCCAAGCGGCTGGCGGAAGGTGGTTCGCGATGAAAACTTCTGAAATCGCACCTGGTGACGAGGTCCATCGGGGTAACCCCGTCACCGTCGACCGGTACACTGCGGCTGCGCGGGTCAACCACTGGATAACGGCGACGAGCCTTGTGCTCCTCGCCTTATCCGGCTTGGCTTTGTTCCATCCGAGCCTGTTCTTCCTCACGGGTCTGTTTGGCGGTGGCGGGCTCACGCGCATGATCCATCCATGGATCGGCGTTGTCTTGTTCTTCGCCTTCGTCGGGCTCTTCCTCCGATTCTGGAGGTTGAACCTGTGGAAGAGCGAAGACGGCACCTGGATGGCAAAACTGCGTGACGTGATTGCCGGTCATGATGAGAATCTGCCCGAAGTCGGCAAGTATAATGCCGGCCAGAAGATGGTGTTCTGGTTGATGTCGATCCTGATCGTCATTCTGATCAGCAGCGGATTCGCGATCTGGGATCAGTACTTCTCCGAGTACACGACAATTGATCAGAAACGGGTCGCGGTTCTCATTCACGCCGTCGCGGCGGTCGTTATCATCTGCGTATGGATCGTCCATGTTTATGCGGCGATCTGGGTGCGCGGCACCATCAGTGCGATGACACGCGGCCAGGTGACGGGTGGATGGGCTTGGCGCCATCACCGCAAATGGTTACGTGAATTGGTGACAAGCAAACGTTGAAAAAGGGCCGCGCCCGCTTCCGGGCGGGCGCGGCGCCACACTGCACGTGGCCCGGAGGGTTCGTGAGGTTCGAATATGAGTAAAATTGGCGCCCCGCGCCATGATCCGGTTCCGATCGGGGAGATCGCTACTCCTCCTTTCGCTCGGCTCCCCGATCCAGGCACAGTTTTCGCAAACAGGTCCGAACGGCTGCGCGAATTGGCGCAGACGCATGAACTCGGCCCTTACCTGAATTTCCTGTCCGGTCTGGCCGTCGTTCAGCACGCGATCCAGGACGGCTTGCCGGCGCCGGATCTTCCGCCGGAAGACGCCCGCGAGCGGGCCCGGCAGTTCAACATGCCGCCGCTGGACCGTAACCGCTTTGTGATCGAGCCCGCATTCGAGACGGCGCTCGATCGGCTGTTTGCATTGTCCGCGGATATCGAAATGCCGGACGCTGCGCGCGATGCTCTCAATGCCGCACGCAAGGCCGATGTGACGGTGCGCGACGGCATGGTCCGCGCCGTCTTGTCCGATTCCATTCCGGTCGAAACGCTGGCAAGCCACGTCTTTGTCGCGGCGGCGCTTCAGGTCCATTTCTCCCGCGTGGCCGCGCAACTCGACGCGTCGAAACTCGTGCCCGTCGGCGACGCCGCCTGTCCGTCATGCGGCGGGCCGCCGGTTGCGAGTGTGATTGTCGGCTGGCATCAGGCGGCTAATACGCGCTTCTGCGCGTGCTCGCTATGCGAGACCTGGTGGCATTATGTGCGCATTCGCTGCGCGGTCTGCGGCTCCACAAAGGGCATCGGCTATAAGGTGATGGAAGGCGGCGACGAAAACGTGCAGGCCGAAACCTGCGAGGAATGCCGCAGCTATGTCAAAATCCTTCACCAGCAGAAGGATCCGAAGCTCGAACCGGTCGCCGACGATGTCGCGACGCTCGGCCTCGACCTTCTGGTGCGAGAGGCTGGCTACAGGCGCGGCGCCTTCAATCCGTTCCTGTTGGGTTATTGAGACGCCCGGCCATGTCGCGCGCTCAAGCCAGCGAACTCCGGAAACTCCCCTCCGTCGATGAGGTGCTCAACGCCGGAGCCGCGCTTACGGCTATCGATCGCTTTGGCCGATCCGCCGTCGTCGGCGCCATTCGCACGACGCTCGCCGATGCCCGCGCCGCGAAAACAGCCTCAGTCGATTCGCAGCAGGTTGCCGCCTTGGCGTTTGCCCGGCTCGAAGTGCAGGACCGCTCGAGCCTCCGTCCGGTCTTCAATCTGACGGGCACGATCCTGCATACGAATCTCGGACGAGCGCTGATCGCGGATGCTGCGATCGAAGCCGCGACGGCTGCGATGCGCAATGCCGTTGCGCTCGAATTCGACGTCGGC
>CAMDXM010000243.1 GCA_945878025.1 Pseudorhodoplanes sinuspersici | reverse complement strand
GATTATCTCCGGACGGAGTGTTCATGCGTCCCGCCAAACGAGAAGCGCTCTGACATGCGGCTGCAATTCATCGGCTCCGGCGATGCCTTCGGTTCGGGCGGACGCTTCAACACCTGCTTTCACCTCACCGGCGCGCGCACCAACGCGCTGATCGATTGCGGCGCGTCCTCGCTGATCGCGCTGAAGAAGGCGGGCGTCGACCGCAATGCGATCGCCACGATCCTGGTCACGCATTTTCACGCCGATCATTTCGGCGGCATTCCGTTTTTCGTGCTCGACGCGCAATTGATAGCGAAACGAACCGCGCCGTTGCTGATCGCGGGTCCGCCCGGCCTGCCCGGCTGGTACGAACGCCTGTTCGCCGCCAACTTTCCGGGCGAACGGACTTTGCCGTTTGCGCTCACGTTGCAAGAGGTCGAGATCGGCAAGCCGAATGCCGTCGGCGATCTGCGCGTGACGCCGTTTGCGGTGCGCCATGACGACAGGGCCGGCCCCTGCCTTGCCTACCGCATCGAGGCTGAGGGAAAGACCATCTGCTATTCCGGCGATACCGAATGGACCGACGCGCTGATCGAGGCCGCGCGCGGCGCGGATCTCTTTATCAGCGAATGCTACACCTTCGGCAAACCGCGCCGCGCGCATCTGTCGCTTTCGGTCTTGCGCGAGCATCTTGCCGCGATCGATGCGAAGAGGGTGATCCTGACGCATATGAGCGACGACATGCTGTCCCGGTTGTCCTTGGTCGATCTGGAAACCGCGGACGACGGCAAGATTGTCGAATTCTGAAAGCCAGACCGTGTTCCGATCCAATCGGATCGGAACGCGATGCTTTATTGCCGGAACACGAAGGATATCCGCACGGTATCGAGCGTGAGATCCGAATTGGAATAGCGGCTGCCCGCGACCCAGTCGTAGTGTTCGCTGCCGAAATGGTCGTGCAGATACTCGACCCGGAAAATCCAGTTGCCCATCAGGAAGGTTTCGATCCCGCCCCCGAGCGAATAGCCGGTCAACAGGCGCGTATCGTACCAGCTCGAGCCGCCGGCATTGGACGGCGCGTAATGCGCGGCTTGCGTTCCGGCGAAGGCCGCTCCGCCGGAAAAGAAAAAGAGATACTGACTGAACAGATATCCGATCCGCCCGCGCGCGTGGCCGGTCCAGATCAGGGTTACGTCGTCATAGCGGCCCGATCCGCCGGGATCGAAACCGCGGTCGCTGGCGTTGAAAACCCAGCTCCAGTCGCCTTCAAGGCCGAACACCCATGCGCCGAACTGGACATTGTAGCCGAGCTGCCCGCCGAGAGACCCGCCGCCCGGATTGAGATCGAACGGGTAATAGATCATCGGGGGCGCCGCGGGCGGCGGCACGAAGCCGGCGTAGTCGCCTTGCGCGGAAGCGAAGGTCCAGCCGAGCGTCGGGCCGAAATAGAAGCCGGCCCAGGACGGCGTGGAAACGCCCAGCACGGAAACGCCTGGCGCGCTGGCCGCCTTGTCGCGCGCATGCGCCGGCACGCCCGAAAGCGCCAGACACAGGGCTCCTGCTATCCAGAATCGCCGCACCCGCCCGCCCCGCGAATCGAACCAACAAAACGAATCACCTCAGCACCGGCATATGCCGCCGCATCGGTCATCCGATTGCCGTCAACAAATGCGATTCGCGATCGGGCGTCCAGAATTGTGAGGATCTGTACGCGCCGCAACCGCTGGTTTGCCACGATACCGAGCCTGGACATTTCCGGCCCAACGATTATTTTCTTCTTGATTGATTTTTACTACTGCTATAACTTACGAATCATCCCCAGTCGCCGAGGGGCGTTCTCGAGGCGATCTGAACGTGAATGGGGAGCGGCGCCCGCGCGCAGGTCTCGCAAACCTGTTCCCGGGAGTCCTTGGAGGGCAGCCTCCGGGCCCATTATGAGGCCTAGGGTCAATGTCCTTTACACCTTCCCGGCCTCCCGGCGGCAAGACCGCCGATACCGGGCCGGAAGGAAGTGGGGCACCAGGGATTGAAAACGCCGCGGTGGAGCGCCGTAAGGCGAGACCGGTCGATCGCAAGACCGGTTGCGTGCTCCTCGCAAGAGCACGCGATTGATGAATACGCGCCGTTACGGCGCTCCGCTCCCTCTTTGTGAGGGAGTGAAGACCCGCTCCCGCCTTTGGGAGCGCAAACGAAAAGAGACGACCGGAAAACTCCGGCGGGAAACCGCCCGCGAGACAGAAGAAACGTGGCTGTTTGAAATTCGGGTTCGACTCTCACTCCGCCTCATCCTGAGGAGCGCACCTCTTGCGCGCGTCTCGAAGGATTAGGCGGCCAAGGTCACGGGCCTCGATGGTTCGAGACGCAACGCTGCGCGTTGCTCCTCACCATGAGGGGATGGAGGCGGTGGGACCCGATCGCGCGACCAACCTCACATCCTAAACACCCCGAACTTCGTCTCTTCGATCGGCGCATTCAATGTCGCGGCGAAGGCCAAAGCCAAAACCCGCCGCGTCTCCGACGGCAGGATGATCCCGTCGTCCCACAGCCGAGCGGAGCCGTAATACGGATTGCCTTCGCGCTCGAACGCTTCGAGCACAGGCTGCTTGAATTCCGCCTCCTCCACTTCCGACCATTTGCTCCCCGCCGCCTCGATATTGTCGCGCTTGACGGTTGCGAGCACGCTCGCGGCCTGTTCGCCGCCCATCACCGACACCCGCGCATTCGGCCAGGTGAACAGAAAACGCGGCGAGTAGGCGCGTCCGCACATGCCGTAATTGCCCGCGCCGTAGGAGCCGCCGATGATCAGCGTGATCTTCGGCACATTCGCACACGCAACTGCCATCACCATCTTGGCGCCGTCCTTGGCGATGCCGCCGGCTTCGTAGTCGCGCCCGACCATGAAGCCGACGATGTTCTGCATGAACAGAAGCGGGATGCGGCGCTGGCAGCACAATTCGATGAAATGCGCGGCTTTCAGCGCACTCTCGGAATAAAGAATGCCCTGGTTGGCGACGATGCCGACCGGCATGCCGTGCAGATGCGCGAAGCCGGTGACGATAGTCGTGCCGTAGAGCTTCTTGAACTCGTCGAATTCGGAGCCGTCAACGAGGCGCGCGATCACCTCGTGCACGTCGTATTGCTTCTTGAGGTCGACCGGCACGATGCCGTCGAGCTCGGCGGCGTCGTAATTCGGCTCGCGCGACGGCATCAGCGGGATGTCGACCGATTTTTTCGTGTTGAGATTGCCGACAATGCGCCGCGCGATCGCGAGCGCGTGGTTGTCGTCGGCGGCATAATAATCCGCGACGCCGGATTTGCGCGCATGCACGTCCGCGCCGCCGAGATCCTCCGCCGAGACCACTTCGCCTGTGGCGGCCTTCACCAGCGGCGGCCCGCCGAGAAAGATCGTGCCCTGTTTGCGAACGATGATGGTCTCGTCCGCCATCGCAGGAACGTAAGCGCCGCCCGCGGTGCAGGAGCCCATCACAACGGCAATTTGAGCGATGCCCTGCGCGGACAACGTCGCCTGATTGTAGAAGATGCGGCCGAAATGATCGCGGTCCGGAAACACCTCGGTCCAGTGCGGCAGGTTCGCGCCGCCGCTGTCGACGAGGTAAATGCAAGGAAGCCTGTTCTCGCGCGCAATCTCCTGCGCGCGGACATGCTTCTTCACCGTCATCGGATAATAAGTGCCGCCCTTGATCGTGGAGTCGTTGCACACGATCACGCATTCGCGGCCCTCGACGCGGCCGATCCCGGTGATGATGCCGGCGGCATGGATCGCGTCCTCATACATGCCGAACGCGGCAAGCCCTGAGAATTCGAGAAAGGGCGAGCCGGGGTCGATCAGGCCCATCACGCGGTCGCGCGGCAGCAATTTTCCGCGCGCGGCGTGACGCTCGCGCGATTTCTCGCTGCCGCCAAGCGCCGCCGCCGCGCGCCGCCCGCTGAGATCGTCGCGCAAGGCGCGCCATTGCACGGCATTGCCCGCAAATTCCTTCGCGCCGGTATCGACGGTCGATTCAATCCGCGCCAAGGCGTCCTCCCCGATTCCTTTTTGGGATGAAACTATGGCCCGGGTTCCAGCGAAAGAAAACGCCGCAGATGACACTGGACCTCCGGAACCGTGGCTGGCGGCAAGCGTTGCCAACATAGCGGTCCCGAATAGCGGTCCCGAAGGCGGCGCCGCGGCCACAGCGCCCAATCGAAGGATCACAGAGAGGAAAGCCGATGAGAAAGTCATTGCTGATTTCCGCCGCCGCGCTGATCGCAGGCTCCGGTTTCGCGCTCGCGCAAGGCATGCAGGGCGGCATGCAGGGTAAAGACAACGCTCCCGGAGCGCCGCAAAGCGCCCCTTCGGCGCAGCAATCCGCGCCGGCAGACAGGATTGCGCCGCCTGCAACCACCGGCCAGGGCGCGGCGAGCACGAACTCCAACCTGACCGGCGAACAGCACTCGAAGATTTCCGCGGCGATCAAGCAGCAGAATGCTCAACCGGTCCGCAATGTGAATTTCACGATCTCCATCGGCACCGCCATACCGCACGATGTGCGGCGGGCGCCGCTGCCGGCGGCCGTGGTCGACGTCTATCCGGTCTGGCGCGGCTACGAATATATCCTGGTCGAGGACGAGATCCTGGTCATCGATCCGGCGACCTTGCGCATTGTCGCGATCGTGGAAGCCTGACATCGGGCTGTCACAAAATCATGCGACAAGGACGGTGAAGAAAAAGCCGCTCCAGTCTTGTCCAGTCATGGAACCGGAGCGCCAGATAATCGTTATCCCGCTACTTGAACTTGGGAGATGCGAGGACCATATAACCTGAAACGCATTGCTGGACGGCCACTTCCGGCGATGCCTTCAGATTCAAGCTCTTTCACGCGCGTGAACGGACGGATGTACTCCGGCGCGGTGCGTGAAACGAAAGCCCGGCCCGCGCGCCGGGTTTTCTGCTGTCTGGGCACCGCTGTCCCGGGTTCGGCCTTGCCCGGGTTCGGCCTTGCGCCGTTTCAGACTTCGTTCCCGGCCATCACCATCGGCTCGACCCGCCCGGCCTCTTCCCATTCCTTCCAGGCCGGCAGCGCCATCATCGCGCTCATATAGGCGCGCGACGCCGGGCCGACAGGAATACCGTAGCTCGCAAAGCGCGAAACCACGGGGGCATACATCGCGTCGGCGTTCGAAAACGCTCCGAACAGAAACGGCCCCCCGCTTCCGAACCGCGACCGGGCCTGCGACCAGATCGCGTCGATCCGGTCGACGTTGGCCTTGACCGGCGGCGTCAGTTCGCGCGCCTTGTCGCGGTCACGGCGCATATTCATCGGACAATGCTGTCGCAGGGCCGAGAAGCCCGCATGCATTTCCGACGAGATCGCCCGCGCGTGGCCGCGCGCCTTCAAGTCGCCGGGCCAGAGCTTCTTTTCGGGAAATTTGTCGGCGAGATAGTCGAGGATCGCGAGCGATTCCCACACCGTCAGATCGCCATCGACCAGGCACGGCACCGTGCCGGTCGGGGAATATTTCAGCACCTTTTCACGGCTGCCCGGCTCGTAAAGCGGAATAAGCTCCTCCTCGAAAGCGATTCCGGCATGGCGCATCGCGATCCACGGCCGCAACGACCAGGACGAATAATTCTTGTTTCCGATAATCAGCTTCAGCGCCATCGCGTCCCCCGGGAAGATTAACCCCGCATGA
>CAMDXM010000242.1 GCA_945878025.1 Pseudorhodoplanes sinuspersici | reverse complement strand
AAGCAATGGTGATCGCGCCTGCGATCGCAAGCAGCACGAGATCAAACCTCTCCACCCCGCGCTTCGCCAGCGAGCCTGACGTGCGCTTCTTGAGATTGTACGGAAACACCCAAGTGCCCGCGAGCAGCGGCGCATCAGCCGGCGGCATCCATTGCGAACGCTGCGCCAGATAGCCTCGCCAATCGCGCCGCTTCCACACCAGCGCGCCGTAGAGCGCGGTCAAGAGCAAGCCGATCTTCCAAAGAAGACTTGTGCCGTCATAGGCCGCGCTGATTTCGGGTAAGTCGGCGGCTGTCAGAAGATTAACGCCCGATTTGTAGATCGCCCACGTAACGGAGAGGAGAAGAAAAAGTCCCAGCAGTCGCGGAATCCACTCTGCAGGTGCGCGAAACTCTCGGATCAATGCGCGGCGGCGCGGCGCCGTCAGGCCGCCTTTGACATGCGATTCGATCACCCAGTCATCGTGTTGCAGCGCTCTGCGGGCGACGGTGTGAACAATCCAGGCCCATCCGAACAGCAAGGCGAAAAACGCGATCCACTGCCACCAGACCAGGCCGAGATCGGCGAACAAGTCCTTCGCCTGGCTGAAATTAAGCAGCAATCCGCCGCCGACGGCGCTGACAAACGGTACGCGGCACACCAGAAGGACCTTGCCCCAACACCACAGACCGTGCGTCAGCCATCGCCACATGGATTTGATATTCGACCAGACGCTCTGCTGCATTGTCGCCTCCCGTCCCTGAGGTAATTGTACTCAACTCCTGGTAGAAACAGAAGGGCTGCGGCAGATTGTCAACGACCGTATTCGACGCTCCAAAGCATCAGCCGTCGGCTGAAAATGCGCGCCCGCCGGGCCGCACAGATTGCGCCGCTGGCGCGCCTGCGCTATTCCCCTCCCCCGAACGCGGCATCGACCGCGACGCTTACCTGCATTCGTAGGCAGCGAGTGAGCAAACAGGAGAACCTGAAATGGTCGCGTTGACCTTTCCCGACGGCGCACGCCGCGAATTCCCCCAAGGCACCACCGGTCTCGATATCGCCAAGGGCATCTCGCCCTCGCTCGCCAAGCGCACGGTCGCGATGGCGCTCGATGGCGTTGTGAGCGACCTCTCCGATCCGATCGGCAAGGACGCCAGGATCGAATTTCTCAATCGCGACGACCCGCGCGCGCTGGAATTGATCCGGCACGACGCGGCGCATGTGCTGGCCGAGGCCGTGCAGGCGCTCTGGCCCGGCACGCAGGTGACCATCGGTCCGGTGATCGAGAACGGCTTCTATTATGATTTCTTCCGCAACCAGCCCTTCACGCCGGAAGACCTGCCCGTGATCGAAAAGAAGATGCGCGAGATCATCGCGCGCGACGCGGCCTTCACCAAGGAAGAATGGTCGCGCGAGAAAACCAAACAGGTGTTCCGCGACAAGGGCGAGCAATTCAAGGTGGAGCTCGTCGACGCCATTCCCGGCAACGAACCGATCAAGATCTACAAGCAGGGCGAATGGTTCGATCTATGCCGCGGGCCGCACATGACCTCGACCGGCAAGGTCGGCAATGCGTTCAAATTAATGAAAGTCGCGGGCGCCTATTGGCGCGGGGATTCCAAGCGCGAAATGCTCTCGCGTATCTACGGCACAGCGTTCGCCAAACAGGAAGAACTCGACGCCTATCTGAAGCAGATGGAAGAGGCCGAGAAGCGCGACCATAGGAAGCTCGGCCGCGAGATGGATCTGTTTCATTTCCAGGAGGAAGGCCCCGGCACCGTATTCTGGCACGCCGCCGGCTGGACCATCTTCCAGGAGATCGTGGCTTACATGCGCCGCCGCCTGAAGGGTGACTATCAGGAGGTCAACGCGCCGCAATTGCTCGACAAGTCGCTGTGGGAGACGTCGGGCCATTGGGGCTGGTTTCGCGAGAACATGTTCCAGGCAACCTCGGCCGGTGACGACACGGAAGATGAGCGCGTCTACGCCATCAAGCCGATGAACTGCCCGGGCCATATCCAGATCTTCAAGCACGGCCTGAAGTCGTATCGCGACCTGCCGTTGCGCATGGCCGAGTTCGGCATCGTGCATCGCTATGAGCCGTCGGGCGCGATGCACGGCCTGCTGCGCGTGCGCGCCTTCACGCAGGACGACGCGCATGTGTTCTGCACCGAAGAGCAGATGGCCGACGAATGCCTCAAGATCAACGACCTGATCCTGTCGACCTATGCGGATTTCGGATTTGAGGAAGTGGTGGTGAAACTTTCCACCCGTCCGGAGAAGCGCGTCGGCACCGACGCAATGTGGGATCAGGCCGAAGAGATCATGATGCGCGTGCTCAAGGAGATCGAGCAGCGCTCCGGCGGCCGCATCAAGACCGGCATCAATCCGGGCGAAGGCGCGTTCTACGGTCCGAAATTCGAATATGTGCTGCGCGACGCCATCGGGCGCGACTGGCAATGCGGCACGACACAGGTCGATTTCAACCTGCCGCAGCGTTTCGACGCGTTCTACATTGCCGCCGACGGATCGAAGACAACGCCGGTGATGATCCACCGCGCGATCTGCGGATCGATGGAGCGCTTTCTGGGAGTCGTGCTGGAGCATTATGCGGGCTATCTGCCGCTATGGCTGGCGCCGACGCAGGCCGTCATCGCGACCATCACGTCGGACGCCGATGCTTACGCGCAGGAGGTTGCAGCGATCGCGCGGCGCGCCGGCCTTCGGGTCGAGGCCGACCTTCGCAACGAGAAAATCAATTACAAGGTGCGCGAACATTCGCTCGCGAAAATTCCCGTCCTGCTCGTTGTCGGCAAGAAGGAAGCGGCGGAACGTCTGGTCTCGATCCGCAGGCTTGGCAGCGAGAGCCAGCAGGTAATCTCACTCGACGAGGCGCTCAAGACGCTCACGGCCGAAGCCGTGCCGCCGGATGTGAGGCGGATGCAAGGCGCGGCGTGAGTCTCCGGCTTAGTCCCGGCGCGCTTTGATCAGCGCCGCGATCTCGTCGGCGGCTTTGTGGCCGGTCAGCGCATCCTGCCATAGCCGCGCGACAAGGCCTTCATGCAGCCGCACGGCCTGGTCGTCGCCGCTGATGGTCGCGACGCCGTAGCGAAGATTGAGCGGTTCGCCGAGGCGGAACGGAGAGTTCACCAGCAGCGTGCGGTTTTTCATCACCAGGATCTGAAATCCCGCGGTCGGCAGCGGCTTGCGGGTGACGCCGATCTGCACGCCCATCGGCGGGTTGGTCAGCAGATGGATGAAATGCTCCATCTCTTTCAGCGCGAGCTTGCGCTGCATAGCGCGATCAGCCGCCGGCATGTCGAACGCGACGATGCCGGTTGCGAGAAATCTCTCAATCTCGGTTGCCGGCACGATGTTGATAAAATGCGTGCGCTTCTCGCGCAAATTGGCTTTGCGCCGGCGCAGCACGCGCCGCAGCCGCGCCAGTTCGCCGGTGGTCAGCGCATCCTCGTTGCCTTCGCTCGCCGCAAGCGCACGAAACAGCGCGTCTTCATAGTGATCGCCGGTCAGCACATAAGCCAGCGGCCCGAACACGGTGGTGATGCGCGTGGCTTCGGCTTCAAGTTTCTCCAGCCGCTCGAAGAACAAAACGCTGTTGGTCAAGTGATCCTGATCCGAGCCGAGCAGCGCGCCTATCGAGGTTCCGTAAAGCTGCGCCAACCGCTGCAAGGTCTCGAGCTTGACGATGTCGCCGGCTTCATAGCGGTAGAGCAGCGCGCGCGAGATCCCGATCGAGCGCGCGGCGGCGTCGATCGACATATTGGTCCCGCCGCGATGCGACTTCAGGCGCCGGCCGATTTCCGTGACATCGATCATTTTTCAGGCAAACGCCCCTGCATCCCGATGCAGCACCATATCGAAAACAAGACCATTGTACAAAAAACAATACAGTCGTCGAAAATACATGATTGCCGGTCCGGCATGCGCTGCCTAGCCTTCCAATCGTGAATTTTCCGCGATCGGGGTCAGAATGCCTTTTGTCGAGATCGATGGCGCAAGCGTCCATTACACGGAACGGCGCGGCGGGCCGCAGCCGGTGATCTTCCTGCATGGCGGCTTCGGCAGCTCGTCCGAGCTCTGGCGCGACACGATGGCGGCGTTGCCAAAGGAATACTCGGCCTTCGCCATCGACAATTTCCTCAAATCCGATCCGCCACCGCAAGGGTACAATGTCGCCGCCTTCGCCCGGCGGACCGCGGCCTTCGCCGCCCGGATGAAGCTCGACCGCCCGGTTCTGGTCGGGCATTCGATGGGCGGCGTGGTGAGCCAGCTCACCGCGATCGAATATCCGGACAGCGTCGGCGGCCTTGTCCTCGTCTGCACCGGCGCGTCGATGTCTAATCATCAGCTGGCGCGCGATCTGCTTGCCGAATTGCGCAACGGGGGCGCCGACGCGCAAACCTTGCGATCGATCAGCGCGCACTGGTTTCGCTCCGCTCCGCGCGCATTTTTCGACCGCTATGTGGAGCTCGCAACCGGCGCGCCGCTCGACGCCATGATCGCAGTGCAGGAATCGCTGATCGAAACCGACTTGCGTCAAAGGCTTTCGAGAATCGCCGTGCCCGCGCTTGTCGTATTCGGCGCGCACGATACCGGCCGGACCATCGAGCACGCGCAAACCCTGCTGGACGGGATCCGCGACAGCGTACTCGCCACCATGACGGACAGCGGCCACACGCCGATGGCGGAAACGCCGGACGCGTTCAACGCCGCCTTTCACGATTTTCTCCACCGTTGCGCGGCAACGGCGGCCTATAACTGACCGGAGGTCAACATGATTACGCTCACCATCGCCCGCCGCTTCGCATTCAGCGCCACCGTCTGTCTATTGGCGGCGGGATTGCCGTCCGTTTCTCACGCCGACCTGCTCGACGACGTCATGAAGGCTGGCGTGGTGAGAGTGGCCGTGGTCACCGACTACCCGCCCTTCGGAACCATCGGGAGCAGCATGAAGCCGGAAGGCTACGACATCGAGATGGCGGCGATTATCGCCAAGTCGATGGGGGTGAAGGCCGAACTCGTGCCGGTTTCGAGCGCGAACAAGATCCCGTTCATCCTGTCGCAAAAGGCGGACGTCCTTCTCAACATTGGCCGCAATGAAGAGCGCGCCAAGGTCGTCGATTTCGCCAATCCCTATGCACCCTATTACATCGGCGTGTTCGGGCCCGCCGATATCGGCGTGAGCAAGATCGACGATCTGGTCGGAAAAAATGTCGCGACCACGCGCGGATCGTTCGAGGAGCTGATCCTGACCAAGAACGCGCCGGCAGGAACCGACATCAAGCGCTACGAAGACAACGCGACCACGATCTCGGCCTTCCTGTCGGGGCAGGCGCAACTCGTGGCGTTCGGAAATATCGTGGCGGCGGCATTATTGGAGAAAAATCCGGCGCGCCGTCCCGAACAGAAATTGCTGCTTTTGAATTCGCCGGTCTGCGCCGCCGTGCTGAAAGGCGAAGCGCGGCTGCTCGAAAAAGTGAATGCCGCCATCGCGCAGGCCAAGAAGGACGGCACGCTCGCTGAAATGTCGCGCCGGTGGCTGAAACAGCCATTCCCGGATTCACTTTAGAGCGCAATCCGGCGAAAGCCTGCCCCGGACTTGATCCGGGGTGGAAACCGGTTCGCCGCAAGATTGCGCGACCAGTAAGGGAATCTAGAGTCTGATCCGATTCAACTTAATCTGATCAGACTCTAGACCGTGTTCCGATTCAATCGAATC
>CAMDXM010000241.1 GCA_945878025.1 Pseudorhodoplanes sinuspersici | reverse complement strand
GGCGAGGCAATAGCCTTGGCTGCGTCGGAGTCTTGGTTTTCGGTACACACACTTGGTTGAAAGCATGGTTCCGGCAACATCGTCTTGTTAGCGCAGCAGTGAGCGCGAAATGATCTCACGACGAGGTGTCCTTGGAGGTTTGGGCGGTGTGGTGTTTGCAGCAGCGGCCACACCTGCATTTGGGTTGGAGGCGTGTCCGGCTCCGGGGATGCCCACCGGTAGCTGCTCGGCGCTGATCGACCCGCAGCGCTTTCAAGCGCAGAACACTTTCGACGAACAGGAAGAGTCGCAATGGTGTTGGGCGGCGTCGATTTCAATGGTCTGCCGTTTCCATGGGTTTCATCTGAGCCAGAAGAGCATTGTGACCAGGATATATAATGGCAGCGTCAATATGTCCGGTGACGACCGGCTCCTGACCGAAGCTCTGAATAATACCTGGCAAGACGATGACGGCCGGCGACTGCGTATTTCCGCCGATGTCTTCAGCCCCATGTTGCGTCAGGGCAATATCGACAACCGGCGTGTCGTCGACGACCTGAAAAATGACAGACCGCTGATCGTTGGATCGAGGACGCATACCACGGTCCTCGCACGAGTCGATTATTTTCCTCAGCCGGATGGTCAACCGCGAATAGGACGCGTTCATGTCGTCGACCCTTTTCCGAAAGCGGCTCCGCCCCCCTGGTATGCGAGATTTCTTGAGGCCGATGAGATGGTGCCCGTATTGAACGGGGGCTCGCTTCGATATCTGGCAAGTATTAGAGTGACGCCGAATTGACGGTGAGAACGTCAAATACAATGTCCTTCTTGCCTTGAGGTTCAAGATGCGCCGTTATGTTCTGACGATATTGTTCATCGTGGGTGTTTTCGGATTTTCGGCGTCGTCATCGATCGCGCAAATTCCCGCAAAGCTGTTGCAGGACCCGCGTCAACTTCTGACGGCGCTGATTTCGGCATTGCAGACCGGCCGGACGCCGGACCTTCAGCAATGGCTCGGCGGGCCGCTCTTTCAACTGATGCTCGCGCAAACGGACGGAAAGGGAATCTATCCGCCGCTGCGCGATCTTGGCCCCGTCACCAAAATCGAGATAACCGGGCCGCAATTGGTGAAGGAGGAAAATGTCTATTCTGCAAATGTCGTCCATCAGAACGGCAGTGCCCGATGGGTTTTTGGCGTCAACAAGAACACGGCCCGCATTGAGACCGCCAATTTTACGCCTCTCATTACCCGCGCTGCGCCAGTCACTTCTCCGGCGGTGGCGCCCAATGCCGATCTGGTGGCCGCTTGCCAAAGGTCTCCATCGCTTTGCGACGGCGGACCTGGTTACGCGGGAAACAAGCCAGCCACTGAGCCTCGGCTGGTGGAATTCCTGTTCGCGACGACGCGAAAACGTCAAACGAACCCGACGCAAGTATCGTTCACGCGCGAACGCGGGAAGGATCTGATTTTTGGAGCGGCTGCCGTCCGCATCCCCGAGGATCACAAGATTGGCCGCATCGAACTTCCCCGCAGCTGGAAGCTGTGGGGCGTCAACTTGAAAGAAGAGCCGCTGCAGGACGATAAGCACTTTGTCGTCCGCAAGGTCGTATCGCTCTCGGAAGATGAATGGGGGGACATCATCAGGGAGAAGAATGTAAAAAGCGCGCTGGTCTTTGTTCACGGATTCAACACATCATTCGAACACGCGCTTTATCGAAATGCCCAGATCGTGTGGGATCTGCAATTCCCCGGCTTGTCGGTTCTGTTCTCCTGGGCGTCCAGCGGAGAGGCGCTCGATTATCTTTACGATCGCGACAGCGCCTATAACGCCCGCGTCGGATTCATCAGTCTCCTGAAATTGCTCAAGGAGAAGCATGGAATCGAACACGTCAATGTTCTCGCCCACAGCATGGGAAATGTGGTCGTTCTTGACGCATTGGCGAATAATGCCCGCACCAGCGAGCCCGTCTCGATTGGCGAATTGATCATGGCCGCGCCCGACGTGGATCGAGACCAGTTTCTGCAATTGGCCCCGGAGGTCCGGAAAATTGTGAAGGGCATGACGCTCTATGCATCGTCCTCCGACAAGGCGCTGACGATATCGCGTAGTTTGACGGGTACACCGCGAGCAGGAGACGTGCCGTCCGATGGACCCGTGCTGCTGCCGAAAATTGAAACAATCGATGTAACAGCGGTCGGAGAAGAACTGCTTGGGCTGAATCACAACGTCTTTGCGGCAACACGAGCGCTCATCGATGACATCAAGATCGTTTTGACGACCGGGCAGCGGCCGCCCCATAACCGTTTGTCCCAGATCAGACCATATCCAGAAGCACCTTCTGAGCCGACATATTGGCGCTACGCACGCTGAAGGGGCCATCGCGCGAAAGCCAAAGTGGACGTCGATTGGCCGCCAGCGACCGGTCTCCGGGATTGTGTTGTAGCCGCAGATACCTAGATTTCGGCGCATGACCGCGCCAAAGATCGTAACTTGCATGTTGCGCCCGCTGTGACCGGACCCGTTTCCCGTCTTGCCGATCAGGCGAAGCTCAGCGCGCGTGCGTTGCTCGAATACGGACAGCATCTGCTGCATCCGACCATCCGTCTGGGGGTGACCGGGCTGTCGCGCGCCGGCAAGACGGTGTTTCTCACCGCTCTGGTGCATGGCCTTCTGCGCGGTGGGCGCTTTCCGGTTTTTGAGGCGCATTCCGGCGGACGCATCGCCGGCGCGCGGCTGTCGCCGCAGCCGGACGACGGCGTGCCGCGCTTCGATTATGAGAGGCATTTGCGCGCGCTGATCGACGAGCGGCAATGGCCCGAGTCCACCAAGGCGATCAGCGAGCTTCGCCTTGTCATCGATTACCAGTCGCGCAACGGCGCGGACCGCACATTGACGCTCGATCTTGTCGATTATCCGGGCGAGTGGCTGCTCGACCTTCCGTTGCTCGATATGAGTTACGAGCAATGGTCGGCCGAAAGCCTGAAACGCTCGCGCGAAAAGCCGCGCGACGGCCTGGCGCGTTCCTGGCACGGTCATCTGCGAATGCTCGATCCGCTCGCGCAGGCGAACGAGGCCGAGGCGATCGAAGCGGCGAAATTGTTCACGCAATATCTCCGCGCCTGCCGGGACGAACGCTTCGCGATGAGCGTGTTGCCGCCGGGCCGCTTCCTGATGCCGGGCGATCTCGAAGGCTCGCCGGCGCTGACTTTCGCGCCGATCGAGTTGCCGCAGCTCGCCGAGCGCAAATCCGGCTCACTCTGGTCGATGATGCGCAGGCGCTTCGAAGCCTACAAGGATCTGGTGGTGCGGCCGTTCTTCGTCGATCATTTCCAGCGGCTCGATCGGCAAATTGTTCTTGTAGATGCCCTTGCGGCATTCAACGCGGGCCCGCACGCGGTGCGCGATCTCGAAAGCGCGCTGACCGACATTCTGGGCTGCTTTCAGGTCGGACGGCGCACCTTGCTCAGCGCCCTGTTCAATCCGCGCGCCGACAAGGTGCTGTTCGCCGCGACCAAGGCCGATCACCTGCATCATTCCAGCCACGACCGGCTGGAAGCGATCCTGCGGCGCATGGTCGATCGCGCGGTCAACCGCGCCGAGTTTTCCGGCGCCGCGATCGACGTTGTCGCGCTCTCGGCCGTGCGCGCGACGCGCGAAGCGATTGTTGCGCGCAATGGCGAGAACCTGCCCTCGATCGCTGGCGTGGCCGCCGCCGGCGAAAAGGCGGGCGGCAATGTGTTCGACGGCAAAACCGACGTCGTCGTGTTTCCGGGCGATCTTCCGGCCGATCCGGAAATCCTGTTCCGGCCCGGGGAAATGAGCGGCCCGGAGACATCCGCGGCCGAAGCCGATTTGCGTTTTCTTCGTTTCCGGCCGCCGCATCTCGAAATGACGGGCGAGGGCGTGCCGGCTTTGCCGCATATTCGCTTCGATCGCGCGCTCCAATTCCTGATCGGAGACAGGCTGCCATGAACGCTTCCGCGAAAGGCCGAAAGCCAGCGACTTTCACGCTGCAGGATCCGGATGTGCGGCTGGAGAACGCGCCGGCGGCCGACGATCTTCTGTCGGCGACATTGCGCGATTCCGAGGATCAGTTTGGCGTTCCAGACGTGATTCAGGCGGCGCCCGCGCCGCCGCGGCGATGGTGGCTGCGCTGGGGCGCGCTGTTCTGGTCGGCCGCGAGCGCGCTCGTCGTGCTGGGCCTCGGCCTCTCGGTCGTGAAGCTCGTGACCGACCTGTTTTCATATTCGCAATCGCTCGGGATCGTGGCGGCGGTCCTGGCCGGCATCGCCGGTTTCGCTTTGCTGGCGATCCTCGTCCGCGAATTGGCCGGCCTCGCGCGGCTCGCATCCGTCGATACGGCGCGCGATCATGCCATTCGCGCCATCGAGAGCGACGACCGCGCTCTGGGCCAGAACGTCGTCAGCGAGGTTCTCAAGTTGACGCGCCGGATGCCCAATCTGGCGCGCGGGCGGGCGCGGCTCGAAGGCCACCGGGGCGACATCATCGACGGGCGCGACTTGGTGCTTCTGGCCGAACGCGAATTGATGGCGCCGCTCGATCGGGAAGCGCGCCGCCTGATCGGCAATGCCGCCAAGCGCGTGTCCGTCATCACCGCGGTCTCGCCGCGCGCCTCGATCGACATGCTGTTTGTGCTGTTCAATGCCGTGAGCCTGATCCGCAAGCTTGCGGCGCTCTATGGCGCGCGCCCCGGAATGCTCGGCTTCATTCGATTGTTCCGTCATGTCGTTTCGCATCTCGCGGTCACCGGCGGGATGGCGGCGACCGACAGCATCATCCAGCAGGTGATCGGCCACGGCGTCGCCGCCAGGCTCTCGGCGCGGCTCGGGGAGGGCGTTCTCAACGGCCTTCTCACGGCGCGGCTCGGCCTTGCGGCCATGGACGTGACGCGGCCGCTGCCGTTTTCGGCTTTGCCGCGGCCCTCGCTGAACGATCTCGCGGGGTCGCTGTTTGAGGGCAAGCGAATGCCCGACGCCGGTGTTGAAACGAAAACGTGACGCGGCTTTCAGCTGTCATTCCGGGGCGCTTGCAAAGCAAGCGAGCCCGGAATCCATAACCCCGATTATGGATTCCAAGTTCGCGGACCCAATCTCGAGTTTACCCGAGATTGGTATTACAGTTCGCAAGTTGGGCAAGCCCGACTTGCGTATGCCCGCGCCCCGGAATGACAGGCGAATAAATCGCGCCACGTTTCCATAAAAAATCTCTTGATTGAATTTTACTAGTGCTATAACTTCCGAATCATCCCCATTCGCTGAGGGGCGCTCTGCAGAGCGAAACTGAGCGCGGATGGGGAGCGGTGACCTCGCGCACGGGCCTCGCAAGCCTGTCCCGAGGGACGTGTGGAGAAGGCCTCCTCGCTCACTATGGAGCGCCGGATGGAATCTTCCGTCGCGTCGTCGGAACAAGGCCATGGGGCAATAGCCATGGCAGCCCGGCGAGGCAGAGGGGTCCCACCGTCACAAAACACCGCGGTGGAGCGCCGTAAGGCGAGACCGGTCGATCGCACGACCGGTTGCGTGCTCCTCGCAAGAGCACGCCTCAAGACAATGCGCCTTTACGGCGCTCCGCTCCCTCTTTTTGGGGGGTGAAGACGGGCTCCGCCCTTTTGTGGGGGAGCGAAAACCGAAACGGGTTGACGGAAAACTCCGGCGGAAAACCGCTTCGCGAGAGCGGACGAGGCTTGTTGCGTTACTGCGCTGTTTGAAAATTTAGGT
>CAMDXM010000240.1 GCA_945878025.1 Pseudorhodoplanes sinuspersici | reverse complement strand
CAAAGCCCGCTCCGAAGACGCCGCCGGCGAAGGAACAGGCCGCGCAGAAAAGCAATCCCAACGCCGATCTCGCCTTCGGCGCGTTCCAGCGCGGCTATTACCTGACCGCGTTCACTGAAGCGACAAAGCGCGTCGACGAGAAACAGGATCCGAAGGCGATGACGCTTCTCGCCGAGCTTTACGCCAACGGATTCGGCGTGAAGCAGGACGACGT
The DNA here is from genome assembly GCA_945878025.1 of Pseudorhodoplanes sinuspersici. Taxonomy (GTDB): domain Bacteria; phylum Pseudomonadota; class Alphaproteobacteria; order Rhizobiales; family Xanthobacteraceae; genus Pseudorhodoplanes; species Pseudorhodoplanes sinuspersici_B. The sequence continues at coordinate 5,677 of CAMDXM010000240.1, read as the reverse complement.
CAAGGCGGCGGAATGGTACCGGCTCGCCGCCGAGCGCGGCGACCGCGAAGCGATGTTCGCGCTCGCGATGTTCCGCATCGGCGGACGCGGCGGCGCCAAAAGCAGAGAGGAAGCCGCCAGGCTTCTGGCCTCCGCCGCCAAGCTCGGTCACGCCGCCGCGGCTTACGATCTCGGGCTACTTTATCTCGAGGGCCAGCAATTTCCGCAGGATTTCGCCCGCGCCGCCGAATTGCTGCGGCAGGCCGCGAATGCCGGAAGCCCGGACGCGCAATACGCGCTGGCGACGTTTTACAAGGAAGGCCGCGGCGTGCCGAAAGACGAGCGCGAGGCCGCCAAGCTGATGGGCGCGGCCGCGCTCGCGGGCAATCTCGACGCCCAGACCGAATATTCGATCGCGCTCTATAACGGAACCGGGGTCGCCAAGGATGAAGCGGCCGCCGCGAGGCTGCTGCTGCGAGCGGCCAATCGCGGAAGCCCGATCGCCCAGAACCGGCTGGCGCGCGTTTTCGCCAGCGGGCGAGGTCTGCCGGCCGATCCGGTCGAAGCCGTGAAATGGCACATGATTTCCAAGGCCGGCGGCGCCACCGACCTGTACCTCGACGAATTCGCGCAAAAGCAGCCGCCAAAAGTCCGCGAGGACGCCGAGAAAGCCGCCAAACCGTGGCTGGCGCGGATTGCCGCCGCAAGGTCCTGATCGGCGCACTTGACGCCATCCTTGCCGCCGGGGCACACCAACCCCGAAACACCATCCAAAAGCATCGGATCGCCACATGGCCAAGATCAATGGCAACGAAATACGTCCCGGCATGGTCGTCGAATACCAGGACACGCTCTGGGTTGCCGTGAAGACCATGGCCGTGAAGCCCGGCAAAGGCCCAGCCTATGCCCAGGTCGAACTGAAAAACCTGATCGACGGCCGCAAGCTCAACAACCGCTTCGGCTCCGACGAGCGCGTCGAGCGCGTGCGCCTCGAACAGAAGGATTTCCAGTTCCTCTACAAGCAGGGCGACGCGCTTGTGTTCATGGATAATGAAAGCTACGAGCAGCTTGAATTGCAGGAAGAGTTCGTCGGCGAGCGCGCGGCATTCCTGCAGGACGGCATGACGGTCACGCTCGAAATGCACGACGAGCGCCCGATCGGAATCAAATTGCCCGACCAGGTCATCCTCACGGTCGTGGAAGCCGATCCGGTTGTGAAGGGCCAGACCGCCGCGTCGTCCTACAAGCCTGCGAAAATGGACAACGGCCTGCGCGTCATGGTGCCGCCCTTCATCACCACCGGCGAGAAGGTCCTCGTCGACACCAACGAAGTGACCTATATCCGGCGCGCGGAATAGCTTTTCATCCCTCCCTTCAGGGCGGGGACAAGAAAGTCAGATGGTCCATTCCGCTCTTCTCAACGTCATGGTGAAAGCCGCGCGCAAGGCCGCGCGCGGTCTTATCCGCGATTTCGGCGAAGTCGAAAAACTCCAGGTCTCGATGAAGGGCCCGGCCAATTTCGTCTCGGCCGCCGACAAGCGCTCGGAAGAAACCCTCAAAACAGAATTGCTCACCGCCCGGCCGGGTTATTCCTTTGTGGGCGAGGAAGGCGGCAAGATCGTCGGCACCGACCAGTCGCATACATGGATCGTCGATCCGCTCGACGGCACCACCAATTTCCTGCACGGCATTCCGCAATTCGCGATCTCCATCGGGCTCGAGCGCGAAGGCACGCTGATCGCCGGCCTCGTGCTCAATCCGGTGACCGACGAACTTTTTCTCGCCGAGCGCGGCAAGGGCGCGTTCCTCAACGACACGCGCATCCGGGTCGCAGCGCGCAAGAATATGGGCGAAGCGGTGCTCGCCTGCGGGTTGCCGCATTACGGGCGCGGCGACCTCGAATTGTTCCGCCGGGAATTCAGCGTGATCCAGGAAAAGGTTGCGGGGCTGCGCCGCTTCGGCGCTGCCGCGCTCGATCTTGCTTACATCGCCGCCGGCCGCTTCGACATCTACTGGGAGCGCAACCTCTCGCCTTGGGATCTGGCGGCGGGCACGCTGATCGTGCGCGAGGCTGGCGGCTATGTCACCGATCTCGACGACAAGGACGACATGTTCGTCAAAGGCCATGTCGCGGCGGGCAACCCGGTCCTGCACGGCGAATTGCTGAAAATCCTGAAAGAAGCGTCGAAGGGCTGAGCGGGTTTCACCGGCTCGATACGCTCCGGCCTTTGTCCGCCGGAAGTCCGGATTTTTTGTTTCAAGGGCCTCTCCGGCAAGAAAAATCCGGCCATTGGCGGCGTTTCGTCACCGGCATGTTTCATTTCGCCGTTCCTATGCCATATTGAGAGGGGCTTCTGACGCGCCGTGCGGGCGGCGGCGGCTTTGGTCCGGGGCGCGATAGAGGACGCGACATGGCACGCGAGACTGATCCGTTCAAATTGTCCTCGCCACGCATCTTTCTGGTCCGGATGCTGGTCTTTCTTATTCTGTGCGGACTGCTCGGATTCATCCTCTACAAACAGATCCTTGCGGCATTCCTCTCCAATCCCGGCCTCAACGGCCTGATCCTCGGCGTGCTGGCGATCGGCATCCTGCTGTCGTTCCGCCAGGTCATCCGGCTGTTCCGCGAAGTCGCCTGGGTGAACGGCTTCCGGCTTGCCGATCCCGGCATCGCGGTCGACCGGCCGCCCGTATTGCTGGCGCCGATGGCCGCGATCCTGCGCGAGCGCGTCGGCCGCATGGCGATGTCGACGCAGATGATGCGCGGCATCCTGGATTCGATCGCCAACCGTCTCGACGAGGCGCGCGACCTGTCGCGCTATCTGACCGGCTTGCTGATTTTTCTCGGCCTGCTCGGCACCTTCTGGGGCCTGATCGAAACGGTCGGCTCCGTCGGCAAGGTGCTGGAGGGATTGCGGCCCGGCGGCGATTCCGCCTCAATGTTCGAAACGCTCAAAGAGGGCCTCGCCGCTCCGCTCGGCGGCATGGGCATCTCGTTCTCGTCCTCGCTGTTCGGTCTCGCTGGCTCGCTGGTGCTCGGCTTCCTCGATCTGCAGATGAGTCAGGCGCAGAACCGTTTCTATACCGACCTGGAAGACTGGCTCTCGACCACCGTGCGCGACATGAGCGGCGATTCCGGCATGCAGGGCATGGCGTCGTCGGATCTGCGCGTCGCGATCGAGCGCATGAAGGACGCGCTCACCGACAGCGGACAGGGCAAGGCCGCCACGACCGCGATGGCCAATCTCGCCGAAGCGATCCACGGCCTCGTCCAGCACATGCGCACCGAGCAGCAGATGATCCGCGACTGGGCCGACGCGCAGGCCGAGCAGAACGCCGAAATTCGCCGCGTGCTCGACGCGCTGACGCGCGAGAGGACTTGAAAGCATGGCCCTCGCCCGTTCGCGCCGCGAGCGCAGCATCGATTATTGGCCCGGTTTCGTCGACGCGCTGTCGACGCTGATCCTCGGCATCATTTTTCTCCTGACCGTGTTCGCGGTGATGCAGTTTTTCCTGACGCAGGAAATGAGCGGAAAGGACACCGCGCTCACCCGCCTGAACGCGCAGATCGCCCAGCTCACCGAATTGCTGTCGCTGGAGAAAACCGGGAAAGCCAATCTCGAAGGCCTGCTCTCGACCTTCCGCTCCAATCTCACCGCCGCGGAAGCCGAGCGCGACCGCTACAAGGGGATCGCGGAAGGCGCGGGCGCCGGCGCCGCGAATGCGCAGGGCCGCGCCGGCGAACTCTCGACACAGCTTGAAAGCGAGAAACAATTGACCGCCCGCGCGCTGGCGCAGGTCGAATTGCTCAACCAGCAGATCGCCGCGCTCCGCCGCCAGCTCGCGGCTTTGGAGGATGCACTCGACGTATCCGAGAAGCGCGATCGCGAGTCGCAAAGCCGCATCACCGATCTCGGCCAGCGCCTGAACACCGCGCTGGCGCAGCGCGTGCAGGAATTGTCGCGCTACCGGTCCGATTTCTTCGGACGGCTGCGCACGATCCTGGGCGAGCGGCCGGACATCCGCGTCGTCGGCGACCGTTTCGTGTTCCAGTCGGAAGTGTTTTTCGACGCCGGCCAGGCCGTGCTCAAGCCCGAAGGCCGCGCCGAACTCGACAAGCTCGCAACCGTGATGGCCGAATTGACGAAGCAGATTCCCTCCGACATCGGCTGGGTCTTGCGCGTGGATGGCCATACCGACGTGCGGCCGATCCAGAGCGCGCAATTTCCCTCGAACTGGGAACTCTCCTCCGCGCGCGCGATCGCGGTCGTGCAATATCTGATGACCAGGGGAATTCCGCCGCAGCGGCTCGTGGCCGCGGGCTTCGGCGAATTCCAGCCGCTCGATCCGGAACGCAACGACGACGCCTATCGCCGCAACCGGCGCATCGAGCTCAAATTGACCGAGCGGTGAAGCTTCGTCCCTATCGCGCCGCCGACGAGGACGCGACAATCGCGCTCTGGCAGCGCACATGGCAGGTGGCCTATCCGAATATCGCCTTCGCCAAGCGCCTCGAATGGTGGCGCGCACGCTGGCGCGACGATCTCGTTCCGGTCGCCACGATCATCATCGCGGAACGCGGCGGCGCCATGACCGGTTTTGTCACCATCGACCGGGCGACCGGCTATCTCGACCAGCTTGTGGTCGCGCCGGAATACTGGCGGTCAGGCATCGGCCGCATGCTGGTCGATGAGGCCAAGCGGCTGTCGCCGGACAAAATCGAGTTGCAGGTCAATCAGGACAACGGCCGCGCGATCGCGCTCTACGCCAAGGCGGGATTTTCGATCACGGGGGAGAGCGTCAGCAAGCATTCCGGCTTGCCGCTTTACGTGATGACGTGGCGGCCGGAGAAATAACAGCCGTGCCCCGGACGCGGTGCAGCACGCCGCGGAGCGGAGTGGTGCACCGCTGATCCGGGGCCGTTACGCATACCGATGTCGCGACGGTCCCGGTTCTGCAGCGCATTGTTTCACGCTGCGCCGCGCCCGGGACACGTAATCAGGTAGTCTGGAACTGCAGCTTCGCGAGCCGCGCGTAAAGCCCGCCGGCGGAAGCGAGGCTTTCATGCGTCCCTTCTTCCACGATACGGCCCTGCTCCAGCACCAGGATGCGGTCGCAGGAAAGAACCGTCGCCAGCCGATGCGCGATCACGAGCGTGGTGCGCCCGGCCATCAGGCGCTCAAGCGCGACCTGCACCAAAGTCTCGCTTTCGGCGTCGAGCGAGGAGGTCGCCTCATCGAGCAGGAGCAGCGGCGCGTCACGCAGGATCGCGCGCGCGATTGCGATCCGCTGACGCTGGCCGCCCGAGAGCGTGATGCCGCGCTCGCCGATCGGCGTGTCGTATCCCTGCGGCAGGCGGCGGATGAATTCGTCCGCCGCCGCCAATTCGGCGGCGCGCTCGATCTGGGCAAGCGAAGCCTCGGGACGCCCGAAGCCGATATTGTCGCGGATCGTGGTTGCGAAAATCGCCGTCTCCTGCGGAACCAGCGCGATGCGCGCCCGCAACTCGGCCGGATCGGCCTCGTCGATGCGCACGCCGTCAAAAGCAATGCGCCCCGCGGTCGGATCGTAGAAGCGCAGGATCAGGTGAAAGATCGTGCTTTTTCCCGCGCCGGATGGGCCGACAATCGCGACCTTCTCGCCGGGACGCACATGCAGCGACACGGAATCGAGCGCGGGCGCTTCCGGCCGCGCCGGA
>CAMDXM010000239.1 GCA_945878025.1 Pseudorhodoplanes sinuspersici | reverse complement strand
TGGGTCCTGCGGCCGCAGGACCGAAATCCGGCAAGCGCGGGAAACGGCGTCACGGTCGCGTTCACCGTGCCGGCGCGCGCGGCGGTCGATGCGTTTCATGCCGCGGCGCTGGCCAATGGCGGAACGGATGAGGGGCCGCCGGGCCTGCGGACGCATTATCATCCGGATTATTACGGGGCTTACGTGCGCGATCCCGAGGGCAACAAGATCTGCGCGGTGTGCCACGCGAGCGTTTGACCGCGCGACGGCTTGGCCGTCGTTGTCAGACCTCCGTTGCGAACGGCCTTACTTCCAACCCGCCACCTTGTCGCATGCGGCGCGCTCCTTGGGATGGGTCTTCTCCCATTGCGAGATCGATTTGGCTTCATTGTCGTCCATCTTCTCGTTCATGCAGACGCAGTATTTGCGCACGATATCGGGCTTGGCGCCCTGATCCTTGTTGTCGCCGATGCATTGATTGATCCATTTCAGGTCATCGGCGGTCATCTGCTGCGCGAGCGCTGTGCCGCCCGCCAGAACGGATCCGGCCAGAAGAAGCGCGAAGCTTGCAAGTTTCATCTCGTGTCCTCGGTGTAAAACAGACCAACACAAATCAAGTCTGGCATAAGTTCGGCGTGCTGTCGCGTTGTGCGCCTTGCTATCTCAGTTCAAATATTGCGCCCCGGCAACCTGAAATCCGGCTTCGGATTCGGGACAATGGATTCATTTCGCCGGATTGCGCACAAATCGCAAGCCTGAATATCAGGCGTCCTGTTTCCGGATATTTTCCCGATCGGCATCGAGAATTTGCTGCACCTTGCGGGTCAGGACATCGTGCGTGAAGGGCTTGTTCAGGAGCTCGACATCGGCGTCGAGCCGGCCTTGATGGACGATGGCGTCGCGCGTGTAGCCCGTCGCGTAGAGAACCTTCAGATCGGGGCGCCGGCGCAACGCCTCGTCGGATAGCTGACGGCCGTTCATTCCGCCCGGCAGGATGATGTCGGTGAACAGAAGCTTGATGCCGGGATTGGCGTCGAGCAGGCGCAGCGCGCTGCGCGCGTCGTGCGTGGCGATGACGTTATAGCCCTCCTCGCGCAGCACTTCGGTGGCGAAGCGGTTGACCTCCTCGTCGTCCTCGACGAGCAAAATGGTGTCGCCGAGATCGCCAATATCCTGAGCGAGCGTTTCCTCGATCTCGATGGGCTGCCATGGCGGAAGACCGCTCTTGTCGGCGAGGCGCGGAAGATAAAGTTTGATCGAGGTGCCTTGGCCCGGCTCGCTGTAGATCTTGATGTGTCCTCCGGACTGTTTCACGAAGCCATAGACCATGCTGAGACCAAGGCCGGTGCCCAATCCCGTCGGTTTGGTCGTGAAGAAGGGTTCGAATGCGCGGTCGAGGATATCGCGCGTCATGCCGGCGCCGGAATCGGTGATGGCGACCAGAATGTATTGCCCGTGCGCCACGTCTCCGGCCTGTTCGATGACGTAATCCTCGTCGAGAGTGGTGTTGGCGGTTTCGATGGTGAGCCGCCCGCCGTCGGGCATCGCGTCGCGCGAATTGATCGCTAGGTTGAGGATCGTATTTTCGAGCTGGTTCGGATCGATCGCGGTTTTCCAGAGACCGCCGCCGAGGACCGTCTCGACCGTGATGGTCTCGCCGATGGTTCGCCGCAGCAATTCCGACATGCCTTGCACCAGCTTGTTGATGTCGACCGCCTTCACCTCGAGCGGATGCTGGCGGGAATAGGCAAGAAGGCGCTGCACCAAAGTCGCGGCGCGCTCGGACGCCTGACGCGCCGAATTGAGAAGACGGCGGACCCGCTCATCGCTCTCCGGTATGCGGCGCAATGCGAGGTCCACATTGCCGAGGATGGCGGTGAGAAGATTGTTGAAATCGTGCGCGATGCCCCCGGTCAGCCGTCCGACCGCTTCCATCTTCTGCGATTGCCGCAGCGCCCGCTCGGTCAATTCGCGGCGCGCGACTTCCTGCCATAATTGCGTGTGAGCCATCTCCGCCCGTTCGGTGCGGCGCAGAGCCACGAGGCTGACGCTGAACAACGCGATCGTCGCCGGGATTCCGAACATCAGATGGCTCGCCAGATCCCGGAACCAGGTCTCGATGATGGCTTTGTTATCCAGTCCCATCGAAACGTAGAGACCGTAATTGGGCAGTCTGCTGTAGACGAAAGTGCGGGGCGTGCCGTCGATCGCCGATACGGCGTCGGCAAAGCCGCTTTGGGGATTTTCGGCGATGGCTTTTCTGAACGGCGAATCCGCGGGCAGTTGCAGCGGCGTGCGTGTTTCCGGATAGCGGGCGAGAATGACGCCGTCGTCCCGGATCAGCGACGCGATGGCGGGCGCCGGGAGCGTGCGATAGTAACTGGCGAAATATTCCGGCTTGACGGAAATGACGGTGACACCGTTGAACGACCCGTCGGGATTTTCGCGGCGGCGGCTGATCGAGAAGAATCTCAAATCCGCGATACGGGCGTCCATGACCTCGCTGACATAAGGTTCGCGTTTTCGCTCCTTGTGGACTGAAAAATAGGTCCGGTCGGAAAGGTCCACTTTCGGCATCGGGAACACGGTTCCCGATACGAGCGGGATTCCCTTGGCGTCGAGCACCCAGACGTCCCGCAATTGCGGCAACGAATCGGTCAGCGCCTTGAGCTTGGCGCTGTATTGAGCTTCCTCGCTCCGGATTTTTTCGTTGCTTGCGCCGGCCAGTAACTCATCCACATAGCGCGCGCTCAGATCGAATGTCTCGAATACTTTCAGCGCGTGCTCGTAGATGCGGCTGAGATCGCGGTTCAGCCGATCCTTGGCGTCGATAAAATGCTGCTTGTAGGAAATCCAGCCGGCGATCGCCAGGATGGTAAGCGGCAGAAGAAGGGAAAGGGCAACCAGCCATTTGAGCGGACGGACCGCAAGTTGCGCGCGCTGCTCGGGTGAATGCGAATCGTTCGGCGATGGCGTTGACACGATGAATAAAATTATCCTCTTGCTGAGAGGCTTTCAATGACGGACCGGACAAAGAACGAGCGAACCGGAATTCGGAATAAAACTGACAACTCGCAATTTCCGGATTGGTTCCCATATCCTCCGTTCGAGGAGGATATGATCATGCGGCGGTTACTCTTGCGGCGGTTACTCTTGCCTGTCTTCAAGCCACGCGCGCTGCTTGCGGCGATGGCCGTTATTTGCGCGACGATCGCCGCGCCGGCGCACGCGGCGGACGATCCCGATCTCCTGTTCAAGAAGTCGACGGTATTCAAATGGCTGACGCCGAACGACAAGCTCGCCACCTACGGCATCGACGACCCTGAAATCGAGGGCGTCGCCTGCCATTTCACCGTTCCGGAGAGGGGCGGCCTGAAGGGCTGGATCGGAGTGGCCGAGGAGGTGTCCGACATTTCGCTGGCGTGCCGCCAGATCGGGCCGATCCGCTTCCGGCAGAAATTCGAGCAGGGCGCGGATGTATTCCGCCAGCGCCGCTCGCTGTTCTTCAAGAAGATGCAGATCGTGCGCGGCTGTGACGAGAAGCGCAACGTGCTCGTCTATATGGTCTATTCCGACCGGCTGATCGAGGGCTCGCCGAAGAACTCGACGTCGTCGGTGCCGATCATGCCCTGGGGCAATGCGGGCGACGTGCCGCGCTGCGCGGAGTGGCTGCAGAAGTGACGTTACGTGTCCCGGGCGCGGCGCAGAACCGGGACCGTTACGGCCACCAATGTTGGAAAGATCCCGGCTCTGCAGTGCACCGCTTAAGCGCTGCACTGTGTCCGGGACAAGGGAGAGCTAACTTAGCGCGAGCACTCGATGGCGACGAATTCGTCGCAAGCGCCGCCGCGGCAGACAGTGCCGCCGGTCGGGACCGCGCCGGTGATCTCGTCGCGCTCGACCTTGCGGTACGAAGCCGCCTTCGTGAATTGCCTGGATTCGCAATAGGCGGCCGCGGCCGCGGCGCCGCAGGTGGCGCCGGTTGAGAGGCAGCGGTCCACGCCATAGGCGTCCGGATTGTTGGCGATGATGAAAATCCGCTTTTCGGCGAGAGCCGCGGTGGAGCCGAGCAGGGCGGCAGTGAAAACCAGCAAGGCGCACAGGGATCGCATGGGATAACTCGCTGTTTAAGGCAATTGCGGCAATTTGGATGCAAAAGACTAAGGATTTGTTAACCGTGCCGTTTGCCTCGCCCGCCCTCGCAGAAGGCGCGGTAGAGCACCTTGATCAGCTGGCGCACAGTCGGATCGGCGAGCCGGTAATAGACCGTCGTCCCGTCCCGCCGCTGGCTGACGATCCGCTCCGCCCGGAGCAAAGCGAGATTTTGCGAGACGGACGACATCCGCAATCCGGTATGTTCGGCCAGTTCGCCGACCGATTTTTCCTCGTCCGACAGATGGCAGAGCAGCATCAAACGCGGCCTCGAGCCGAGCGATTTCATCAGGGCGGCCGCGTGATCGGCTTTATATTCAAACTCTTGAATATTCATAACTATGAATATATACAGGAGGCATCGTCATCGCAACCGTCTTTCGGGGAGTAGCATTCATGTCCATCCTGACCGCCCGGTCGTGGTCGCCCTATGCCGCGGGCATCCTCATCGGGCTTCTGCAGATACCGGCCTTTCTTCTGATCAACACCGCGCTCGGCGCTTCGTCGTCCTTCGTGACGGTCGCCGCGTCGCTGGCGGGCCTGTTCGACCCCGCCATCAACGCCATTCCGTATTTCAAGAACCATGTCTCCACCGCCAAGGATTGGTGGCAGGTCGCGCTGGTCGTGGGCGTCGCGTTCGGCGCGTTTATTTCGGTGAAGATGGCCGGGACCACGCGCCCCGCGATGTCCGAAATCTGGGGCCGGGTCATGGGGATCCGCTCGTTTCCGGCGCGGCTCGCCGTCGCCTTTGCCGGCGGGTTCATCCTTCTGCTCGGTGCCCGCATCGCCAATGGCTGCACGTCGGGCCACGGCTTGTCCGGGTTGTCGCAGCTTGCGGTGTCATCGCTGATCGCCATGGCGGCGATGTTCGCCAGCGGCATCGCCATCTCTGCTTTCCTCAAACGCGCATAACGGAGTTCTGTCATGTCAGTTCTTCTTGCTGTCGTCGTCGGGCTCGCCATGGGCGTGCTGTTCGGCCTCGCGCTGGAAAAGGCCAAAGTCATGGAGCCCGGTTTTCTGATCGGACAATTCCAGATGACGAACTTCACCATGATCAAGGTCATGCTGACGGCCATCGCCACCGGTCTTGTCATCCTCGCCGTGCTGAACGGGCTCGGCATCGTTTCGTTGAGCGTCAAGGCCGCGATGATCGGCAACATGGTGGTCGGCGGCCTGTTGCTTGGCGTGGGGATCGTGGTCGCGGGTGCATGTCCGGGTACGGCGCTCGCCCAGCTTGGCGCGGGCTACAAGGATGCCTGGGCGATCGTCGCGGGCGGTCTCGCCGGCGCTTTTAGCTACGGTCTCTATCAGAAGCAGATCGATTCAGCGCTCGACTGGTCGGGCGCGGGCTTCGGCAATCTCGGCAAGATGACCCTCGCCGACCTGTTGCCGGGCGGGTTCGCGGCCCTGGCGCTGATCTTCGCCGCGCTGATTGTCGTCGTGCTGATCGCGCTGGAACGCTGGCGGCCCTGGCGCGTGGAGATGAAGCGCCACGATCCGTCCGGTATCGCGGGCCGCAGGCCGGCCAAGTAGGCCCTGACCCTGTCCCGGTTCGCGCCGGGGCAGGGTTTTTCGCGTAACGGGCTCTTCACGATGCTCCGGGCCCGGCCTTGACGGCCCGGCGCCGGTTCAGCCATTGTCCGGCCATGAACGGTCTCAACGCAATTTTCGGCATTTGCCCGGAGATTATTCGCTAGCGCTCTACGCTGGCTGCGGCCGTCTTTTCTCCGATGAGATAAAGCAACGCCCGGGGCCAGCAGGCGCCAGGTGA
>CAMDXM010000238.1 GCA_945878025.1 Pseudorhodoplanes sinuspersici | reverse complement strand
ACGCCATCGCCTTCGTGCGTCCGGATATCGTCATCCACGCCGCCTCGTTCACCGATGTCGATGGCTGCGAGAAGGACCGCAAGACCGCCTGGCGCTCGAACGTGCTGGCGACGCGCCATCTCGCCGAGGCGATGGCGAAGGCCGCGCCTTCATCTCGCCTTGTCTATATTTCAACCGATCAGGTCTATCCCGGTCCCGGCCCGAGCACGGAAGACAAGGCGCTGCCGCAGACCGTCTATGCGATGACCAAGATGTGGGGCGAGGATGTCGCGCTCTCGTTCGGCAACGCGCTCGCCGTGCGGATCAATTTCGTCGCCGCTGGAACGCAGACCCGCGCTGGTCTCGCCGACTGGCTGGTCACGAGCCTCCGCGAAAAGCGGCCCGTCACATTGTTCGAAGACGTGATGTTCAATCCGCTTTATGCCGGCGACCTTCCGGATTTTCTGGTTGCGCTGGCGAAGAGCGGCGAGCGCGGCATCGTCAATCTCGGCTGCTCGGGCGAGGGCATGTCGAAGGCGGCTTTTGCGCGCGGCCTGGCGGAGCGACTCGGGCTTTCGCTCGATAGCGCAAAAAGCGGAAAGCTTGCGGATGGCGCGCTGGCGGCGCAGCGCCCGCTCGACACGCGCATGAATGTCAGCCGCGCGGAAAAAATTCTTGCAATGCGTCTTCCGGATGCCGAGGCGGTGATGGACCGCATGGCGGCCGATATCGGGCGCCGAAGGGACAAGGCGGCATGAGCGCGGAACGCATTCTGGTGGCGGCGGCGCATCCCGATGACGAGGTGCTCGGCTGCGGCGGCACGATCGGGAAATACCGCAAAGCGGGACACGACGTTCGCGTGGTCTTTCTCGCGGAAGGAATCACCGCGCGCTACGATCCGGACCAGTTCGAATTGCCGGACGTGAAGGCGAAGATCGAACGCCGCAACGCGAATGCGAAGCGTGCGCTCGCCATTCTTGGCGTCGACGGAAAGGCTGTCTTTACAAGCCAGCGTTATTGCTGCCGGCTCGACCAGACGCCTTTGATCGAGCTGACCAAGGAAATCGAACGCCATCTCATCGACTTCAAGCCGACGCGGCTGTTCACGCATTCGACCGGCGACACCAATGTGGATCACGGCTTCGTGCATCGCGCGGTGCTGGCTGCGGCGCGGCCTATTGCACAGGAACGACGTCTGCGCGCTATCTATGCCTTCGAGGTGCTGTCCTCGAGCGAATGGAATCCGCTGCAGCCCTTCGCCCCGACCGTCTTTCACGACATCACCGGTTTCATCGACGCGAAGCTGTCAGCGCTCGCCGCCTACGAAGACGAGATGCGCGCCGCTCCGCATCCGCGCTCGCCCGAGGTCGTGCGGGCGCTCGCAACCTATCGCGGCGCGCAAATGGGCGCGGCCTTCGCCGAAGGCTTCGTGCTGGTGCGCGGACTAGATCTTTGAGCCGATTGACCGTCATGTTTCGTTGCGACGCGGGCGCGGATCACGGATTGGGGCATCTGTCGCGCTGTGTCGCGATCGCGGACGCGGTCGTGGCGCGCGGCGGCGTGGCGCATTTCTATGTTCATGCGGACGATCATCTGCGCGCCTTTGCCGGACGGCACGAATGGCATGCCGCGGCATCCGATACCGGCATGGCGTGCGATCTGACTTTCATGCGGGACGAATTGAAGCGAAAGCCGGACGGCGTTCTCGTGGTCGACAACAAGCGCGTGGCGAAGGATTATGTCTCGGCCTTGCGGGCTTTGCGTCCGACCGCGCAGATCGTGGACGGCGACCCGCGCGACAGCGCCGCCGGCCTTGTGATCAACAATCATCCCGGCGCCGAAGCGTTCGCAGGGCAGGGGCCGTTTCTTCTGGGGCCTGGCTACAACACGATACGCCCAGGTTATTTCGCAGCCGCTGAGAAGTCCGATCGCCGCGCGGTGCTGATCACCATGGGCGGCGAGGACCCGGGCAATCACACCGCGTGGGTGCTGCGCCATCTCGGCGATCTGTTCGCGGGGCGTCCGGTGATCGCGGTCATCGGGCCCGCGCATTCCGATCCGGATGCGGTCGAGGCGGCTGCGAAAGATGTTCCGGGAACCGAAATCCATCGCGCGCCGCGCGATCTCGTGGCTTTGGCGGAACGGTCCGAGATCGCCATATCGGCGGGCGGCACCACCTGCTACGAACTGGCGGCGGCCGGGATCGCGACTGCCGCCATCGCGACCGAGCCGCATCAGCAAGCGCTGATCGCGCCGTTGGCGGAACGGGGCGCGCTGCTGCCGCTTGGCGATGGCGATCTGTCTATCGAATTCGCGCGCTCGGCTGTCGGCAACCTGCTCACGCAGCCGGCCTTGCGCGGCAATATCGCAGCAGCGGCTCGCGCCTTGTTTCCCGCGCCCGGCGCCCCCCGCATCGCAGACGCCCTTTTCGAATTGAGCGAACGGACAACGAAATGACAACCGAGCAAGTGAAAGTGTGGACCGGGGCGTTCGGGCGCGACTATACCGAGCGCAACCGCTTCACCGACGACGCGGCATTCAACGAATTCTATGTGAAGCGCTATGGTGAGCCGCGGGACAAGGTCTTTTCCGAATGGCTCTCGGTTTTGCCGCGCGACGCCAAGATTCTGGAAGTCGGCGCCAATATCGGCAATCAATTGCGCTGCATGCAGCGCATCGGTTTCTCGCGGCTCTATGGCGTCGAGATCCAGCGCCATTGCGTCGATGAATCGCGGCGGCTCTATTCCGGCATCGACATCGTCGAGGGCTCCGGCTTCGACATTCCGTTCAAGGACAACTGGTTCGACCTCGTGTTCACCAACAATGTGCTCATCCACATCGCGCCCGGCGATCTGCCGCGCATGTTGAAGGAAATCCACCGCGTCAGCGGTTCCCGTATCATGGGGTTCGAATATTTCGCGCCGGAATTCACCGAAATTCCCTATCGCGGGAATTCCAATCTTCTCTGGAAGGCCGATTACGCGAAACTTTACCTCGAAAATAATCCGGGACTGAAGGTTGAGCGTGAGCAATTGTTTCCGTGCCTCGACGAGCCCGGCAATACCGACAAATTGTTTCTGCTCAAGAAATCCTGATGTTCGCTTACATTCCAGCGCGCGGCGGCTCCAAGCGCATCCCGCGCAAGAATATCCGCCCGCTGAACGGCAAGCCGGTGATCGCGCGAGTGATCGAAAACCTGCGTCCGCTTTCGTTCCTGTCTGCAATCTATGTCTCGACCGACGACCCGGAAATTGCCGCGGTGGCGCAAGCGAGCGGCGCGACATATCTTGGGCCGCGCGCGCCGGAATTGTCGAACGACAAGGCCGGATTCATGGATCTGATCCGCGACGATCTTCCGGTCTTCATGAAGGCGACAGGTGGCGACGAAGAGGTCCTGTTCGTGCTGCCAACCGCGGCGCTGGTGCCCTCGGATATCTACCGGCAGGCGCATGACGTGTGGAAGAAGAGCCGGCCGGAAATCCTGATGAGCTGCGAATCCTGTTTTCCCTGGTGGGCGATGACGCAGAAGCCGGACGGATTCTGGGCACCGATTTTTCCCGAGAAAGTCACCACCAATTCGCAGGATCTGCCGCCGTCGCTGATCGACGCCGGACTGTTCTATTATTTCCGTCAGCCCGTGATGAAGAAATTCGCAACCGTGAAAAGCGCCGATCGCGTGATGCCGTTCCTGGTTCCCGATGGCTATATCGGCGACGTCGACAATCCGGAGGACTGGGATCAGCTGGAATACCGTCTGGCGCGGCTGGAGGGCCGGGCATGAGCGCGTTCATGACCATTGCCGGCCGCAAGATTGGCGACGGCTTTCCCGCTTATGTCATCGCGGAAGCCGGCGCCAACCATAATGGCGAGATGTCGCTTGCCAAAGAGATGGTCGACCGGGCGAAGGAGATCGGCGCCGATTGCATCAAGTTCCAGACCTTCACGGCGGAGGAATTCTGCGCCGACAAGACCAAGACCTTCACCTATCAGAGCCAGGGCAAGTCCGTCACCGAAAGCGAATTCGAGATGTTCAAGCGGCTCGAATTCACGCCGGCGCAATGGGCGGAGCTGATGGCGCATTGCGCCAAGGCCGGCATCCAGTTCCTCACCACGGTTCAGGACCCGGTCAATCTGAAGCTGATGCTCGAACTGGGCCTTGCCGGCATCAAGGTCGGCTCCGACGATTTCGACCACATCGTCAACCTGAGGATTTTCGCCAAAACCGGCCTGCCGCTGATCCTGTCGAAGGGCATGTCGGACGCCGCCGAAGTCGATCGCGTGCTCGGCGAGATCAAGCCGCTGGCCCGTGAACTCGCGGTTCTGCATTGCGTGTCGCTTTATCCCGCCGACCCGCAATTCCTGAATTTGCGCCAGATACCAGCGCTGCGGGAACGGCATCCCGACGTGGTCTGGGGCTTTTCCGATCACAGCCGCAGCACCATGATTCCGGCCATCGCGGTCTCGCTCGGCGCGCGCATCATCGAGAAGCATTTCACGCTCGATCACGATCTCCCGGGGCCGGATCATTGGTTCTCGATGGATGTCGCCGAGATGCGCGAGATGATCGCCAATATCCGCTACGCCGAAAGCGCGCTCGGGGATGGAAAGATCGCGCCGGTGGCCAGGGAAACCGAAAGCCGCAAGATCATGCGCCGCCGCGTGCTGGCGAAAGCCGATCTCGCGCCGGGCACTCCGCTCGACGAGGGCAATGTGGTGTTCAAGCGTGCGGAGGCGGGCGCTTTTGCCGGATCGTGGGACGTCATGTCCGGCCGCAAGCTGAAGGTCGCCAAGGCGCGCAATCAGGGCATCTCCGCTGACGATCTGGAACGCGCGTGATCGTCAGCATCCATCAGCCGGCTTATCTGCCCTGGCTCGGCTATTTCGACAAGATCGCGCGCGCCGATCTGTTCATCTGGCTCGACAATGTGCAATTCCAGAAAAACAGTTTCCAGAATCGCAACAAGATCCTGACCAAGGACGGACCGAGCTGGTTGACGGTGCCGGTGCGGACATCTGGCGTGCTGTACGAGACGCCGTTGAAAGATGCCGAAATCGACAACAGCAGGAACTGGCGCGCCAAGCATGTGTCGTCCATCCGCATGAACTACAACAAAGCTATGCGTTTCAGCGATTGTTTTCCCGCGCTTGCGGGTTTCTACGAGCGCGAATGGCAAACGCTGGACCGGCTGTGCTGGGAGATGCTGGATTATTTCAACACTCTTCTCGGCGTAACGACTCCGATCCGCCGCGCATCGGACATGAGCGCGGATGGCTCAAAGAGCGATCTGGTTCTCGATCTGTGCAAGAAGGCCGGCGCCACGACTTATCTGTCCGGCGCGCTCGGACGCGATTATCTCGATCTGCCTTCATTCGCCGCGGCCGGCATCGCGGTCGAATTTCAGGACTACAAGCATCCGCCTTATCGGCAGGCCTATCCGGGCTTTGTGCCTAATCTCGCAGTCATCGACCTCATCATGAATGAAGAGCGGCCGGAGCGTTTCTTCAGCCGTAACCGTGCAGTCGCTCAGGCGTAATGAATTATTCCCCGGCCATGAACGCTCCCGTCCTTCCGCCCGATCTTCGCGAGCGGCGCGAACAGGCTTATCGCGCGTTTATCGGCGTGCTCGATCCCTGGCTTCTGGCGCACGACATCGACCGCGACTCCGATGCCGAACTTCTGGCGTTGACCGAGCAGGAGATCGTCAGCGAAGCCATGCGTCAGGTTTATCGGGTCATGACCGATGGCGCCGAGCGAACCGACCGCATGGCGTATCTGCAGAACGTCCCGGATCCGTCGCCGGCGTGGAAACAGGCCGCGCGCTTCGGACTTTCGCTGCTGGGGCGGCACGCGCATTATCGTCCGCCGGCTTTGTTCCGGCCGGATCGCGACATCTGCGTTTTCCATCGAAGCGCGATCACATCGGCCTATGCCGAACAGAGAAATGTCGAACCCTGCCTGATGACGCACGGCGACTGGTTTTCG
The DNA here is from genome assembly GCA_945878025.1 of Pseudorhodoplanes sinuspersici. GTDB lineage: Bacteria > Pseudomonadota > Alphaproteobacteria > Rhizobiales > Xanthobacteraceae > Pseudorhodoplanes > Pseudorhodoplanes sinuspersici_B. Next base: position 10 of record CAMDXM010000238.1, on the reverse strand, counting down.
CCGTCGCCCG
>CAMDXM010000237.1 GCA_945878025.1 Pseudorhodoplanes sinuspersici | reverse complement strand
GACGAACAACAATACGCGCCGCAAGGTTACGATGCGCCGCAGGGCTACGCACAACCCGGACCGGCAGCAGCGGGATACGATTACGACCCGCAGCAATATGCCGATCCGCGTTACGGCGGCGCCGCTTATGGCGATCAGCACGGATATCCGCCGCAGAATTCTTTTCCGCCGGCGCAAGGTCAGCAAGGCTACAGATCCGATCCGTATTACGGCGGCATGCCGCATGACGAGGATATGTACGAGGATCATCTGCGCGCGCGCCGCGGCGGCGGTCTGCTGACGGTGATGGCGGTTCTCGCTTTGGCGGTGGTCGGAACGGCCGCTGCGTTTGGATATCGCGCCGTGTTTTCGAATTCCGGTTCCGCGCTGACGCCGCCCACGATCAGGGCGGATGCGGGTCCGAACAAGGTCGCGCCGGCCTCGCAATCCGCAGATGCCTCCGGCAAGCTCATTTACGATCGCGTCGGCGACAAGGCGCAGCCCGAGCGCGTGATCTCGCGCGAGGAGCAGCCGGTCGATCTCAAGAATGCCGCCCCGCCGCCGCGGGTGGTGCTGTCGTCCGGCATGCCTACGCCGGCTGCGCCCGCGTCCAATTCGCTGGCGCCGCCCAATGCGCCGGCTTTTGTCGCGCCATCGTCGCCGGCCGCGGCCTCCACCGCGCCCGCGAGCGCGGGCAATGCATCGACCGAACCCAAGAAGGTCCGCACGCTCACCATCCGCGCCGATCAGCCTGCGAATGCGCCGCCCGCGCCTTCCGCGCCATCCGCTCCGGTGCGTCAGGCCGCCGCCGACATTCAGCCCGTGCCCGCCAATACGACGGTGCGCACGACCACGATCCGTCCGCAGCAGCCGGCGCAAAGCGATCCGAATGCGCCGCTTTCGCTGACGCCGAATTCTTCCGCACAGCGCGCAGGAACGATGCGCACCGCGTCCGCGCCCGCCGCGCGGCCGGCCGTCACGACTTCGGGCAACAGCGCCTATTCGGTGCAGGTCACCTCGCAGCGCAGTGAGGCCGATGCGCAATCGTCCTTCCGCGCGCTGCAGGCGAAATATCCGAATGTCCTGGGCGACCGTCAGGTGATGATCCGCCGCGCCGACCTTGGCGAAAAAGGAACCTATTATCGCGCGCAAGTGCCGTTCGGCAGCCAGGGCGAAGCGAGCGAATTCTGCGCCAGTCTGAAAGCCGCGGGCGGCCAATGCGTCGTCCAGCGGAATTGATCGCGCGATCTCTTGCCCCGGCCTGAGCGAAGGGCTAATCGGCGCCGATGAGCGTGCGCGCGTTTATCACGGGACTTTCCGGCTCCGGCGTCACCGCGGATGAGCGCGCCTTTTTGCGCGATGCGGCGCCCTGGGGCCTTATCCTTTTCAGGCGCAATATCGAAGACCCCGATCAGGTCAGGCGGCTGACCGCCGAATGCCGCGCCATCCTGGGACGCGATGCGCCGGTCCTGGTCGACCAGGAAGGAGGGCGCGTGCAGCGGCTCGGGCCTCCGCATTGGCCGGTTTATCCGCCGGGCGCCGTCTTCGGCCGCCTGTATGGTCTCGACAAGACGCTGGCGCTGGCGGCGGCATCGCTCGGTGCGCAGCTCATGGCGTCCGATCTGCGCGCGATCGGGATCGACGTGGATTGCCTTCCGGTCGCCGACGTTCCGGTGACGGCATCCGATCCGGTGATCGGCGACCGCGCCTATGGCGATACGCCTGCGCAGGTCGCAGCGCTTGCGGCCGCCGCTGCCGATGGTCTGCTCAAAGGCGGCGTGCTGCCGGTGGTGAAACACTTGCCCGGCCATGGCCGCGCCACGGCCGACAGCCATCTCACGCTGCCGGTGGTCGGGGCGGATCGCGAAACGCTGGAGGCGACCGACTTCGAGGCATTCCGCCCACTGGCGGCGTTGCCTCTTGGGATGACCGCGCATGTTGTGTTCAGCGCCATTGATCCGGTCGCGCCGGCCACGACTTCGGCGATAATGGTACAAGACGTGATTCGGGGTTCGATCGGTTTCAAGGGCCTTTTGATGAGTGATGACGTGTCGATGAAAGCGCTGTCGGGAACGCTTGCGAGCCGCGCCGGCGCCGCGATCGCCGCCGGTTGCGACGTCGTGCTTCATTGCAACGGCGATCCCGCCGAAATGCGGGAGGTTGCGGAGGCCTCGCCTCTACTCGCAGGCGCCGCGGCCCGCCGCGCCGATGCCGCATTGGCGCTTAGAATGCAGCCTCAATCCATCGATCTCGTCGAGTCGCGCAGCCGATTTTCGTCCATGATCGGCGCCGTCACCGGATCCGCCGTCGCATGACCGCTGAAATCATCCAGTTTGAAACCGAGGTTGCCGAGCGCGCCAGCGACGAACCGGCGCTGGTCGTCGATGTCGAGGGCTTCGAAGGCCCGCTCGACCTTTTGCTCACGCTCGCACGCCAGCAGAAAGTCGATCTCGCCAAGATTTCGATCCTGGCGCTCGCCGACCAATATCTCACCTTCATCGAAGCGGCGCGGAAATTGCGGCTCGAACTGGCGGCCGATTATCTTGTCATGGCCGCCTGGCTCGCCTATCTCAAGTCGCGTCTGCTGCTGCCCGAGAGCAATTCGCCGGAATCGCAGACCGCCGAGGAAATGGCGGCCGCGCTGGCATTCCGGCTGAAGCGCCTGGAAGCCTTTCGCGAAGTCGCGCAGAAATTGCTGGAACGCCCGCAGCTTGAACGCGACATTTTCAGCCGCGGCGATCCGGAGCCGATCGCACAGATCAAGCATCCGCAATGGTCGGCGACGCTTTACGATCTGCTGTCGGCTTATGCCGTGCAGCGTCAAAAGCAGTCTCTGGGCACGATGCGCTTCGCCGTGCGCAAGGTCTGGTCGCTCGCCGAAGCGCGCAGCGCGATCGAGCGTCTGATCGGCGTGTCGGCCGACTGGACTTGTCTCGACGACTATCTCGTGACCTATCTGGTGGAGCCGTCGATGGCGAGCACGGTCAAGGCGTCGAGCTTCGCGGCGACGCTGGAAATGGTGCGCGAAGGATTGATGGATATGCAGCAACATGCCGCCTTCGCGCCGCTTTATGTGCGAAAGCGTGCGAACGATCCGAATGGAAATGGCCCGGGCGTAACGCCGCCCGTGGCGGCGAAACAATAATCAGGAGGCCGTAAATCGATGTCGAGCATGGCCGCAAGACGCATGATTGTCCGTAAAGAACCAGAGCCAGAAGAAGAAGAGCGTCCGGAAGAAGTGCGGCTTCTGGAGGCCTTGCTGTTTGCCTCGAAGGAACCGCTCGACGAAAAGATCCTGTCAGCGCGTTTGCCGGCCGGCGCCGATCTCAAGACGGCGCTGCAGATCCTGCAGCGCGAATACGCGCCGCGCGGCGTCAATCTCGTCAAGGTCGGCGGCAAATGGGCGTTTCGCACCGCGTCGGACCTCGCGTGGCTGCTGACGCGCGAAGCGATCCAGCCGCGCAAGCTGTCGCGCGCCGCGATCGAGACGCTTGCGATCATCGCCTATCACCAGCCGGTGACGCGCGCCGAGATCGAGGATGTGCGCGGCGTGTCGATGTCGAAGGGCACGATCGACGTGCTGCTGGAAACCGGATGGATCCGCCCGCGCGGCCGCCGCAAGGTGCCCGGACGCCCGATCACATACGGAACGTCGGATGAATTCGTCTCGCATTTCGGTCTCGAGCAATTGAGCGATTTGCCGGGCCTCGACGAACTGAAGGGCTCGGGCCTTCTCGACGGCCGGCTGCCGCCCGGCTTCTCGGTGCCGATGCCATCCGACGATCCGGCGTTGCGCGACGACGAGGACCCGCTGGAGCCGGGCGATCTCGATTTCGGTCTCGCGCCGCGTCCGGAGACAACCGAGGAGTAGGATTTGCCGGGCCGCGATGGCGACACCGCCACGATCAGACGCGGCCCCGGCGGCCGCACGCCGGCCTCGATCGCCGCGCGTCTCACTTACGAGAATGTGACTCATCGCTACGGCGACGTCGTCGCCGTTCGCGATTTCAATCTCGATATCGGGCCGGGCGAGATCGTCTGCCTGCTCGGACGGTCAGGCTGCGGCAAGACCACGCTTCTGCGGCTCGCGGCCGGCGTCGAGGAACCGGCATCCGGACGCATTCTGATCAACGACCGCGAAGTGTCCGGCGCCGCCCACTATCTGCCGCCGGAACGCCGCGGCGTCGGATTGATGTTCCAGGACTTCGCGCTGTTTCCGCACCTGAGCAATCTCGCCAATGTCATGTTCGGTCTCAAGGGATTGCCGAGGGCCGATGCCGAGCGCGAGGCGCGCTTCGCGCTGGCGCGCGTCGGCTTGACGGATCTCGCCGACGTTTATCCGCATATGCTGTCGGGCGGCGAGCAGCAGCGCGTCGCGCTGGCGCGCGCGGTGGCGCCGCGGCCGAGCGTGCTCCTGATGGACGAGCCGTTTTCCGGTCTCGACCGGCGGCTGCGCGACGAGGTTCGCGACGACACGCTCAATGTGCTGCGCGACAGCCGCGTCACCAGCGTGATCGTCACGCACGATCCGGAAGAGGCGTTGCGCATGGCCGATCGCGTGGCGCTGATGCGGGAGGGGCGGCTGGTGCAGGTCGACACGCCGGAAGGAATTTACATGCGCCCGGCCAATCTGTTCGTCGGGCGTTTTTTTTGCGAGCTGAATGAAGTCGCCGGAATCGTGCGTGGCGGCATGGCGGAAACTCCGGTCGGACGTTTTGCCGCGCCTCACCTTGCTGAAGGGCAGGCCGCGATCGTCGGTATTAGGCCGCAGGCCATCCGGCTGCGTCCGGCCGGCGAGGGCGTCGCCGCCCGCCTGCAGCGGCGGCAATTCATTGGCCATGTGGATTTGATGGAGATCGCCGTCGCGGGACTGGAACACCCGCTCAAAGGCCGCATTCTGCGCGATGCGATCCCCGCCGTTAACGCTGATATCGGCGTTACTTTCGATCCGGCGGAAGTCCTTGTTTTTGCCGCTTCCGAAGCCTAGTTTCCTTCAAAACCGGCGGCGCCTCGCGCCTCGCCCACGGAGGACAAGCGTATGGGTTCCTTGAGCATTTGGCACTGGATCGTGGTGGTGGTGGTGGTCCTGCTGCTGTTCGGGCGCGGCAAGATTTCCGAATTGATGGGTGATGTCGCCCAAGGCATCAAGTCCTTCAAGAAGGGCATGGCCGACGACGAGAAGACGGCCGATGCCACGAAGCCCGACAGCATGAAGACCATCGATCACAACGCGCCGGCGGGCGCCTCCAGCACCACGGAAAACCGCAAGGCGGTTTGATCGCTGCGCGCCGGCCGCGCGGTGAGGGGGCGGCGTTTTTGCCTTTGTGATGGCGCCCCGGAGTTGACACGTCCATGTTCGATATCGGCTGGAGCGAACTTGTCGTTATCGGCGTCGTCGCGCTGATCGCGATCGGACCGAAGGAATTGCCCGGGGTCTTGCGCGCCGTCGGCCAGTGGGTTGGCAAGATCAAGCGGATGGCGTCGGATTTCCAGGGCCAGTTCCAGGACGCGATGCGCGAAGCCGAAGTCGCCGACCTGAAAAAGCAATTCGACGACGCGAGCAGCGCGGCCAGCAATTTCACCTCGGGTTTCGACAACCCGCTCGAGAGCGCGAAGAACCAGATCGAAGGCGCGTTCAAGGAGCCGGCGTCGCCTGCGCCTGAGACCGGCGCTGCGCCGGCCGCAACGGCGGATATTCCACCGCCCCCGGACATTCCGGCGCCGGAGTCCGCGCCGGCCGCGGCTGAGCATCCAGGAGCCGCGACAGGCGAAGCCAGACGCGGAGACGCCGCGTGAGCGATGACGAAGCCATTGAGGCGACCAAAGCGCCGCTGATGGAACACCTGATCGAGCTGCGTTCGCGCCTGATCAAGGCGCTGATCGCGTTCGCGGTGATGTTCGGGTTCTGCTTTCTGTTTGCGAAGCAGATTTACAACATCCTGGTCTGGCCCTTCGTGCTGGTGGCGGGACCGGAAAATTCCAAATTCATCTACACGGCGTTGCTGGAATATTTC
>CAMDXM010000236.1 GCA_945878025.1 Pseudorhodoplanes sinuspersici | reverse complement strand
GCACCGCCGGGTGTCAGAATGACGACGTCCTGTGGCTGGCCGGCTGCGTCGTTGGGATCACCGATAATCCGAATCTCTTGATTTGAGGTGTGCTCATCAATTCCGCCGCCCTCGAACTGAACGGTGTTCTTGCCGCCATTCGTCAGGTCGACCATCTCGATGCCGGAGGCTTCCGGGCCTTCGTCGCCGAAGATATCCAGGTCTGCGATCAGCTTGACGATATCGAAGCCGGCACCAGCGTCGATTTCCCAATTGGCGGCCTCGTGAAGAATGAACACATCGTCACCGGGGCCGGATTCGATCCGCTCGATATTGGTGAGGGTGTCGTGGCCGATATGGGAAACGCCAACAGCGTCGTCGGCTGTGTTTTTGTCGGAAGCAATTCCATAGAGATTGAAGACGATACCCGGACCTAGCGGGACGCTCGGATAAATAAGCTTATCGAAGTCAGCGCCGCCATCGTAGATATCGTTGCCGTTGCCCTCGCCGGCGTCGATCAAATCATCGCCGCCGCCAGCTCTAACCCAATCGTTGCCGTCGGTCGTTCGAAAACCCGGGTCTGCGTTCGGACCAAACGTGTCGACGCCGCCCGTGCCGGTAAGCACTGTGAACGTGAGCGTGTTCGGCGTGCTGTCGTCGTCGGTGGTGGTGTCAGAATCCGTGTCGGACGTGTCGGTGCTGTCGTCCGTGCTCGTCGTATCGCTGACCTTGAGGACGACTTCCCTGACGACGACCGTGTCTCCGAACGTGACGGGATCCGGGAGCGTCTTCGGGCCGCCACCCGACGGCTGAATCGTCGTGCCTTCCGCGTGCTGGGTGTTTTTCGGATTGAGATCGGTGTGGTCCGGCAGGTTCGGGAAAAATTGCTTGGCGGCGTCGTAGCTCGAGAGCACGGCCTGGAAGGCGGAGAATTCCGCCGCGACCTGATCCGGCGTCTTGTTGGTGAAGCTCGCGATCACTTCCAGTGTCGCGGTCGGCGTCAGGAACAGCTTCCCGCCGACGCTGGTCGCGGTCGCGATCAGATTGCCGGCCCGGTCGAACACCTCGACATTGTGCTGCTGGTTGTCGCGCTGGTCGATGACGGAAATCGAAACCCGTCCGTCGACCGCGTTGATGTCGAGAATGACCGCGGTGCCGCGAATGCCCATGGTCGCGACCGGCGTTCCGACTTTCATGTCGCCGGTCTTGGCGATCTGGCCGGCAACGAAGGTCGCCGCGCCCTGGATCAGCGAGATCGCCGACGCGTTGGATGAGCCCTGCGGGTCGTAGACGAATTCGTTGACCGCGAGCCGCGCATTGGCGGACAGGTTGAATGTCGAGCCGTCGTTGAAGGCGACGCCCATGGTCGAGCCGGCACCGGTCTGCAGCACGTCGTTCTTCAGGATCGTGTCGCCGGCATTGACGGTAATGGTCACGCCGTTGCGAATCACGGTTGCGTTGCCGGTCACGACCGCGACGCGGCCCACGACTTCGGCAGCGCCCGGCTGCGGCGCGCCGGCTTGTGCGTATTGTCCGGGTGCGAGCGGTCCGGCGAGCAGGTCGACAAGATTGCCGTCGAGCGTCGCGCCGTCGGGCGAGCGCAGCGTCGGATGTTTGTCGGTCTTGAAGTAATCCGTGACCAGGAACGCCTTGCCGTCGTCGCCGAAGATTTTCAGGTCGCTGCCCGCGCGCTTGAACTCGCCGCTGAACAGGAGATGCGCATCGGGCACGGTGACGAAATCGCTCGCGCCGTCGTTTGCGACGGCATCGGCGAAGCCGGAAATTTTGGGCGTGAAGGCGAATTGCGACTCGTCGGGCGCAATCAGCGCGTCATGCTTCATCGACTCCCCCTCTAAGCACCTGCGGGACCATTGAAATTTCCAGCAGGTCCGATCGGTTGAAGCGGTCGCGTGGCCCGGACCAAGCGCCTTTCAAAACGAGTTTAGAGGGTAACACAGGGTGAATGAACCGTTACCGGCGAAAATATTCATTTAGGCAACGTGGTTATTGGCCAAAATGCCGCCCTATTTTACCTTCCGCGCTCAAAATTTGAGCAGAGCGCGGCGGGCTATTCCGCCGCCTGTTTCCAGGTATCGGCGTGGGCCTTGGGCCGCGACTTCCGCCTGAGCGCGGTCAGTTCCTCCCGGTCGCGCGCGCTGTTGCGGAAAATCTGTTCCTTGCCGGCGAGATATTGCGGCGGGCAGTGCAATCCGGCCGCGGCGTACCAGGCCGCGGCCTTCATGGTGAAGAACGGATCGACGAGATGCGGACGCGCCAGCGCCACGAGATCGGCGCGGCCGGCGGCGATGATGGTGTTGACTTGATCGGCCGTCGTGATGTTGCCGACGCACATCGTCGCGAGCTTCGCCTCGTTGCGGATCTGGTCCGAGAACGGCGTCTGGAACATGCGGCCATAGACGGGTTCCGCGTCCGGCGTGGTCTGGCCGGTGGACACGTCGATCAGGTCGCAACCTTCCTGCGCGAACATCCGTGCCACCGCGACCGATTCCTCGCCGGTGAGGCCACCATCCTGCCAATCGGTCGCGGAAATGCGAACCGACATCGGCTTCTCCTCCGGCCAGGCCGCGCGCATTGCGCGGAACACTTCGAGCGGGAAGCGCATGCGGTTTTCGAGCGCGCCGCCATATTCGTCCTTGCGCAAGTTTGTGAGCGGCGAAATGAAGCTCGCCAGCAGATAGCCGTGCGCCGCGTGCAATTCGATCATGTCGAAGCCCGCGCGTTGCGCGCGCTGCACGGCTTGCACAAAGTCTGCAATCACCTTGTCCATGTCCGCGCGCGTCATTTCGCGCGGAACCTGGCTATCGGGAAAATAGGGAAGCGCCGACGCCGAGACGATCGGCCATGCGCCGCTTGGCAGCGGCTCGTCGATGCCTTCCCACATCAATTTGGTCGCGCCTTTACGTCCCGCGTGCCCGAGCTGCAGACAGAATTTCGCCGCCGAATTCGCGTGCACGAAATCGGCGATGCGTTTCCATGCCGCTTCCTGCGCGTCGGAATACATCCCGGTGCAGCCCGGCGAGATGCGCGCCTCTGCCGACACGTCGGTCATTTCGGTAAAGAGCAATCCCGCGCCGCCGATGGCGCGGCTGCCGTAATGCACGATATGCCATTCGTTCGGAACGCCGTCCTGCGCGGAATATTGGCACATCGGCGAGACCACGACGCGGTTTTGCAGCGTCATGCCGCGCAGCTTAAGTGGCTGAAACATCGGAACAATCGGCGTTTCCACGTTTACCTCGAAGCCGCGTTGCCGCGTTTCCCGCGCCACCAGCGTATCGACTTCGCCGACGAATTCCGGCGCACGTAAAGCCAGATTGTCGTAGGTGATCGCGCGCGAGCGCGTCATCAGCCCGAACGCAAAGCGCGTCGGGTCCATGTCCCAGAAGCGCTTGACGTGCTCGAACCAGACCAGTGACACGTCGGCCGAATGCTGGGTCTTCTCGACCTCCTCGCGGCGTTGCGTTTCGAACGCCTGCAATGTCGCTTTGACATTCGTTCCGCCGCTCTTGCGGAAGGCGTCGTAAAGAAAGATCGCATCTTCCATCGCGAGCTTGGTTCCCGAGCCGATGGAAAAATGCGCGGTCGCCTTGGCGTCGCCGAGCAGCACGACATTATCCGCCGTCCAGCGTTCGCAGCGGATCATCGGGAAATTGCGCCAGATCGAGCGGTTGGTGACGAGGCGATGGCCGTTCAGTTCTTCTGCAAAGACGCTTTCGAGAAATCTGGCGGATGCCGTCTCGTCGAGTTTTCCCAGACCGGCGCGCGCGAAGGTTTGCGGATCGGTCTCCATCACCCAGGTCGAGTGGCCGGGCTCATACTGGTAGCAATGCGCGATGAAAATGCCGAACTGCGTTTCGCGGAAGAAAAACGTGAACGCGTCGAACGGGCGCGTCGACCCCATCCAGGCGAATTTGTTCGGCCGCAGATCGACGTCCGGCTTGAATTGATCGGCGAAGGTTTCGCGCACGCGCGAATTGACGCCGTCGGCCGCGACCACGAGATCGGCGTCGCGCGCGGCCGCGGCGATATCGGACACGTCGTGCTCGAACTTGATCTCGACGCCGAGCGACAAGGCGCGTTCATGCAGCAGCCGCAGTAATGTCGCGCGCGAGCAGCCGCAGAATCCGTTGCCGCCGATGCGGTGAACGCTGCCTTTGAAATGGATCTCGATATCGTCCCAATACGAAAAATTTTCGGTGATCGCGCGATAGCTTTCCGGGTCGCTCGCCTCGAAGGTCTGCAGCGTCTCGTCGGAAAAAACGACGCCGAAGCCGAAAGTGTCGTCGGCGCGGTTGCGCTCGAACACGGTGATGCGCGTCGCAGGCCAGGCCTTCTTCATCAGGATCGAGAAATAAAGGCCGGCCGGGCCGCCGCCGATGACATGGACCTTCATCTGATAGGCACCTCGCGTCCCGTCCCAGCGGGCATCCGCCGTCTGGCAAGGATAGAACAATCCTGCCTTGGATATATTTTAAGCTTAAAATAGTTCTCCGCAACTGCCTTGGCGGCTTGTCGCCGAGAAATTTGAAGCTTAAAGTATTTCGAATCCCGGAGGCCGGATGGACCAGCCTGTTCCTCTCGACGCGGAGACCAAGGTTTCCGAGCGGCCGGCCGATCACGAGGCCGAATTGCGGCTGTGGCTGCGGCTTCTCACCTGCACGACCCTGATCGAAGGCGAAGTGCGTTCGCGCCTGCGCGACACGTTCGACGTCACGCTGCCCCGGTTCGATCTGATGGCGCAGCTCGACAAGGCGCCAAGCGGCATGACGCTCGGTGAATTGTCGCAGCGCATGATGGTTTCGAACGGCAACGTGACGGGGCTGGTGGACCGGCTGGTCGAGCAGAAAGTGATCGAACGGCGGCCGTCGCCGACCGATGGTCGCGCGATGTTCGTCAATCTCACGCCGGAAGGACGCAAGATCTTTCGCACCATGGCGCGCACACACGAGAGCTGGATCGCCGAGATTTTCAGCGGATTGACGCGCGGCGAAATCGATCAGCTCATGCAATTGCTGGCCAAGACCAAGGCGGCGGCGCGGCGCGCGAAACAGGGCGGAGACGCACGATGATCGCGGCCAACCCTGTCACGCTGCCGCTGTCGCAATACAAGGCGCGTCATGTGCGCCTCGACGTCGCCGGCAAGGTCGCAACCCTGACGCTCGACCGGCCGGAAAAGAAGAATCCGCTGACCTTCGAAAGCTACGACGAGATTGCGAATATTTTTCGCGCGGCGGCCAGGGACGACGGTGTCAAGGCATTCGTGCTCACCGGCGCGGGCGGGAATTTCTGTTCCGGCGGCGACGTATTCGAGATCATCGGTCCGCTGGTCGAGATGGACACGGCGCATCTGCTCAAGTTCACGCGCATGACCGGCGAAGCGGTGAAGGCGATGCGCGCCGCGCCGCAGCCGATCGTCGCTGCGATCGACGGCGTCTGCGCGGGCGCCGGCGCGATCCTCGCCATGGCGTCCGATCTGCGGATCGGAACCGCGAAAGCGAAGGTCGCGTTCCTGTTCAATCGCGTCGGGCTTGCCGGATGCGACATGGGCGCCTGCGCGATCCTGCCGCGCATTGTCGGACAGGGACGCGCCTCGGAGCTTCTTTACACAGGCCGCGTCATGGGCGGCGAGGAAGCGGAGCGCTGGGGATTCTTCAACAAGCTCGTCTCGCCTGAAAGCGTCCTGGCTGACGCGCATGCGCTGGCGCAAGAACTCGCCGACGGTCCGACATTTGCGAATGCCATGACCAAGCGCATGCTGGAGATGGAATGGGCGATGTCGGTCGAACAGGCGATCGAATCCGAAGCCGTCGCGCAGGCGCTCTGCATGGAGACGGAAGACTTCAAGCGCGCCTACAGGGCCTTTGCGGCGAAACAGAAGCCGGTCTTCGAGGGTAACTGAGAATGTCAGCAGCGCGCGCTTTCTTTCTTACCTCTCCCCGCTTGCGGGGAGAGGTCGATTGCCGAAGCGTCAGCGAAGGCAATCGGGTGAGGGGCGTGTTTCGCGGGGGG
>CAMDXM010000235.1 GCA_945878025.1 Pseudorhodoplanes sinuspersici | reverse complement strand
CGGAGATCAGGCACGCGCCCGCGCGCGCCGTTCGCAGCCCCCCGGTATATTTGACGTTGTCGAGGAAGGTCAGTTCGTGCGGACCGGCGCGATCGAGCGGGGCAAGCCCGCCGATCAGGCGGCCGGCATCGACCGGACCGCGCGGCGTTGCCCCGGTCATTTCCGCGATTTTGCCGACGGTCATCCCGGCAAGGGGCTTGAAGAAAAGCGGCTCGGTCATGCCAGCACTATAACCGACCGTTCCGCGCCCGTGATCAGAATTTGGTGCCGCCGCCGAAACGGAATTGCTGCACCTTGTCGTATCCTTCCTTGGTGATCGGGAAGGAATAGTCGAATCGCATCGGTCCAAACGGCGAATCCCAAATCAGGCCGATACCGACGGACGACCGCACGGTCTTGTCGTCGACAAACTGCATCGTTTCGCCGGTTCGAGAATAAAAGGTCGGGCCCTTGTAGTCCCAGACCGAGCCCGCATCCGCGAACACGGCGGCCTTCAATCCGATTTCCTTTGGAATGAAATACAACGGAATCTGGAATTCCAGGCTCGTGCCCCAATACATCGTTCCGCCAAGCGAGTCCCCGGTATATCCCGGCGTGATATCGCGCGGTCCGAGGCCGCTGGTCGCAAACCCGCGCACCAGGTTCGAACCCATCTTGAAGCTGTCCAGCATGCGCACCTGCCCCTTCTGGTCCCCCCAGCCATCGATGTGTCCGGCCTGCACGCGGAAAACATTGATGATGTCGGGGATCATCTCGGAATAGAAACGCGCATCAACTGTCGAGCGGATAAAATTCGTGTCGCCACCGGCGCCCGCGATGTCCTGCTTGAATTCGGTGATCAGGCCGCGAGTCGGGCTCTTGTTGTTGTCCAGCGTGTTGTAGGACAACGTATAGCCGACCATGGATGTGAGCACCGCGCCCTGGAACAGTTCGACACGGACCGGGATCGATGCTTCGCCGTTGGTGATACAGGTTGAGGACGATCCGATCGGGAACGGGCCGTAGATACAATCGTTGAGTATTTCAGGCAGCGTGATCTTCTGCTCGTACAGCGAATAGCGCAGCTGCAGCGAGGTGTCTTCACGCAGCGAGAATCCGAGCCTTACGGCGCCGCCGAGGGTCCGCGTATCGTAGGACTGATACGACGACGACGAGCGCTCCTTCGCGAAAATATCGATGCCGAGCGCGATGCGCTGACCCAGCAGATAGGGTTCGACGAATCCCAGTTCGAAACCCTTCGTGTATTGGCCATATTGAAGGGCCGCGCGCGCATATTGTCCCCGCCCGAGCAGGTTGCGTTCGCCAACCGAAACTTCACCGAGCCAGCCGTCCGCCGTCGAATAGCCGCCCGAGATGGCGAATTCGCCGGTAGGCTGCTCGACCACGTTGACGTTGATCACGATGCGGTCCGGCGCCGAGCCGGGCTCGTTCGTGATCTTCACCGACTTGAAGTAGTTGAGATTCTTGAGGCGGCGTTCGGCGCGGTCGATCAGCGCGCGATTATAGGCGTCGCCTTCGCCGATATCGAATTCGCGGCGAATGACATAGTCGCGCGTGCGCGTATTCCCGAGAATGTTGATGCGTTCGATATACGCGCGGGCGCCCTCTTCGACCGCGAAGACGACGTTGATCGTGCGCGATTCGAAATTGCGGTCGCCGCGCGGGCGCACCGACGCGAACGGATAGCCGCGCTTGGCGATTTCGATCGAGGCGTCCTCGACGCTCTTTTCGACGGCTTCGGCGTTGTAATAGTCGCCGGATTTGACGCGCATGGCGTTGCGTATGATGGCCGGATCGACAGCCTGCACCGTCGACTGCACCTCGACCGTGCCGAAACGATAGCGATCGCCCTCTTCAATGGTGAACGTCACCACGAAGCCTTTTTGGCCGGGCTCGAATTCCGCCGATGCGGAGATAATCCGCACATCGGCAAATCCGTTCTTGAGATAGAAGCGCCGCAGAAGATCGCGATCCGCCTCGACGCGGTCCGCGTCGTAGATATCCGTGCTTTTCAGGAAGCTCAGGAAATTGGATTCGCTGGTCTTGATGACGTCCTTGAGCCGCTGATCGCCGTAGGTCCGGTTGCCGACAAATCGGATTTTCTGGACGCCGGTTTTTGAGCCTTCATTGATTTCGAATACGAGGTCGACGCGATTGTTTGGCAGCTCGATGATTTTCGGCGTCACGGTCACGTCGAACCGGCCGGTGCGGCGGTAGATTTCAACCAGACGCGAAACGTCGGCCTGCACCAGCGGACGCGAGAATGTGCCGCGCGCCTGCGACTGCACCTCGAGCGCCAATTGCTCGTCCTTGACCTTCTTGTTTCCTTCGAAGGCAATGCGATTGATGACCGCGTTCTCGACGACGGTGACGATGACCTTGCCGCCGGCTTGCCGGATACGCACATCCTGGAACAGACCGGTCGCGTAAAGGCCCTTCAGCCCCTGATCGATCTGGACCGCATCGAGGCGGCCGCCGGGACCGGGCTGGAAATAGGAACGAATGGTCTCCACCTCGACGCGGCGGTTACCTTCGACAACGATGTTGCTCGCGGATTGGGCATAGGCAAAAGACGACGTGACAACGCCGGAAACGGCGCAGCCAAAGACGGTCTCCCCGAGAAGAAAGGCAGCCAAGCCCAACCCTCGTACTAACCGGGCACTCATTCCCATGCACACGCGCCTTTATCTGCCCTCGGGCCACCCTGCGTGATCGTTAAAGTCCTGTTAAGACTCACTGCTTTGTACAGGGTTTGCCACCCCGTGCAAATGAAACCCCACGCCAGGTTTGCCTTTCCCCTCAAGAAGTTGCCGCCCTGCCACATGGAATTATGGCAGCGCTCGCGTCACGACGTCCACAGATGGATGATGTCGTTAAAGGTTGCAAAAACCATCAACATCAGCACGAACGCCAGACCGATGCGAAACCCCACTTCCTGGGCCTTTTCCGACAGCGGGCGGCCGCGGACGGCCTCGATCAAATAGAACAAAAGGTGACCGCCATCGAGGAGCGGGATCGGAAACAGGTTCAGGAGCCCGATCGAGACCGACAGCACCGCCGCAAGGTCGAGAATCGGACCAAAACCCAAGGTCGCGACCTGGCCCGAGACCTGGGCGATGCGGATCGGTCCGCCGAGCTGGTCGGCCGATTCCCGTCCGGCGATCATCCGGCCGAGATAGGACATCGTCTGCTCGACCACGAACCAGGTCTTGTCGACCCCGAGGACCACCGCATCGATCGGCCCGACCTTCTCCGTCCGGATCTCGTTCGGCGCGTTGGACCGGCTGATTCCGAGCACACCCAGGCGGTGGACGTTGCCGAAATTATCCTTGATTTCACGCAAGGCCGGAGTCGCCTTGAGGACGACGCGGTTGCCCGCGCGCTCAACGGTGATTTGCAGCGTCTGGCCCGCATTGACGCCGACGATGCGCTGCATGTCGGAAAAATTCGCAATCTTGCGTCCGTCGATGTCGACGACGAGGTCGCCCGGCTGGAACCCCGCAGCGGCGGCGGCGCTGTCGGGCTGGATCGCGTCGACCCGGGCCGTCGTCGATTGCTTCCCGTAGAACATGAAGATCGCGGTGAAAATCACGATCGCCAGAATGAAATTGGCGACCGGCCCGGCCACGACGATTGCTGCGCGGTTACGGACTCTCTGATGATGGAAGCTTTCCCGTTTTTCGCCGTCGGTCATCGCGGCGGTTTCGGCCTGATCGGGCACGCTCGCCGCGTTCTCATCGCCGAAGAACTTCACATAGCCGCCGAGCGGGATGGCGGAGAGCTTCCAGCGCGTGCCGTGAGAATCGTTGAATCCGAAAAGCTCGGGCCCGAATCCGACCGAGAAAACCAGGACGCGCACGCCGCACCAGCGCGCCACCAGAAAGTGGCCGAGCTCATGGAAGAACACGACGATCGTGAGGACGAACAGGAACGGCAACACCGAACCGGTAAATCCGCCGCCCCATACGTTGAAATTTCCGAGAAAATCGAAATTCATCGAACGCGATCCCCCAACACCTGATCGTGTGGTTAAGAAGCCTTTATGGCGATTCCGGGCAAGAGCCCCAATGCCAGCGATCTGGAAACATGGTCAACGGAAAGTGCATCTTCGACACTCGCCGGCTCTTTTGCGAGGCCGCTGCGGGCCGCCGCTTCGAGAGTGGCCTCAACGAGCGCCGGAATGGCGGCAAAACCGAGGCGTCCAGCCAGAAACTCCGTCACCGCGATCTCGTTGGCCGCATTGAGTATCGTTGGCGCGGCCCCGCCGGCCTCGAGCGCGGCGCGCGCCAATGCAAGCGCGGGAAACCGCGTGTGGTCCGGGGTCTCGAACGACAGATTTGCGACTTTCGACCAATCAAGTCGCGCCGCAGCGCTGTCGAGGCGCTCCGGCCATGCCAGACAATGGGCGATGGGGACGCGCATGTCGGGCGGTCCGAGTTGCGCGATAATGGAGCCGTCCCGGAATTCGACCATGCCGTGCACGATCGATTGCGGGTGCACCAGGATGTCGATCTGGCTGGAGGGCAGCGCAAAGAGATGATGCGCCTCGATCAGTTCCAGTCCCTTGTTCATCAGGGTCGCGGAATCGATCGTGACTTTCGAGCCCATCGACCAGTTGGGATGCCGCAGCGCCTGTTCGGGTGACGCCGCGCGAATGGCCTCCATGCTCGCGGTGCGGAACGGTCCGCCCGACGCCGTCAGGATTACCCGGTGAACGTCCTCGCGGCGTCCCGCCGACAGCGCCTGAAACAGCGCGTTATGTTCGGAATCGACCGGAAGGACGGTCGCGCCTTTCGCGGCGGCGCGGCGCATGAACAAGCCGCCGGCGCACACCAGGCATTCCTTGTTGGCGAGCGCGACAATGGCGCCGCGCTCGGCGGCGGCAAGCGTCGGCCGCAATCCGGTGGCCCCGGTGATCGCCGCCATCACCCAATCGGCCGGCCGCTGCGCCGCCTCGACAAGGGCATCGTCGCCGGCGCCGCTCTCGATCCCGGTGCCGGACAGCGCATCCTTCAACTCGTGGTGCAGGCTTGGGTCGCCGATAGCGGCGAATTTCGCGCCGATACTTCGCGCGATCGCCGCCAAAGCCGGAACGTTGCGATGGGCGGTGACAGCCGCCACGCGAAAATGCGCGGATTGTTTTCTGAGCAGATCGATCGTGCTCGCTCCGATCGAGCCGGTCGCGCCGAGAATGCTCACGGAACGCATTTCCGTGATGGCGGATGCGCGGGCGCGGGCGAGCGGCGTTCGGGTGCTCATTGCATTACCAGCCGATCAATCCTTGCGCCGGCGAATTCCATCCGGCTCTGGCCGCGCCGATCACCAATGCCGCCAGCGCCGCCGCGATAAATCCGTCCAGCCGGTCCATGACGCCGCCATGCCCCGGTATCAGCGCGCCCGAATCCTTGACGTGGAACAGACGCTTTATGTGGGACTCAAAAAGATCTCCGGCCTGCGCCATCACCGACAACGCGATTGCGATCAGCGCCACCGGCGCAAGCGTCCGGATATTCAGCGCGATGGCCAGAGCGCAGGCGGCCGCGACCGCGCCGATGGTTCCGCCGATCGCGCCTGACCAGGTCTTGTTCGGACTGATCGACGGCGCAAGTTTCGGTCCGCCAATCGCGCGGCCGGTGAAATAAGCGACGATGTCGGTCGCCCAGACCACGGCGAATACAAGCGCGAGCGCGAAAAAGCCGGCGCGGTCGTCGCCGCGAATCAAGATCGGCGCGGTCGTCAGAACGCTCGCATAGACGACGCCGGCGGCGGTCCAGACCGCGTTGCGCGCCGAAATGATCGCAGCCGCGAGCGCGCCGAGGGCCGCGATCATGACAGCGACATCCGCGCGGCCATTCATCAGCAGCAAGGCCTGGATGATCAGCGCGCAAAGTCCCGTCACCAGCACGCCCAGGTGTCCGGCCGGATGCGCGAGCTTCGTCCATTCCATCCAGACGGCGATGGCCGCGGCGGTCCAGAATACGGCGAAAAACCATCCTCCGAGATACGCGATGCCGATCGCGAGCGGCGCCAGCACAGCGGACGAGATCACGCGCAGCAAGAGATTGCGCGAAGCGGATTTCGAAGCCGGCAGATC
>CAMDXM010000234.1 GCA_945878025.1 Pseudorhodoplanes sinuspersici | reverse complement strand
CTCGCAGAACGCAAACGCATCAAACATGCAACTATCGCAAACCGTCGCTTGCAGCACCGACTGCAGGCCGCCTAAACTCTAACCCTGATGAGCCAGAGCCTCTCTTCTCGAAACGCCTGATCAGTCTCAAATTGCCTGACGACGGACACTGCCGAGCCCGTCGATACCCTGGCTATAGGTGACATTGAACTGATTGATGGCGCCGAGCGGATCGGCCGCGTCGGCGTCGACTTTCAGCCGAAACCCGCGCAACTTGTCCTCGTTGAACGGTGCGCTCAGAATGTCACTATGGCTATCACTCATGAAGCCAAGTGCGGTCAGCGTTAGATTGCGTTCGCGCAGCCGAACAAGTGGGTAGCTAAATCCCGCTTCTACAATCGTGCTACGAGTGTTGTATTGAAGCGATTGCAACTGAAACGTACCGGGGAAGCCATAGCCATAGCTTGCATTCACGAACGCCGTGAGACCTTCGCTGTTGAGCACTTGCCGGTAGCTGCCCGCGAAATATTCAAGCTCTCGCAATTGTGTGGCTGCCGCCCAAGTCGCACTGAATGCTTCATGCTGGCCGAACAGATTGTTGAGCGTCGCGGCGGCGAGGAATTGAATGGGGCCACGAGCTGCGGTACCTCGGTTATCAACGCGTGCATTGGCGTCGATCCGCTTTTCCGTTACGTCAACCACAAGCGTCGCGGCGCCTTGATTTGTTGGAGACGGCTTGAGCGTGGTACTGAATTTCAATCCCGGCAGATCGCTCGCCAACAAGATGTAACGTTCAATGGTGCGAACATTCGTGGGGCGATCGGCAATGATCTTCGCAGTGTAGCTTGAGAAAAAATCGCGATAGCGCGTCAGCGACGACGGCCACTCGACGCGGTCGATATATCCCTCGATAACTTGAATGTGGACGACTGATCCGCGCGGATCGAGTTGCTGCGGCGGAACAATGGCGCGGGACAGCACGTAACCATCGTTGCCGTATTTTGCGGTAATGCGCTGAGCGAGATCGTAGATGTCCTGCAAAGACCCTTGGCGACCGATCAAGTCCCGCGAAAGCGCAATCAACTCTTCCGAATCATAGACCGTCGCGCCCAAAATGCGGATGTCACGGATATTGATCTTCGATTGCGCGGCTCCAGGTGGAGCAACAGTGCTTGGGAGCGTAACGGCCGGCCCGCCTGGTTGTGCGCGGGGCAATGTTGGCTGCTGGAATCGGTCGCGCTCCCGGCCGGGCTGCTCGCTCGGCGGGATGGTTTGAGCTAGCGCAACACATGGCCCGCCCGCCGCAATCACAACCGCAAGCATGCGGCATACGCCACGCATTCCACGCCCCTTCCCCGGACAGGAGCGTTCTAAACCAGCGGTGGTTTGTCAATAAATTTCAACCCAGTGAGCCGGATTGAAGGCCTTTTTCGCGCCCGTCACCGGCAAACCCTACCGATCAACGACAATGTCGTGCTGCGCGAACCCCGGAGGACGAGCCGGACCAACCGTCCACGAATAACAAGCCGCGCACTAAGGCCGCGCTCGACAACAGCTCTTTGAAGTTTCGAGCTCGGCAATACGCCTACACTCGAAACTCAGCCCCGCCACATCCTGTGCGGGGAGCTTTCACTTTCTGCTTTGTTCCCAATAGTTCATGGCCGTTATAAAGGCGGCCAGCCCCCAGTTGCCCCAACTCTTGCGGTCTGATAGCCGCCTCGATGTGTTGGGGTCATTCTTACTTAGTAACAGGTATTCGATACTGTCATACTCCGGATGAGATTCCGGCGGGTATTCCTCAATGATTTTCTGAACCTCACTCCTGGTCATGTCCAATTCAACCACACCCAGTAAGTATGGATGGAAATAAAAAAAATCGAACACAACTGTCAGAAACTTGTAGCAACCCGGCACCTGCATAGAAATTCGATGAAGCTCCGGTGACAGTTCCTCAAAAACTCCGCGCTGTGCAGCTAGAAGCGGACTCGGCACTCCGTCTGGATTGGACGGTTTCCAAACCTGATCCACAGTCGCCTTCTTCCTGTCAATTGAGTGGAGGCGATGTGACAGATTCGACGGCGCAGCCTCATCAAGATATCGATGAATGTTCTCATTAACGCCAGCTGTCAAAACTCTGAATGCCGATGATACACCGTGTCGACTGCGTCGCTGAACCAGGCCGAACCCGTCCTTTGTAATCGGAATCAAAGATACCGTTAGAATGTTCGAAAGCGCGCACCACGAGAGATTGAGCCCGTTCCTATAGAGTGCTTCAACATCTGCAAACCGAGTCCTCATTTTGTTATCTAAAAGGAGCAGTTCATTTAGCACCGTATATTGTTCCCAATTTACCGGTGCAAGTTCGAGCACAGCACCGTGCTCTTCTCTCCCCGTTTTGAGTTGCCGCGATTTCGGTATTATGCGCAGCAGCCTCACACAAGGACCGTCAGGATAGTACACATGACCCAACTTGAGAGCGTTGTGGGCAGCCGTTTGAGCTAAATCAGAATAAATCGGCCGTATAGCGCGATGCAATTTTAGATTCACGTTTGTATATTGAACATCAAATTCAAATGGCTTTGCGTAGTGGCCAAACAATATGTACACGTTTTCCAAACAGATTTCGCCAAGTCTGATTGGCTTTGGGTTTTGTCCAATGCTGTGCGGGCTATGGCGCGATCTTTCCTCCCCCGTAGTTAGGTCTTCAACATCGACATCAAATGCGGCAGCCAACTTTTGCAAGTTTTCAGCCGACACCGGCGCGCCATTTTCATACCGCGATATTAGGCTTGGGTCGACGTTGCTTTTGTCTGCCAAATCACTCTGCGTCCACCCTTTTCCTTTGCGCTTCTTTTGAATTCTCTCACCAAGCTGGCTGCTTTTACCAGGCTCGTTCTGAAGGTCAGGATCGTCACTTGTCGATTTCATGACTCTGCTCCTAGACCATCAAATTCGCGACATGGTTCATCGCCTAAGCGTGATCTACATAAAACCCCCAGCACTTTAGCTGGGGGCTGTCGTCAGCGGTGTTTGCCCACCCTGCGACCGGCCGCGAACTTCGAGGGGTCCGCGACATGCTCTATTCTGCCCGCCCGCAGATTTTTGACAATACGGCCGCGCATTGCGAAACGTCGATCAAAAATAGTCAACCTTCGGCGCTCCTGGGGACCAAGTTCACTTCATGGGAGCGATATAACCAAGAGGTAACTGATCGCCTGTGCGGCGTCGCTGCCGCTGAACTGGCTGCATGCAGCTTCTCTAAATCCACATTGCTTCAGCTAGACAATTACGACCTGCGTTACTGTCTGCCGGGGCCAGGCGGATTCAGGGTCTATCGACATTTCAGCACTGACCACATCGTCATCCGTAATGCTGCCGGTTATCAACAGCGTTAGCCGTAGGATCATGCGAATTTCTGGGGTCAAAAGATACCAAGTGAACGGACGCACTTATGCGTACCACCGCCGTACGAGGATTCGGTTATACGCGGCGTGGGGCACGCCGTCCTTTTACGAGGAGCTATCGACCGTCGGGGCAACGAGCCGTTGCGAAACGACCGCGCGTTACAGGCCAGAAACGCTGTATCGCGCGTGCAAAGAGTTTCAGTGCACGGACCCCTATCGACTCTATCCGCTGCAGGTCCGAACAAGATTTCAAGACGTCCTGAAATGGCTGCCGGATCGAGACGCGACGACACCGCTAACGGAGGTGACGCGGGACTTTATCTGGGATCTCCGCAATAAAGCGACCCGGCGCCACGGATTTCGATTCGGCAACATGTCCCTCGTCCTTATGCAGGCCGTTCTGGCGTGGAGCGTGGCCAACGGTACACTGAAAGAGAACCCTGCCATTTCAGTGCCCAAGGCCCGGCGCCCAAACTCTTCGGCGGGCCGCGACCGTCGACGTATTGCAGCCGTGCGCGCTCCTGTTGCACCACTATCTGACTCAACGAAAAAGGAAATTCTGGGCGGCTAGTTGTCTGCCCAAAGGGCAATATGCGCCGACTTCGTTTGCCGCCGTTGGAAACTGTTCGATCCCAAACGCCGCTGCGCCTTTCCGTCGCCGCAGCAATTTGCTATCCGGATGGTTCGATGAGTGTAAGTGGCTTGCGGCGCGAAGCAAAACGCGGCCGGCTCGTTATTGAAAGAACCGCCGGACGCCACTACACCACCATCGCCGATATTGACCGCATGAGGCAGCTATGCCGCGAAGCAAAGGACCCCGTTTATGGCTCCGCCCAGCAGAGCGCTGCGCCGGTAGCATCGCCCGACGCGCAACCTGGGTTATTCGGGACGGCGATCAGTATATCGCCACAGGATGCATTGCGAGCGAAGCTGCACAGGCGCAGGTCAAGCTCGCTGCCTACATCACGGAGAAATACCAGCCGCGCCGCAAAGAGCGCGACATCGAGCAGATAATTATTGCCGACGTGCTCTCGATTTATTTGGACGATTGCGGAGCAGCGCAGGCCAGCGTAGCGCAGCTCGAAAGCCGCATGGCCCGCCTCAATGAGTTCTGGGGCAGCCGGAAACTTTCAGAAATCAACGGCCAGACTTGCCGCGAATTCGTAAAATCGCGCGGCTCGGTAGGCGGCGCGCGCCGTGATTTGGAAGACTTGCGCGCAGCCATTGGCCATCACAACAAGGAGGGCTTGCACCGCGGCGTCGTTCGCGTGGTGTTGCCGCCGAAGGGTCCGCCACGCACCCGCTGGTTGACCCGCGACGAGGCGGCGCGGCTGCTTTGGGCCTGCTGGCGCACCCGCGAGGTGCAAACCATTCATCGCGGAAAGTTCAAGGGACAGAAGGCTGAGACCGACAAGCACCCGCTGCACCATCTTGCTCGGTTTATCCTGCTTGGCCTCTACACTGGGACTCGGGCCAGTGCGATTGCCTCCGCCTCGCTAAATAAAGGCGAAGGCCGGTCTTACGTCGATATGGACCATGGCATTTTTTATCGGCTCGCCGAGGGAAACCGCGAAAGCAATAAACGCCAGTCCCCTGCTCCCATTCCGCCGCGCCTCATCGCGCATCTGCGTCGTTGGAGGGACAAAGGAATTGCGCGCAACTACGTGGTCGAATGGGCCGGCCAGCCGGTCAAGTCCGTGAAAACCGCTTTCAAGAGCGCCGTGCGTTTCGCCAAACTGGACGGCAAAATCACGCCGCACACATTGCGCCACACGGCGGCGACTTGGCTAATGCAAGCCGGCGTTGATGTTTGGCAAGCCGCGGGGTTCCTCGGCATGAGCGTTGAGACGTTGCTGCGCGTGTATGGGCACCATCATCCGGCTCACATGCGAGCAGCGGCGCACGCTATCGGGTACCGGCCGCGCGTTTCGCTACCAGTAACGCTACCAGTACGCACTTCGGCGCGACGACCCATCCCACAACGTATTGAAAATATTGGTGGGCCCGGGAGGACTCGAACCTCCAACCAGACCGTTATGAGCGGTCGGCTCTAACCATTGAGCTACGGGCCCGGCACGCGATGATGTTGCGGCGACGCCTGTTTAGAGCGCAATCCGGCGAAGTGGAAGCCGATTCACCGCAAGATCGCACGGCTCAAGGCTGCCCCGAGACAACGCTACGGCCCGGCAAAATGCCGCCCCGTTTCCAGCCGCAAAGAAAAGGGCGCCCCGCATCGCGCGAGGCGCCCGCAATGGCGGAAAAACCGATGATTACTTTTTCTTCTTGGGCTTCACGGTGACCTGCGGGCCCCACCACCAGAACGGCCACGGGGCCGGCGCGGCAACCGGCGCCCAATAGCAAACGAGCTGGCCGCAAGCCGCGGTGTTGATGATGGCGCCGCCGACGATCACGCCGGCGATGATGGCCGCGGTCGTGCCGCCATCCGCGCGCGCGGGCGTGGACGCCGCGGGAGCGAAGGCGATGCCGGCCGCAAGAGCGGTCGCAAGAGCGAGCTTTTTCATGAATGACGCTCCTTGGTTCGATTGCAATCTGTTTGACCTTATACGGGGCAAAGCTCGCCGCCGCTTGGAACGGTGGCGGTCCCTGCCTAGGTCAAGATTGTAGGGAGATTCCGGTTCCCGGCAAAGGCACAAAAAATCGGTTGCACGGGAATGCCCTGGGCGGCATTTCGGCCCCGAAATTTCGGCCCGGAGCGCCTCGGCCGCGTCAATCCGGACAAGCGCAGCGTCCGCTCCGGACGCTAAAACACATCGGCGGGCTCAAG
>CAMDXM010000233.1 GCA_945878025.1 Pseudorhodoplanes sinuspersici | reverse complement strand
GGCCGAGCGCATTTGCCGCGCGACAATCGAGGTCCTGCCCGGAAAGCGCGAGGCGCAATTGTCGGCGCTCGGCGTCGTGTCGGGCATTCACCGTCCGGACGGCCTTGTCGGCGATCTTGGCGGCGGCTCGCTGGAATTGATCGACGTCTATGGCCACCGGATCAAGAACGGCGTGACGGCGCCGCTCGGCGGCCTTGCGCTGCAGGATGCGTCGGGGAAATCGATCAGGAAAGCGGAAAAAATCGTCGAGGCCGCGCTGGAGAATCTCGCGTTCCTGTCCGAGGGCAAGGGGCGCACATTCTACGCGGTCGGCGGCGCCTGGCGCTCGCTCGCGCATCTGCACATGGCGCGCACCGGCTATCCGCTTCATGTCATGCACGGCTACCGCATTCCGGCGAAGGAAGCGCTCGAGTTCTGCAAACTCGTGCATCGGGTCAAGCCCGAAAAGCTCTCGCAGATCGACGTCATATCCAATGCGCGCCGTCCCTTGCTCGGCTATGCGGCGCTGGTGCTCGAATACGTCATTCGCACCGCCAGGCCAAAGGACATCGTGATCTCGGCGCTTGGCGTGCGCGAGGGGCTGCTCTATTCGCTGCTCGAGCCGGCCGAGCGGGAAAAAGACGCGCTGATCGCCGCCGCGCAGAACCTGAATGTATTGCGTTCGCGCTCCCCGCTGCACGGCGAAGAGCTGGCGGCATGGACCGACGCCTTCATGGCGTCATCCGGCGTCGACGAAAATGCGGATGAGAAGCGATTGCGTCACGCCGCCTGCCTGCTCGCCGATATCGGCTGGCGTGCGCATCCGGATTATCGCGGCGAGCAATCGCTCAACATCATCTCCAATGCCGATTTCGTTTCGATCGACCATCCGGGCCGGATGTTTCTCGCGCTGTCGGTTTTCTTCCGCCACGCCGGTCTGGTGAACGACGACATGTCGGCGCAACTGCGCGAAATCGCGACCAAGCGCCTGCTCGAGCGCGCGCGCATTCTCGGCGCCGCCATGCGTGTCGCTTACATGGTGTCGGCCTCGATGCCGGGCGTGTTGCCGGGCACGCCGATGCGCGTCGAGCGCGGACGGCTGGTCCTGCGCATGGAAGGAAAATTCGCAGCGCTCGCGGGCGACCGCGTGAATAGCAGGCTGCGGCAGCTCGCGCGGCTGATCGGTTATCCGTCGCGGCTTATGACGGGGTAGGGCGCGATCAAATTGCGGAGCCAATCAGGCCGCGGTGGGTTCGGCGTCGCGCAAAGCTGTGATCTGCAGAAACAGCGAAGCGGGGTCAACGTCGGGATGATTGTCGGGCAGCAGGTCAAGCGTCATCGCGGAGATCTTGGTCAGCAGCTCGTCGAGCGTCGGCGCATCGGCGGCGGCCGGGATGTCGTCGCAATGCCCGCTCCAGACCGAAGCCTCCGCATCCCATGCGGCGGAAATCGTGAAGATCACCGATTTCGGCATGTCGGCTCCAAGGACTCTCAATGGCGCAGGGCGGCAGGGAATGTTGCCTCACATACTTATAGCATGCCGCGGCCTTGCGCGAGAGAGGCCGTGAACGGGGCGGCGATCTGCGATTACGTCCGCTTGGTCAACACGACATGCGTCGCGTTCGGCGTGGGAACGTGTTCGGTGCAGCGATAGCCGAGCATGGCTGCGTCGATTTCGGCGAGAAGGTGCTCGCCGGCGCCGAGAAGGACCGGCGAGATGGCGAGATGCAACTCGTCGATCAGTCCCGCGCGAAGATATTGCCGGATCGTCGAGACGCCGCCGCCAAGCCTTATGTCCTGACCGTCGGCGGCATCGGCGGCTCGCGCAAGCGCGGCCTCAATGCCTTCGGTGACAAAATGGAACGTCGTGCCGCCGGCCATCGCGATCGACGCGCGAGGATGATGGGTGAGCACGAAGACGGCGGTGTGATAGGGCGGATTGTCGCCCCACCAGCCTTTCCAGGTGTCGTCGGGCCAGGGTCCGCGAACCGGGCCGAACATGTTACGTCCGAGGATCCACGCGCCGATGTTGTCGAATCCGCGCGCTGCGAATTCATCATCAATTCCGGTCGCGCCGCCGTCCTGTCCGAACATCTTCTGAAACGTGCGGGTGGCGAAGGCCCATTCGTGCAGCGCCATGCCGCCGACGCCCAGTGGATTGTCGATATCCTGATTGGGGCCGGCGCCATAGCCGTCGAGCGAAATGGAGAAGCCGTGGACCCGAAGCCTGGGCATGGATCGATTGCTCATCGAAACGAAATTGGAACTGCGAGCCGATGCGCGCGGTTTTGACGACCCGGGCATTGTGGCCTCGCGTCACGCTCGCATCAATTCGAATCTGGCCGCGCCCGCGCAAGTGAATCCGCGCGGTCGTCAGCTCCGCTCGATCGCCGTCACGCGGCCTTTTTCAAGCGCGAGCGCCAGCCGGCCCTTCTTGAGCGACAGCGCCTTTTCGCCGAACAGGTCGCGCCGCCAGCCCTTCATGGCGGGGACATCGGCATTGTCGTCGGCGGCGATCTGTTCCAGATCGTCGACGGTCGCGATCACTTTCGCGGCGACCGCGTGCTGCTCGGCGGTCATGCGCAGCAGCACTTTCAGCAATTCGACGATCGCAGCGCCATTGGGCGCCGCCTTGTTGCGCTCGAGCGAGGGCAGCGTCTTCGGATCGCGGGCAAGGCCCGCTTTGACGATGTCCGGAATTTCCAGCCCCCATTTCGAACGCTCGAAGCCCTTGGGCAGCGCGCGCAGCGAGGCGAGGCGTTCGATGGTGGTCGGCGCCTGGACCGCGATGTCGGCGACGAGATCGTCCTTGAGAACGCGCTGGCGCGGCACGTCGCGCGACTTGGCCTCGCGCTCGCGCCAGGCCGCGACCTCGATCAGCACGGCGAGCTCCTTCGGCTTGCGCACGCGCGTGCGCAGCCGCTGCCAGGCATTTTCCGGCTCGAGCTTGTAGGTGTCGGGCGAGGTGAGAACGTCCATCTCCTCGCTCACCCATTCGGTGCGCCCGCGCCGCCCGAGATCGGCGAGCAGCTTCTGATAGACGTCGCGCAGGTGAGTGACGTCGGACACGGCGTATACCAGCTGGGCCTGCGACAGCGGGCGGCGGGTCCAGTCGGTGAAGCGATGCGACTTGTCGAGCTGGTCGCCGGTGATGCGCGCCACAAGCTGGTCGTAGGATATGGAATCGCCATAGCCCAGCACCATGGCGGCGACCTGCGTGTCGAAAATCGGATGCGGAATGAGACCGGCCCGGTGCCAGACGATTTCAATGTCCTGGCGGGCGGCATGGAAGACCTTCACGATGTTTTCGTTCGCCATCAGGGCGAAGAAGGGCGCGAGATCGAGGTCCGGCGCGAGCGCATCGACCACCACGGCTTCGTCGGTGCTCGCCAGCTGCGCGATGCAGAGCTGCGGATAATAGGTCGATTCCCGCAGAAACTCGGTGTCGACGGTGACGAAAGGATGCCGCGCCAGGCGCTCGCAGGCTTCGGCCAGTTCTTTCGTTGTGACGATGGGGCGGGGCATGCGGGGTCCGGAGGCACAATTCCGGATTCAGTGTGCAGATCGCGGGCCGTCTGTCGAGCCTCAATCGTTATAGACGTCCTTGAACATCAGCATGCGGCCGAGCTTGCGCTCGTTGTGGCGCGGGAAGCCGCATTGCGCTGCGAAATCGTCGGCGTCCTTGTAGGTGCCGAACAGGCGGTCCCACATCGGCAGGTCGGCGAAATTGTATTTGTGCACGTCGATCTGGTGATGGACCGAATGCAGCTCCGGCGTCTGGATGAAATATTTCAGCCAGCGCGGCGACCTGAAATTCGAGTGATAGAAGAATTCGCCGGTCGCCGCGAAACAATTGAACCAGAGCGCGCCCTCAAGCGAGCAACCGAGCAGGAGATAGAGGATCGAGGCCGCCAACGCGGAATCGGCCAGGATTTCCACCGGGTGCTTGTAGAACGAGGTGATCGCTTCGATGCGCGCCGGGGAATGATGCACCTGATGGAACACCAGCCAGAAGCCGCTCATGTGGCGGATGCGGTGCCACCAATAGAAGAAGAACGAGCCGACGAACCAGCCGATGAAGCCTTCCACGACCGGCATCTTCAGGTTGGCGAGATAGAACACCGACGCGCCGGAAAAGACCGCGATCCACAGCTTGTTGGTCAAAAGCGTGATGGCGACCTGGCACAGGTTGATGAAGACGGCGCGGCCGTACCAGCCGGGCGCGTTGGGCAGCTCGCGGCCGGGCCGTACCCGCTCCAGCGTCAGGAAAAAGGCGGCGGCGATCAGGGTGAAGATCGTCGGCAAGGCGATGTTGAAGCCGAGTGTCACGGTGGCGCGTCCCCAAAGTGCGATTGGGCTTTAGTCTCGCGTGGATGTCTTAAGGTTCAGGCCAGGCGCTCCACTCTGCCTTGACAAAGGCCACCCCCCATGCGCTGTTCGCGCGCGCTGAATCACCCGCAAATCGCTGAATTTGAGCCTGTATCCTATGCATCGCTACCGCAGCCATACGTGCGGCGCGCTCCGCGAACAGCACATCGGCGAAACCGTCCGGCTCTCGGGCTGGTGCCACCGTATCCGCGACCATGGCGGCGTGCTGTTCATCGATTTGCGCGACCATTACGGGCTCACGCAGGTGGTGGCCGATCCCGACAGCCCGGCCTTCAAGGACGCCGAGAAGCTGCGCTCGGAATGGGTGGTGCGGATCGACGGCAAGGTGCGAAAGCGCCCGGGCGGAACCGAGAACCCGGAATTGCCGACCGGCATGGTCGAGGTGTTCATTTCCGAAATCGAGGTGTTGGGCCCCGCCGGCGACTTGCCGATGCCGGTGTTCGGCGACCAGGAATATCCGGAAGAGATCCGGCTGAAATATCGCTTCCTCGATCTGCGGCGCGAGCGGCTGCACAAGAACATCATGCTGCGCGGCGCGGTGATCGATTCCATCCGCCGGCGGATGAAGGAAGGCGGCTTCTTCGAATTCCAGACGCCGATCCTCACTGCGTCGTCGCCGGAAGGCGCGCGCGATTATCTCGTTCCCTCGCGCATCCATCCCGGCAAGTTCTACGCGCTGCCGCAGGCGCCGCAGCAATTCAAGCAGCTGATCATGATGTCGGGCTTCGATCGCTATTTCCAGATCGCACCGTGTTTCCGCGACGAGGACGCGCGCGCCGATCGTTCGCCCGGCGAATTCTATCAACTCGATCTGGAAATGAGCTTTGCGACGCAACAGGACGTGTTCGAGGCGGTCGAGCCGGTGATGCGCGGCGTGTTTGAGGAATTCGCGGGCGGCAAGCCGGTGACGCAGAAATTCCCGCTCATCCCCTACGCCGATGCATTGAAGATGTACGGCACCGACAAGCCGGACCTGCGCAACCCGATCAAGATGGCGAATGTGAGCGAAGCCTTCCGCGGCTCCGGCTTCAAGATTTTCGCCGGCATGCTCGCCTCTGATCCGAAGGCCGAGGTGTGGGCGATCCCAGCGCCCACGGGTGGCAATCGCGCCTTTTGCGACCGCATGAATTCCTGGGCGCAGGGCGAAGGCCAGCCGGGCCTCGGCTACATTTTTTGGCGCGAGGGCGAAGAGAGCGGCGCGGGCCCGCTCGCCAAGAATATCGGGCCCGAACGCACCAAGATCATTTCCGATCAACTCAAGCTCGGCGTTGGCGACGCGTGCTTCTTTGTTGCCGGCAAGCCGAAGGATTTTGTGAAATTCGCCGGTCCCGCGCGCACGAAGATCGGCACCGAGCTCAACCTCGTCGCCAAGGATCGCTTTGAGTTTTGCTGGATCGTCGACTTCCCGATGTATGAATGGAACGAGGAAGACAAGAAGATCGACTTCTCTCACAATCCGTTCTCGATGCCGAACATGGCGGTGGATGAATTCCTCAAGCTCGATCCGGCCGATCACGAGAAACTGCAATCGATTCTCGCGATCCAGTACGACATCGTCTGCAACGGCACCGAATTGTCGTCCGGCGCGATCCGCAATCACCGTCCCGACGTGATGAAGAAGGCGTTCGCCATCGCCGGCTATGGCGAGGACGTGCTGGAACAGAAATTTGGCGGCATGCTGCGCGCGCTCTCGTTAGGCGCGCCGCCGCATGGCGGCATCGCGCCCGGTATCGACCGCATCGTGATGCTGTTGTGCGGGGAGGAGAATTTGCGCGAAGTCGTGCTGTTCCCTATGAACCAACGCGCCGAGGATCTCCTGATGGGCGCGCCGTCCGAAGTCTCGCAGAAGCAGTTG
>CAMDXM010000232.1 GCA_945878025.1 Pseudorhodoplanes sinuspersici | reverse complement strand
CTGCGAAAGGCTTCGCGCCGATTGTCGCGAAAGAAAGCGCCGATGCTTTTCAGCAACCCGTCGGGTGGCATCGACATGACGCCGTGGCCGAACAGCCGCTTCAAAGCGGAAGCGAACATCGCGGCCCAGAGCAGGTTTGCGAGCACCAGAAATGCAATCAGCGGCAACCCGACCAGCATCGCGAGCATCAATGCGATATGCCCGATACGGCGGATCGCTTCGTGGGATTCGAAAAAGACGAACTGGTCGGTCGCGATGCTGACAAAGCGCACGACGAACCAGACCAGATTGAGCGACGTGAAGAGGAAGAACAGTCCGAATTCGGCCGCCTCCATGAACGGCGTTCCACGATGCAACGCCATGAAGGCAATGCAAATGAAGGTGCCGGCAAGAACCGCCATCGCGTAGACGAGCAGCACGGCCATCGACTGTCCGGCGATCACGACATCCTTGCGCCCGGCGAGAAAGGCTTCCCGCTGCCGCACGAACAGGATGCGCGTCAGCCCGAAATCGACCAGCCAGAGCGTGATGCCGAGGGTGCCGATCAGAATGAAAACGGAGAACCGCTCCGGGCTCAGGACTCGCGCAAACACGAATGTCTGGATCAGCCCGAACAACAGCGCTCCGCCCGCAGTCGACGAGCGCAGGAACAGATAGGGGATCGAGAGAAACCGGTCCGCCGCCATAGTGTGTCACGCCGGCCGGGCATGGGGCCGCGGGGCGTAGCCTGGGCACGCGACACGGCAAGTAAGCTTTTGAGGCACCGGACGATCCCAAAGGCTGGCAAAGGGCGGAAAGAGCGGGACTTTAGGGCTGTCCATTGTTTGATGCGACAGCCTGCGGCACCGTGACGACACCGATCATTTACCGGTTCGGGTTAAGGCTGCGTTAGTGCCAGTGTGGTGGTTCAGAAATTCCCTTCATTCTCGCCGCGAGTCCGTCAAGGGAATTTCTGAACCAAAACCACACTGGAGTCACAATGCTGCTAGTGTCCTTCGATTCCGAAGTTCGCTTAGGTGCGCGCCGCAGAATGAGGCGAACTTCGGAATCGGGACACTAGCGATCAACAGGGCCGCGTCCTTCAGACATGCCAGCAGTCGATCCCATTCCGGCGGTGAGCGTCGTCGTTCCTTGCTACAATGGCGGCCGTTTCATCGACCAGCTTCTGGAATCGCTTGCGCGCCAGACGTTGCAGGACTTTGAACTGATCATCGTCGATGACGGTTCGCGCGACGATACGCGTGCAAAGCTCGCCACGCTGGACAAATCCATTCAGGTCATCCTGCAGGACAACCAGGGCCCCGGCGCCGCCCGCAACACCGGCATCGCTCGCGCCCGCGCGCCGATCGTGCTTGCGCTCGATTGCGACGACACGCTCGATCCGACCTTTCTGCAGGAAACCGTTTCGCTGATGCAATCGTCGCCCGCCGATGTGGGCTTCATCTTCACGCATGAGCGGATGACCGGCCTGCGTGAAGGCACGGCGCCGCGCTACTTCAAGCTGTTCGACCAGCTCTTTATCAACCGCGTGCCGTCCTGCGTGATGTTCCGGAAGAAAGCCTGGAGCGGCGTCGGCGGCTACGATCCGGCGATGCGCGAAGGCTACGAGGATTGGGAATTCACCATCGCGCTCGCCATGGCCGGCTATCGCGCGCTCGTCATCCCGCGGCCGCTCTTCACTTATCGGGTCAGCAATGACGGATTGCTGCTCCGGCTGTCGTCGCGGATGCATGCCGAATTGTGGCGTCGCATCCGTATCAAGCACCGGAGCATCTATCGGCTGCCGGCGCTGGTCCGGCTGTGGTGGACGACGCGGCATATCCCGGGCGAACTGCATCTGACGCGCGCGATCAATCTCCTGGTCATGGCGGCGTTGTTGCCTGACGCATGGTTCAGCGCGCTGATTCATCGCGTGCGTGCGTTCAAGATGGCGCGGACGCGACGTCCGGCCCAGCTCGCCTGAGCGGCGCTCGGCCGCCAACTACCGATAAGCGAACCGATCGTCTGAAAAACCGCTTTCGCCGGCGGCGGTCCGGTTGCCCTTTCCGCTGCGTGTGTAATTCACCGTCGCGGCGAACATGCCCCAGACCATTCCGACCAGAAGGTAATATAGCCGCCAATGGTCGGTATCGACGATGAAGCTCTCCAAGGCGAGCCCGACATAAGCAGCGAGGGTGGCGATCGTTGCGTCACGCCATGGCGTCGGAACGAAGACAGCGCGGAAACCGACCGCAATGGTCAGCACGACCAGCGCGATATAGCTGACGCCGCCGATCCAGCCGTGATTGAGGAAGACGCCAAGATAGGAATTGTGCGAGACGAGGCCGTAGATGCGTCCGAACACCCACGGACCCATACCGTTCGGGTGTTCCAGCAACATCTCGATGCTGCGCTGCTGGATATTGAACCGCGAGCCTTCGGTTCCGGTGTCGTAGGCCTGCAACAAAGTCGCACGCTGCAGGATCATGTCTCGCACCGATTCGATGGAAAAAAGGACCGTTATCAACACAGCAACCGTCGCCACCGCCATGAGGGTCAGCATCATCAGGCGCTGCCGCGCCCGCCCGTTCGTGCGCGTGATGAACAGCAACGTCAGCATGAGCAGGGTCGCGAACACGAATTGTCCCCAGGCGGCGCGCGAAAAGGCAAGCAGCAAACCGACCGCGATGATCAGGCTTGCCACGAGATGAAGCGGCCGGACGCGATCGGTGATAAAGCGCGCGATCAGATAGAGCAGAGGCGGAATATAGAACGGACCGGTGATATTCGGATCCTTGAACGTCGACACGGCGCGGTCGTTCATGAGGAATATTTCGGAGCCGGGAAACGCCTTGAAGTAACCCAGCATGCCGAGAATCGCCGCGATCACGGCGGCGAGGATGTAGCCCGACCGGATGATCGCGAAACGGCGCGCGGTATCGTCGGTCATCAGTGCGGCGAAGATCACGCCGCTGATCGCCAGGTAGATCGAGATGAAGACAAAGGTCTGCGCATCCTTGTCCCCGAGCACCGGGACCAGTGAAGCAACGCCTCCGATCTGAAGCAGGAACAGGAGGAAGACCATCGGCATGATCTTCACGTCGATCGGCACCCGCGCGATCAGGCAGGCAAAGCCGACAAGCGCCGCCAATCCCTCATAGGGCGCAGGCTGAATGGTGGTCAGAAAGCTGGAGAGGAGACAGACGAAAAGCAAGAACTCGAGAACCTGGACGGCAAGGCGCGGCGCTGCGTGCGGCGCATCAAGCGCCGCCGCGCGCGGCTGGACGTCGTCCAAGGTGATCAATAGGCGTTCTCGGTCTTGAGCAGGGCGAAGGGCGTCATCGCCACGATGTAAAGATCAAGTAGCACCGACCAGTTTTCGATATAGTAAAGATCGTATTCCACGCGTTTCTGGATCTTCTCCTGCGTGTCGGTTTCGCCGCGCCAGCCGTTGATCTGGGCCCAGCCGGTCACGCCGGGCTTCACGCGGTGGCGAGCGAAATAGCCGTCCACGGCCTCGTCGTAGAGGCGCGCCGCCGCCTTGGCATTGATGGCGTGCGGCCGCGGGCCAACAAGCGAAAGATTGTTCCTGAAGACCACATTGAAGAGCTGCGGCATTTCGTCGAGGCTGGCCTTGCGAATGAAGCGGCCGACGCGCGTCACACGCGGATCGCCCTTGGTGACGAGCTTGGACGCGGTCGCATCCGTCGCCTCCACATACATCGAGCGGAATTTGTAAATTTCGATCAGGTCGTTGTTGAATCCGTAGCGCTTCTGCTTGAACAGCACAGGTCCGCGGCTGTCGAGCTTGATGGCGATCGCGATCATAGCCATGATCGGCGCGGCGGCAAGCAAGGCGAGGCCGCCGATAATCTTGTCGAACAGCCATTTCATCACAACGTCCCAATCGGCGATCGGGCGGTCGAAGACGTCGATCACCGGCACGCTGCCGATATAGGAATAGGAGCGGGGACGGAAACGCAGCTTGTTGCTATGCGCGGAGAGCCGGATGTCGATCGGCAACACCCAGAGCTTTTTCAGCATTTGAAGGATGCGGTTTTCGGCCGAGATCGGCAGCGAGAATACGACAAGATCGACGCGTGTGCGCCGCGAGAATTCGATAAAGTCGTCCACCGTTCCGAGCTTTTTGAGGCCGCCGCAGGTGTCGGGCGAGCGGTCGTCGCTGCGGTCGTCGAAAACGCCGATCACGCGCACATCGCTGTCCGGTTGCGTGCGCAAGACGCGGATCAGGCTCTCGCCCGTTTCCCCGGCTCCGACAACAACGGTCCGGCGGCTGAGCCGCCCCTGGCGCATCCAGCGCCGCACGATGCTGTAAAGCGCGAGCCGCGAAGCCATCAACGCGATCAGTCCAAAACCGAAGAAGCTCGCGAACCAGACTCGCGAATAGTCCTCTCCCAGTTTTCCAAAAAATGTCACCGCCGTACCAAGCAGAAATACGAACGACCATGCGGATACGAGCTTGGCCATCAGGTTGATCGGACGGCGAAACGCGTAAATGTCGTAAAGCTCGGCCGACTGGAATGCGAGGATGCTGCAAGTGGCGATCGTCAAGATTGCGCCTGCGTAGATCCATGGCGATTGCGCCGCGAGGCCGACATACCCGAAGTAAAGGACGGCGCCGACCAGAATGATCAGTATGAATTCGATCGCGCGCACGACGCCGGACACAACGATCGGCGGATAGGCCGCCGCGGTCGGCTCGGTCGCAACCACTTCGAGCGCCGCCGGCGAGAGCTTCGCCGGCTTTCGCCGCGGAGCAGGCGAATCCATCAAGGCGGCGGCCGATACCGGCGCCGCGCTCAAGACTCTTTGAGCGTCCTGGTCAGTCATTTCCGCCACCCAAGGCATGTCTGGACGGTTTTCCGTCCGCTGCCCTTTTTCATTCCCTTGGTCGCGGTCTTATCGGAAATGTTTCAACAAAGGATTAGTGGGAAATCAGACCTGTGCGCCTGCTTTCCGCCGCAGCGCTTCCGCGTAAGCGGACAGACCGTCCTCCACCATCGTCTTGACGGAGAAAACGCTCCGGATTCGCTCCTGCAGGGCCATCGCGCTCGCGCGCATGGTTTCCGGATCGTTAACGGCGTCCTTAAGCGCACGCATGAGGGCTGCGCAATCTCCCGGCTCGGTCAGCCGGGCGGCCTGCGATCCGAATATTTCCGGAATGCCGCCCACATTGGTGGCGACCAGCGGCTTGGCGGCTGCTCCGGCCTCGAGCACGACATAGGGCAGGGACTCGCCGTAAGAAGGTACGACCATCACATTTCCGAGCGCGAAGGCCTCGCGCGCCGGCATTGGATTGCGAAAGCGCACCAGGTCCGCGACGCCGCGTGCCTTGGCGCGAGCCAGCAAGGCTTCGCGATCCGGGCCGTCGCCAACGATGGTCGCGGTCAATGTCAGGCCCGAGGGCAGGAGACCCGCGATGGCGTCGATCAGAATGGTTACGCCTTTGATGGAGCGAAGTTCGCCGATGTAGAGAAGATCGGTTGCGCCCGGCGCGAGTGCGACTTCCGCAAATTCGCTGTCCGCGACTCCGTTGCGGACAACCTTGACCAATGCGCGCGTCGCGCCGACGCGGCGGTTGAAGAGCGCGTGGATATATTCGCTTTCGAACAGGAACAGGTCGGTACGGGTCTTGAGGATTTTCTCGATCGCGATATAGATCGCGCCGACAAGTGTGCCCGGCCGGTAATGGAGACTGCCGCCATGCGGCGTGTAGACGCGAATCGCGTGGCGCGGCACACCCGCGAGCCGCGCGTAAGCCGCGCCCTTTGCGCCATGGCCGTGCACGACATCCGGCGTCATTCGTGCAATCGCGGCCGCCACCGCGCGCGTCGCAGCGATATCGCCAAGTCCAAGATAGCGGCCCATCGGAATGCGGGTCGCACCCAGCGCCAGATGAGGTGCGAGTTCGGCGAGGCGGCGATCGGCGTTCTC
The DNA here is from genome assembly GCA_945878025.1 of Pseudorhodoplanes sinuspersici. Classification (GTDB taxonomy): domain Bacteria; phylum Pseudomonadota; class Alphaproteobacteria; order Rhizobiales; family Xanthobacteraceae; genus Pseudorhodoplanes; species Pseudorhodoplanes sinuspersici_B. Next base: position 297 of record CAMDXM010000232.1, on the reverse strand, counting down.
GCCGCCCGTCAAACTATCGGCGACGATCCCAACCTGGTGGCCTTTCGTCGATTGACCATGCACGAGATCGGTCACGTGGCGGAACAGGCCGCCAACCGGCGCACGAAAGACATGAAGAATTTTGAGCGGCTGGCGCGTTGCGTTCACGTTCAGAACCATCGCTCGGGGACATTGACGGTGTCGCCGGGGCGAAGCTGAGTCTGCAGCGGCACCTTGCTCTTGACCGGCGCTCCATTCATGGCGCGCGTGAGCATCGCATTGCGCTTGTCGGCGCGCGGCGAATAGCCGCCCGCGATG
>CAMDXM010000231.1 GCA_945878025.1 Pseudorhodoplanes sinuspersici | reverse complement strand
CGCGCAGCGCGCCGTCGCTTTCGGCCACCAGCAATGGAAGTCCGAACACGCGGCCCCAGGCTTTCCAGATCGCGGTGACGTCGTCGCTATCACTTGCCGCATAAAGCGGCACCGACAAGGCGCGATCATTGTGATCGAGCATAAGGGTGACGGCGGCGGGTTCATCGCCATCCGCGGGGACGAGCCGCAGCGCGACGCCGCGGAAGGCCGAAACCGGCACGCCGACGCTCATGCGCATCCCGCGCACCGCCCGCCGCAACACCACACGTTCGCGATGAAGTTCCACCTGGCGCACTTGCCCGTCCGCCCCCGAATCTTTCGCCGGGTAGCGGACGGGCAGCGCGAAAGGATCGAGCCGCAACGCGCGGGCCGACCCGGCAGGTGGGATCCCGCCGGCTTCCATTTGACGCCTCGAAAGCAACTCCCCCCGGGCTTTTTTCGCCCGTTATGGCCGTGAAGATGCCACAGAGCTTTCGGAATTCGCTTAAGGAGGCTGGTTAATCGGGCGTTTCAGCGCCTCTAACGATTCGGATGCTTGACGACGCGTTGCCAACGATGATTGACGACACCTTTCCGGGATGCGGACAATCCATCCGGCTGCGATAACGCTTTGCGCTTGTCAGAACGCCGGGCCGCGCCTAAATCCACGAACGCTCCTGGTTTGATCGCATTTTCTGCGACGAACCGCTGCACACCCCGGATCGAGTCCGGGGCAGGCTTTCGCCGGAAAATGCTCTGTATGAAGTCCCTCCTCGATCAATCCGCCCTGACCAATCTCGCCGAAAGCCTTGTGAACGCCGCGCGCAAGGCCGGCGCGGACACAGCCGACGCGGTCGCCGTGCGTTCGGTGTCGATCTCCGTCGAAGTGCGCGACGGCGCGGTCGAGGAATCCGAGCGTTCGGAAAGCGACGATCTCGGCCTTCGTGTTTTCGTCGGACGCAAGCAGGCGGTCGTCTCGACCAACGATATCGCAGGCACGAGCGCGGCGGCGCTCGCCGAGCGCGCCGTCGCCATGGCGCGGGTCGCCCCCGATGACCCCTATGCGGGCCTCGCCGACGCGGAGCGTCTTGCGCACCAATTTCCCGATCTCGATCTTGTCGATCCGGACATTCCCGCGGTCGCGCATCTGGAGAAGCTTGCGCGCGAAGCCGAACAGGCCGGACTGGCGGTGAAGGGCGTCACCAAATCCGGCGGCGCCTCGGCCTCCGCCGGGATCGGCGGCATGGTGCTGGTCACGAGCCACGGTTTCTCGGGCGCTTATCTGGGTTCGCGCCACGGCCTCTCGATGATGGCGATCGCGGGCGAAGGCACCGGGATGGAGCGCGACTACGAATTTTCCTCCAAGACCCACGCGGCCGATCTCGATTCGCCCGAACATGTCGGCACGGTCGCGGGCGAACGCACGGTCAAGCGCGTCAATCCGCGCAAGGTCTCCACGCGCAAGGTGCCGGTGATTTTCGATCCGCGTGTCGCGAATTCCCTGGTCGGGCATCTTGCGAGCGCCGCCAACGGCGCTTCGGTGGCGCGCAAGACGAGCTTCCTGCGCGAGAAAATGGGCGAGCGGATTTTCGCACCCGACATCCGCATCGTCGACGATCCGCTGATCGTGCGCGGCCAGCGCTCGCATCCCTTCGATGGCGAAGGCGTGAGCGGACAGCGCCTTGCAATCGTCGAGGATGGCGTGCTCAAGAGCTGGTTCCTCGACAGCGCGACCGGCCGCGAATTGGGGCTTGCGACCACCGGGCATGCGCAACGCGGCGTCTCGTCGCCGCCCGCTCCGGGACCGAGCAATCTGCATCTCGAAGCGGGATCCCTCACGCCGGAACAGCTGATCGCGGAAACCGGCGAAGGGCTGTACGTGACCGATCTCATCGGCTCCGGCGTCAATCTCGTGACCGGCGATTACAGCCGCGGCATCTCGGGTTTCTGGATCGAAAATGGCGTGCTGACCTATCCGGTCAGCGAAGTGACGATTGCCGGTCATCTGTCCGACATTTTCCGCACGCTCACCCCCGCGAACGATCTTGTGTTCCGCTACGGCACCAATTCACCGACATTGCGCATCGAAGGCCTGACCCTTGCCGGGCAGTGACTCCGAATTCGTTCGCGAAAGCGGCCGTCTGGCCGACATCCTGCGCGAGGCCGGCGAAATCGCGCTCAAGACATTCCGCGGCGAGATCCGCTCCTGGACCAAGGAACACAATTCGCCGGTCAGCGAAGCCGATATCGCGGTCGATACATTTCTGCGCGAAAGATTGTCCCGTCCGGATATCGGCTGGCTGTCGGAGGAGAGCACGGACGACCTCAAGCGGCTCGACAGCGAGCGGATTTTCATCGTTGATCCGATCGACGGCACGCGATCCTACCTCGCGGGCCGTGAGGATTGGTCGATCGCCGCGGCACTGGTCGAACGGGGACGGCCGGTCGCGGCGGCGATTTATGCGCCCGCGCTGTGTGAAATGTATGTCGCGGCCGCCGCGGGCGGCGCCACCCGGAACGGCGCGCGGATCGAAGCGACCGGTGGCGCTTCGCTCGATGGCGCCCGCATCGCCGGGCCGCAGCGTTACCTCGACCGTATCGCCAAGACCGAGCCCGGCGCGGTCGCGGTGCCCAAGATTCATTCGCTGGCGCTGCGTCTTGCCCGGGTCGCCGGCGGGCAGATCGACGCCGCATTCGCATCGGTGAATGCACGGGACTGGGACCTTGCGGCAGCGGACCTTTTGGTGCACGAAGCCGGGGGCGCGATGACCGGCGTTTCGGGGGAACCACTGGTCTATAATTTGCATAATCCGGTGCATGGGGCACTGATCGCCGCGGGACGCGCGCGCCACGACACGCTGATCGGCCTCGTGCGCGAACGCTGGAAATCCCTGTCGTAATTCGAACGTCACATTTCTGCGGCTCTTTCTGGGAAGTGCGAATGTCCGACCAACCAGGCAAACAATTGTTGCACCTCGTCCTTGGCGGCGAGTTGACGCGTATCGACGACGTCGAATTCAAGGACCTGACCAAAGTCGACATGGTTGGAGTTTTTCCAAACTATGCGGCCGCCTACACCGCCTGGAGAGCGAAGGCTCAGCAAACCGTCGACAACGCCCATGTGCGATATTTCATCGTGCATCTGCATCGCCTGCTCGACCCCAACGCCACGCCGCCGAAGCCGCGCTGAACGGACGGCAGGTCGCGCATGGTGTCTTTCAAGCGGATCGCGCGAACGCGCTGGGTGCAAAAAGCCATCGGCGTCCTCGCCGCCGAATACCTCCGTCTGGTATACTGGACCAGCGGGCTCGTCACCGAGCCGGCCGATATCTATGAACGCGTCACCCCCGATCTGCCGGTCATTCTCGCCATGTGGCATGGACAGCATTTCATGGCGCCGTTCATCAAACGGCCTCATCTTCCCGCCAAGACCCTCATCTCGCGTCACCGCGACGGCGAAATGAATGCGATCGCGGCCGAATGGCTCGGCGTCGAGACCATTCGCGGATCGGGCGATCACGGCAATGGATTCCATCGCAAGGGCGGGGTCGGCGCGTATCGCGAAATGCTGAACGCGCTCGGCGACGGTTACAGCGTGGCGCTGACCGCCGATATTCCCAAAGTCTCGCGCGTCGCCGGTCCCGGCATCGTCCGGCTGGCCCGCGATTCCGGACGGCCGATTTATCCGGTCGCGCTGGCCTCGAGCCGCCGCGTTGAGATCGACAATTGGGACCGCTCGGCGGTGAATTTGCCGTTCAGCAAGCTTGTCGGCGTGGTCGGAGAGCCGATCCGCGTCGCTGCGACCGCCGACGATCGGGCGCTGGAAGCCGCACGGCTCGCGGTGGAGGCGTCGTTGAACGCCGCCACCGCGCGCGCCTACGCCATTGCCGACGGACACGGATAATCTCATGGCCGCAGTCAAGCGACGATTGCCGATGACATTGCGCGCCTATCGCCTGATATCGGCCGTGATGACTCCGCTCGCGCCGGCATGGCTCGCCTATCGCCTGAAACGCGGCAAGGAAAATCCGGCGCGCGTGATCGAACGCCGCGGTGAAGCCGCCATGGACCGGCCGGACGGCCCGTTGATCTGGGTGCATGGCGCCAGTGTCGGCGAGCTGATGGCTGTCCTGCCGCTTGTCGAACGCCTGCGCGCGATGGATCTCAGCGTCCTGATCACGTCCGGCACCGTGACATCCGCCAATGTCGCGCGCGAGCGATTTCCTCCCGACGTGATCCATCAGTTCATTCCGCTCGACACGCCGCGCTTCGTCGCCCGGTTTCTCAATAGCTGGCAACCGGATCTCGCCCTGTTCACGGAATCCGATATCTGGCCGAACCTGATCATGGCGAGCGCGAAGCGGCGCATTCCGCTGATCATCGTGAATGGCCGCGTCTCCGAGCGCTCGTTCCGCCGCTGGCGGGCGTTTCACGGCACCGCCAAGGTGCTGCTGGGCCGCTTCGAGCTTTGCCTGGCGCAATCGGGCCTCGACGCCAACCGTTTCACGCAATTGGGCGCGCCGCAGGTCGATGTGACGGGCAATTTGAAACTCGACGTTCCGGCGCCGCCGATCGACAACGACAAGCTCAAGATGCTCAAGGACACGATCGGCGATCGCCCTGTGGTCGCCGCCGCCTCGACGCATCCGGGCGAGGAAATCGCCATGATCGAAGCGCACCGCAGGCTGCGATCGTCCTTTCCAGGCCTTCTGACGATCATCGTGCCGCGCCATCCGCAACGCGGGCGCGACATCTACAATCTCGCCGAACGCGCGGGGCAAGCCCCCGCCTTGCGCTCGCAACGCCAGTTGCCCGGTCAACACACCCAGATCTATATCGCCGACACCATGGGCGAACTCGGGCTGATTTACTGGCTGGCGCCGATCGTGCTCGTGGGCGGCTCACTGGTCGAACATGGCGGACAGAATCCGATCGAGGCGGTCAAGCTCGGAGCCGCCGTGCTGCACGGCCCGCATATCGAGAATTTCGCCGAGATTTACGCGGCGCTCGATGCGGCGCACGGCGCCGCGGAAGTGCTCAATCCCGACGACCTCACCATGTGCATCGGAAACTGGTTGAAGAATCCAGCCGCGCGCAAATCCACGATTGAGGCGGGGCAGAAAACCGTCGCGCGGCTTGGCGGCGCGCTCGATCGAACGGTCGCGGCGCTCGAACCTTATCTGCTGCAGATCAGGCTCGAATACCGGCTGGCCAATGCGTGAGCCGTCCTTCTGGTGGGACAAGGCGGGCTGCGCCGCCTGGCTGTTGCAGCCGCTCGCGCTGATCTACGGCGCCGTCGCCGCGCATCGATTGCGCCGGACGGGTACGCAAGCCGGAATACCCGTCATCTGCGTCGGCAATTTCACGCTTGGCGGCGCCGGCAAGACGCCGACCGCCATCGCCGTGGCGCGGCTGCTGGCGGAGAGCGGAGAGGCGCCGTTTTTCCTCTCGCGCGGATACGGCGGACGGCTGGCCGGACCGCTGCGCGTCGATCCGGCGCTCCACAGCGCCGCCGATGTCGGCGACGAGCCGCTCCTGCTCGCGCGCCATGCGCCGACCGTCGTCTCGCATGACCGCGTCGCGGGCGCCGCCTTCGCGCGCGAAGCCGGGGCTGAGGTCATCGTGATGGATGATGGATTGCAGAATCCGTCGCTGCAAAAGGATCTGACCATCGCGGTCATCGACGCGCGCCGCGGGATCGGAAACGGATTTGTCTTCCCGGCGGGGCCTCTGCGTGCGCCGCTCAAGGCGCAACTCGAAAAGACCCATTGCATCCTCCTGATCGGCGACGGGCGCCAGACCCCCTCGGCGATCGCCGGATTGACGCATGCCGAAAGGCGGCCGCTGCTGCGCGCGCGGCTTGAGCCCGACGGCGGCGCCGTCAAGGCCTTGGGCCGGCGCAAGGTGCTGGCTTTCGCAGGGATAGGCGATCCGGAAAAATTCTTCATGACGCTCGCAAGCGTCGGCCTCGAAGCCGTGGCCGAAGAGAGCTTTCCCGACCATCATCCCTATACGGGCGACGACGCCGAGCGGCTGCTTGCGCTTTGCGAAACCAAGAATCTTGTCCCGGTCACGACCGAGAAGGATCTGGTGCGGCTGTCGGGGACCCATCCCGCGCTTGCAAAGCTCGCGGCTAAAGCCCGCGCGATACCGGTGGCGCTTGTTTTCGAGGATATGGCCGCGGCGAAAAAGCTGGCGCTGCGCGCCGCTCAGTCTCCGCAACGGGAAAAAGGCTCGCGCGCGGGCTAGACTGTGTTCCGATTCATTTGAATCGGAACACAGTCTAGATTCCTTTTATTTGTCGCATTTTCTGCGGCGAACCGGTTTCCACT
>CAMDXM010000230.1 GCA_945878025.1 Pseudorhodoplanes sinuspersici | reverse complement strand
GGCCTATCCGCGGATTATCGATTTTCGCGCTTTCCGTGAAATCGCCGACGAAGTCGGCGCGCTGCTGTTCGTGGATATGGCGCATTTCGCGGGCCTCGTCGCCGGCGGCGTTCATCCTTCCCCGTTTCCGCACGCGCATATCGTCACCACCACCACGCACAAGACCTTGCGCGGTCCGCGCGGCGGCGTGATCCTGACCGACGACGAGGAGATTGCGAAAAAGATCAACTCTGCCGTCTTCCCCGGCCTGCAGGGCGGGCCGCTGATGCATGTCATCGCCGCGAAGGCGGTGGCATTCGGCGAAGCGTTGCGGCCCTCGTTCAAGGTCTACGCGAAGAACGTGGTTGAGAACGCCAAGGCGCTTTCGGAGACGCTCAAGTCGCGCGGCTTCGACATCGTCTCGGGCGGCACCGACACCCATCTCATGCTGGTCGATCTGCGCCCCAAGCGGCTGAACGGAAAAGTCTCGGAAGCCGCGCTCGGTCGCGCGCATATCACCTGCAACAAGAACGGTATTCCATTCGATCCGGAAAAGCCGACCATCACCTCCGGCATCCGGCTCGGCACGCCCGCCGGCACCACCCGTGGTTTTGGCATCGCGGAATTCCGCCAGGTCGGCGAGATGATCGCGGAGGTTCTCGATGTGCTGTCACAGAAAAAGACCGACGAGGATTCGCTCGTTGAATCCGCCGTCCGCGACAAGGTCAAGAAACTGCTCTCACGTTTTCCGATCTACCAGTCTTGAGCGGCGGTAGAGAGGGGAGGAACACATGCGCTGTCCCAGTTGCGGCAGCCTCGACACGCAAGTGAAGGATTCGCGGCCGACGGAGGATTCCGCCGCGATCCGCCGCCGCCGCGTGTGTCTCACCTGCAATTTCCGCTTCACGACGTTCGAGCGCGTGCAGCTGCGCGAACTCGTGGTGATCAAGCGCAACGGCCGCCGCGTGCCTTTCGATCGCGACAAGCTGATGCGCTCGATCCAGATCTCGTTGCGCAAGCGCAATGTCGATCCGGAGCGCGTCGAGCAATTCGTCTCGAAAATCGTCCGCGAGCTGGAAGGGCTCGGCGAAAGCGATATTTCGTCGGAGACGATCGGCGAAAGGGTGATGGAGCATCTGCGCGAACTCGACGACGTGGCCTATGTCCGCTTCGCCTCGGTCTACCGCAATTTCCGCGAGCCGAAGGATTTCGAGGACGCCATCGCCGAATTGTCCGGCGAGGACGAAGGCAAGGCGTCCGCCACGCCCCGCAAGTAACGGCATGAAGTGACGGCATGCGCGCGGACGACGAACGCTTCATGGCGCTGGCGCTGGCACTCGGACGGCGCGGGCTTGGCAACACATGGCCCAATCCGGCCGTTGGCGCGGTCGTCGTCAAAGACGGCGACATCGCCGGGCGCGGCTGGACGCAACCCGGCGGGCGTCCGCATGCGGAAACCGAGGCGCTCAGGCGTGCGGGGGCCGCGGCGCATGGCGCGACGCTCTATGTGACGCTGGAGCCTTGCTCGCATCACGGCAAGACGCCGCCCTGCGCCGACGCGATCATCGCGGCGGGCATTGCACGCGTGGTGTCCGCGATCGAGGACCCGAATCCGAAAGTGGCGGGACAGGGCCATGCGCGCCTGCGCGCCGCGGGCATCGCGGCCGATGTCGGCCTGAAGGCGAAAGAGGCCGCGCGCGATAACGACGGGCATATCCGCCGCGTCCGCGATCGCCGTCCGCATGTCACGCTCAAGCTTGCGGTCTCGGCGGATGGAAAGGCCGGTCTCGCCGGACGAAAGCCGGCCGCGATTACGGGTGAGGTTGCAAATGCGCGCGTGCATCTGATGCGCGCGATGCATGACGCGATACTGACCGGCATTGGAACCGCTTTGTCCGACGATCCGCTTCTGACCTGCCGGCTGCCGGGCATGGAGCAGCGATCGCCGGTCCGCGTCGTCCTCGACCGCAATCTTCGTCTTCCTGCGGGCTCGCGTCTGGCTGGAACGGCTCGCGAAATACCGGTCTGGGTCATTGCTGCGCCGGATGCACCGCGTGGAAACGAAAAGCTCTTGATGGATGCGGGCGTGGACGTCGTCCGCAGCGCGGCAGATATCGATGGCGTCGACCCTGCGCCCGCGCTCCGGCTGCTGGCGGACCGAGGCATCACTCGGCTTTTCGTGGAAGGCGGGCCGAGGATCGCGGCATCGCTGCTCAAGGCCGATCTGGTGGACGAGGCCGTTCTGCTGCACGGCTCCGAGGCGATCGGGCCGACAGGCATCGACGCGCTTGAGGGCATGCCGCTCGAGGCCCTGACCGCTTCGTCGAGACTGACGCTGTGCGGACAGGATAAGCTCGGCCCCGACACGATCCAGTTCTATGAGCGCAGCTAGAATGTTCACCGGCATAGTCACCGATATCGGCGAAGTCCGGACGGTTGCGGCGCGCGCCGACGATCTCAGCCGCATCGAGATCGCGTGCGGCTTCGATGCGGCCTCGATTGCGCTGGGTGCGTCGATTTCGTGTTCGGGTATCTGTCTGACCGTCGTTGATTTGAAAACCGACGGCAGCCGCACGATGTTCGCCGTCGATGCGGGAGCCGAGACCCTGCGGCTTACGACCGCCGGCCAATGGCGTGCCGGCGCGAAAGTCAATCTCGAACGATCGCTGAAGGTGGGCGACGAGCTTGGCGGCCATATCGTCAGCGGTCACATCGACGGACTTGCAGCGGTCGTTTCCCGCGAGGACCTGAAAGATCAGGCACGCTTTGTGTTGCGGGCGCCGAAGGAATTGTCACGCTTCGTCGCGGCCAAGGGCTCGGTAACGCTCGACGGCGTATCGCTCACGGTCAACGATGTTTCGGGTGCGGAATTTTCCGTTCATATCATTCCGCATACGCTGGCGGTCACGACGTTCGGCGCCGCGAAAGCAGGCGACATGCTCAATCTCGAAATCGACGTGATGGCGCGCTATGCCGCGCGTCTGCTTGAGACGAAGTAGCGGCAAAGTACCGGCCTTGCGTCCGCCGCCGTCGCCTTGTACCCCAGCGGTCAATTAGGTGGAGTTTGATGGATGGCCGGCGCGCGGCAAAGCAAGACGACCGGAAAAAGCGTGCTGAAAGGCGCGCATATCCTGATTGTCGAGGCGCGCTTTTACGACGACATCGCCGATGCGCTGCTTCAGGGCGCGACCCGGGCCTTGGACCAGGCCGGCGCGAGCCACCACCGCATCACCGTGCCGGGATCGCTCGAAGTCCCCGCCGCCATCGCCATGGCGCTGGACGCGTCCGCGCGCTCTAAAAGACCCTATGACGGCGTGGTCGCGCTCGGCTGCGTAATCCGCGGCGACACCATCCATTTCGAAATCGTCAGCGAGCAATCTGCTCGCGCGCTGATGGATCTTTCGGTCGCCCGCAAAATTCCGCTCGGCAACGGCATCCTTACCGTCGACACGGAAGCACAGGCATGGGCGCGCGCCAAGATGGATGAGGCCGACAAAGGCGGAGACGCCGCGCGCGCCGCGCTCGCAATGCTTGCCGTCAAGCGCAGCCTCGGCAAAGGCGAACGGCGATGAGCGCCGCGGACAAAGACGAACGCAAGGCCAATCGGCGCGGCGCGGCGCGGCTCGCGGCCGTGCAGGCGCTTTATCAGATGGACATCGCCGGCACGGGCCTCAACGACATTCTGGCCGAATTCGAGCGGCATCGGCTCGGAAACGAAGTCGACGGTTCGCAATATCTTCCCGCCGAATCCGCATTCTTCCGCGATATCGTCAGCGGCACGGTGCGCGAACAGCGAAAGCTCGATCCGTTGATCGACGCGGCCTTGAACGAGGGCTGGCCGCTCAAGCGCATCGAGGCCTTGCTGCGCGCGGTGTTGCGGGCCGGAGCCTACGAGCTCGACCAGAAGCCGGATATTCCGGTGCGCGTGGTCATTTCGGAATATGTCGATGTCGCCAATGCCTTCGTCGACCGCGAGGAGACCGGCATGGTCAACGCCGTGCTCGACATGCTTGCCCGCAAGCTGCGCGGCGGCGAATTGAAGCCCGTTGCGGGCTAGCGCTCCGTGACCTCCGGCGAGGACAAGCTGATTGCGCGGTTCTTCAAGCCGCTCGCGACCCATCCGGGCGCGCTCGGCCTCTCGGACGACGCCGCCATTCTCGAGCCGCCGGCGGGCCACGAGCTCGTGCTGAAAACGGACGCGATCACCGGCGGCGTGCATTTCTTCCCGGACGATGCGCCGGATCTGATCGCTCGCAAGGCGCTGCGGGTCAATCTGTCCGATCTCGCGGCCAAGGGAGCCAAACCGGTCGGTTTCCTGCTGACGCTCGCTCTGCCATCGTCCATCGACGAACAATGGCTCGGGAAATTCTCTGCCGGTCTGCAGGCGGATGCGCAAGCACAGGGTTGCCCGCTTTTCGGCGGCGACACCATCGCGACATTGGGGCCGGTCACGATCTCGATTTTCGCGCTCGGGAGCGTCCCGCGCGGCGCAATGGTCAAACGCAGCGGCGCCAAGCCCGGCGACCGGGTCGTCGTCACCGGCACGATTGGAGACGCTGCTTTGGGGCTCACGATCCGCAAGGAGCCCGGTGCGGCGCAAAGCTGGAAACTGGACGCTCGGCTGCGCGATCACCTGATCGGACGCTATCTTCTGCCGCAACCGCGTTTGGGCCTCGCCGAGGCGTTGCGGACGCATGCTTCGGCGGCGATGGACGTATCGGACGGCCTCGCAGGCGATCTCACCAAATTATGCGGCGTGTCCGGCGTCTCGGCAGAGATCGGCGTTGGATCGGTCCCGCTATCGGCGGCCGCGCAACGGGCGCTGGCCTCGGATGCGCGGCTCATCGAAACGATACTGACCGGCGGAGACGACTACGAAATCCTCTGCACCGTGAGGCCGGATGAGCTGCCGGCGTTCCGCGCGCGCGCGGCCGCGGCCGATATCGCGGTGACCGATATCGGCGTTGTCGTTGCCGGGAAGGACGAACCGCGCTTTGTCGACGCGGGCGGCGCTGCGCTGGTATTTTCCCGAAAATCCTTCAGTCACTTCTGAAAAGATCATCCGATGCGTGATTCCAAGCTGGGTATGGGGATGTCGGCGGGCGGCGGAACGCGCCGCGAAAAATGGATCCGTCGCAATTTACCGACAGTGGCGGATTTACGGGAGCGAGCGCGGCGTCGGATTCCCGGCTTTGCCTTCGAATATGCCGATTGCGGCGTTGGCCTCGATCTGAATGTGAGAGCGAACCGTTCTGCTCTCGATGCGGTCGAACTAGTGCCACGTTGCGGCAACGATCGCGAGGACATCTCCACTGAGGTTGCATTGTTTGGCCGCCGTTACGCCGCGCCGCTTGGCATCGCGCCCATGGGATTGCCGAGCATGATCTGGCCGGGCGGCGAGCTTGCGCTCGGCAAGGCCGCGCAGCGCGCGCGCATTCCCTATACGGTCGGCTGCGTCGGCGGCTGCAGCATCGAGCGTCTCGGCGAGGCGGCGCCCGATGTGCTCTGGTTTCAGCTCTATCGAGTCGCCCGCGACGACCACAAGGTCGGGATCGATCTGATCAAACGCGCGAAGCAAGCGGGCGCGCATGTGCTCGTGCTTACGCTCGATGTGCCGACGCGCAGCAAGCGTCCGCGCGAAATGCGAAACCGGCTCGCGGTTCCGTTCCAGCCGGGGCCGCGCACGATCTATGAGGTAGCGACGTCGCCGGCATGGCTCATGGCCCTGGTGCGTAACGGCCAGCCCGATTTCGTGAACATGGGCCCCTATGCAGGCAGCGGGCGCGGCGCCATCGCCGATTTCGTGACGCGCGAGCTGGGCGGGTCCTTCACCTGGGACGAAGTGAAGCGCTATCGCGACGTCTGGAAAGGTCCGCTGGTGGTCAAGGGCGTGCTGCATCCGGACGATGCGCGGCGGGCGGTCGCGGCCGGCGTGGACGGTATCCAGGTCTCCAATCATGGCGGCCGGCAATTCGAGGCGGCGCCGGCAGCGATCGACGTGTTGCCGGCGATCGCGGAGGCTGTCGGCGACAAGGCGACGATATTGTTCGACAGCGGAGTGCGGTCGGGGATCGATGTGCTGCGCGCGCTTGCGCTCGGCGCGCAGGCGGCTTTGGCCGGCCGGCCTTTTCTTTATGCGCTTGCCGCGCTCGGCGACGAAGGCGCGGATTACGTGATCGATCTATTGATCGAAGAAATCCGCACGGCTTTGCGTCAGGCCGGGCTGCGATCGGCGGGTGAGGCCGGTTCGCTGACTGTCCGGCATCCCGCCGCTCTGCAGTTCTGACCGCTGGCCGGGCGGCGCGCGACCGGTTATGAGTCACTTTCCGGGAT
>CAMDXM010000229.1 GCA_945878025.1 Pseudorhodoplanes sinuspersici | reverse complement strand
GAGCTGCCGCGCGGCGCGCTCCAGCACGAACATGCCAAGATCGACGATGAGGCCGATCTCCTCGGCGATCGAAATGAATTCGATCGGCGACATGCGGCCCATTTTCGGATGGTCCCAGCGCGCCAGCGCCTCGAAGCCCGCGATGGAGCGGTCTTCCAGCCGCACGATCGGCTGATAAAGAAGCGTGATCTCCTCGCGCTCGATCGCGCGTCGCAAGTCGGACTCAAGGCCGAGCCGGTCGGTCTTGCGCGCGCGCATCGCGGTCTTGAACACCTCGATGCGGTCGCCGCCGATGCGCTTGGCGTGGTACATCGCGAGTTCCGCGTCTTTGAGGATTTCCTCGCTGCGGTGGGTCTGCTGGTCCGCGAGCGCAAGACCGATGGAGGCGGTGAGGAAGATTTCGCGGTCGTTGAAGGTGATCGGCGCGCGCAAGGTGCGGCGGATGGTTTCGGCGAATGCGATGATGCGGCCGGGATCGCGTTCGGACAAAAGAATAAGCGCGAACTGGTCGCCGGATAGCCGCGCCAATGTGTCGTGGGGTTTGAGCAGGCGGCCAAGACGCCGCGCCAGCGTCAGCAGGATGGAATCGCCGACCGCGATGCCGACGGAATCGTTGACCTGCTTGAACCGGTCGAGATCGATGACGAGCACGGTCGGGCGCATCGCCGGATCGGATTTGGCGAAGGCGAGCACCGCCTCGAAGCGGTCGAGGAAAAGCTGCCGGTTCGGCAGGCCGGTGAGATTGTCATGCACGGCGTCGTGCAGCAGGCGCTCTTCGGCGGTCTTGAAATCGGTCACGTCGGTAAGCGTGCCCACGAGCCGCACCACTTCGCCGTCGGAGCCGACGACCGGGCGCGCTTTGAGCGCGAACCACAAATAATTTCCTTCATGCGTGCGCAGGCGGAAATCCTGCACCAGGCGGCCGCGCCGCTGTTCGATCACGTTGTCGAGCGAGGCGCGAAAGCGGTCGCGGTCGAGCGGATGCAGCACTTCGAGCCAGGTCGCCGCCGCGCCTTCGAGCTCGCCGCGTTTCATGCCGAGGAGATGTTCGGTCTCCGGGCTGGTGAACACCTTGTCGGCGGACACGTCCCAGTCCCAGATCATGTCGCCGGCGCCGGTCAAAGCCAGCGCGCGGCGCTCGACGTCGGACACGATGCCGTGCGTGATCGAGCCCGCGAAAGCGTGCTGCATCACAGTGAAGCCGATCAGCATCACGATCAGCACGAGACCGCCGAGCAAAGCGGGGCCGACGATGTCGTTCGTGACCATGCCGGAGACGGTAAGCGCCGCCGCGAAGGCCCAGACCACCAGCAGGAACCAGGTCGGAATCAGCAGCACCGCGCGGTCGAATCCGTGCGTCGAGAGATAGATCACGACGCCGAAGCCCAGGAACGCGACCGCCGCGAGCGAGAAGCGCGCGATGCCGGCGGCGACCGCCGGATCGAACAAGGCGAGCAGGATCAGGGTCGCCAGTCCGCCGAGCCAGGCGATGGTGATATGCGCATAACGCACATGCCAGCGGCTGAGATTGAGATAGGCGAACAGAAACACGAGCAGCGTCGCCGCCAGGATCGCTTCGCCGATCGCGCGCCAGATGCGCTCGGCGCCGGCCGACATGTCGAACACCTTGCCCCAGAATCCGAAATCGATGCCGATATAGACCAGCACCGCCCAGCCGAGCGCGGCGGCGGCGGGAAACATCACGCTGCCCTTGACCACGAACAGGATGGTCAGGAACAGCGCGAGCAACCCGGCGATGCCGATGACGATGCCGTAATAGAGCGTGAAGGAATTGATCTTGTCCTTGTAGGCGTCGGGCTCCCACAGATAGAGCTGCGGAAGTTTATCCGTGCGCAATTCGACCACATAGGTGATGACGGTGCCGGGATCGAGCGTGATGCGGAAAATATCCGCGGTCGCAGAGTCCTGCCGGTCGGGACGCTCGCCCGAACTCGGCGTGATGCCGACCACGCGCGACAATCCGAGATCGGGCCAGAATATTCCCGATCCCACCATGCGGTAATGCGGGATCACGATCAGCCGGTCGATCTGCTCGTCGCCGGAATTGGAGAGCGCGAATACCGCCCAATTGGTGCTCGCCTCGCGGCCGCGCACCTCGATGCGGCGGATGATGCCGTCGGGGCCGGCCGCGGTGGACACCTGGATGCGGTCGGTCTCGGTGCGCTGGCGTTCGAGCGCGTCGGTCATGTCGATCGCCGCGGCGTCGGTGCGGACATTCACCGCGTCGATCGCGCGCGCGGGCGAGCCCGCCGCGAGCAGGGCAATGGCCAGCGCCGCTGAAACCGCCAAAAGGCGCAAAGTACGCAAACAGACGCCCTCCGGCTTGTGCATTCTCAAATCGTGTCCCAGAGCCCGATCCGCGCGATCTTACGGCGAATGCGCTCCCGGCGCGGATTAAATCCGCGGCAGGCTTTCGCCGAAACGCGCTCCGGCCGCGGACGTCCGGTTCCGCGACCTCTACCAACGGGCTTCATTTGCGCCGATTTCGCGGCGAATGCGCCCTCTTTCACGACCGGGTGTCCGGGATGACTAACGGGGAGATGGCGCAAGGGCAAGGTTTCGAGGCCCTCACACGGTCAGCACGATCTTGCCGATATGCGCGCTCGATTCCATGCGGGCATGGGCGGCGGCGGCTTCGATCAGCGGAAAGGTCGAATCCATCACCGGTTTGACCTTGCCGGACGCGATCAGCGGCAGCACTTTTTGCTCGATAGCGCGCGCGATCGCGCCCTTGTCGGGGATCGACCGGGTACGCAACGTCGAGCCGGTATGGTGCAGGCGCTTCAACATGATGCGGCGGAAATCGACATTGGCCTTCGGGCTTCCCTGGAAGGCGATCTGGACGATCCGCCCTTCGACGGCGGCGGCTTCGTAATTGCGTTCGATATAGTCGCCGCCGACCATGTCGAGAATAACATTGGCGCCCGCGCCCGCGGTCTTGTCCTTGACGACGGCGACGAAGTCTTCGCTCTTATAGTTAATGGCGATGTCGGCGCCGAGCTTGCGGCAGGCCTCGCATTTTTCCTCCGAGCCGGCCGTGACGATGACGCGCGCGCCGAATGCCTTGGCGAGCTGGATCGCGGTCGTGCCGATGCCGGACGATCCGCCGTGAACGAGGAGCGTCTCGCCGGATTTGAGCGCGCCGCGCTCGAACACATTGTGCCAGACGGTGAAGAAGGTTTCCGGAACGGCGCCGGCCTGCTCCATTGAAATGCCTGACGGCATCGGCAGCGCGTGGCTTTCATGCGCCAGGCAATATTGCGCGTAGCCGCCGCCGACCACGAGCGCCATGACCTTGTCGCCCGCTTTCCAGCGCGTCACGCCGCCGCCGAGCGCCACGACTTCGCCCGCGATCTCGAGGCCCGGAATATCGGGTGCGCCTTTCGGCGGCGGGTAAAGCCCCTTGCGTTGCATCACGTCGGGGCGGTTGACGCCGGCGGCTGCGACCTTGACCAGGATTTCTCCCTCGCCGGGCGCGGGAACCGGGCGCTCTTCCGGCGCCAGCATTTCGGGTCCGCCGGGGGCTTTGATCCCGATGGCGGTCATACGGGCGGGCAGCGAGGGCATGGATGATGACATTGGGCAATCGCCTTGCGGAAAATCGTTAGGAGATGGCGGGGCTGTCGTCTGTTTAGTCCGCGCATTCCGGTGTGACAACCCGCCGGCCTGCCGCTAAATTTGCGCAGCTTTTCACGAGGTAGAGCCAATGCCGGCCATTGACGAGGACGACCGCCCCAAGAAGAAGATCACGCATGAGATCGGGCAAGATCTCTATCTGTTGTCCGTCACCGAATTGAACGACCGCATTGCCCTGATGAAGGAAGAGATCGCGCGGCTCGAAGCCGATATCAAAAAGAAGGATTCGTCGCGCAATTCGGCGGATCAGTTTTTCAAAAAATGACCTTCGCAAAAGGTGCGTGGTTACGGATTATTTTTCATTTAACTCAAAGTTAAGCTTTCCCGCTTATTACTATGACCGTCCATCTTCTGGACATTGAGTGGCTCCTGTCCACTCTGTTTGACGCCTCCCTGTTATTGACTTGAGCCGCCGGAAACGGCGGCTCTTTTTTTGTCCCGTTTTGGGTCAACATCGTTGCCATATCGGCCGACAACCATGTCACGATGTTTTCCGGCCGTTTACTTTACCCGTCCGGCGTCACGTGCCTATGCTCCAGCCGATTAGGGGTAGGGCGTAACACGATGTCAGAGCGTTCCGTACAAGAGCCGGTTTCCTTCAAGGAAAGACTCGCAGGCTCACAGGCGTTTTCCGTGCTGTTCAAGGACGGCATGGCCCTGGTCGAGGAAACCGCGGCGTATCTCGATGGCGCCGGCCGCAAGGAATCCAAATCGCTGAAGCGCACGGCTGCGCTGACTTATGCGACCGAAAGCATGCGCCTCACCACGCGGCTGATGCAGCTTGCCTCATGGCTTCTGCTGCATCGCGCGGTGAAGGAAGGCGAGATGTCGCTCGCGCAGGTCAATCAGGAAAAGACCAAGGTCAAGCTTTCGTCCGGGGAACCCGCCGACGAGGAAACGCTGAAAATCCTGCCGGAGACGCTGGTCGAACTCATCGCGCGCTCGCACAAACTCCAGGAGCAGGTGCGCAGGCTCGACGCAAGCATTCACGGCCACACGTCCGCTCCCGCGCCGGCGGACAAATCCAATCCGGTCGAGAAACAGCTTGGCCTCCTCAAGGCGGCCTTCGAACGCGAGCCCGGTATCCGCACCTGACGTTCACGGTCTGAAAACGAAAAAACCCCCGGCAAGCCGGGGGTTTTTTTGTGACCGTAAATCTTGAGGCGCCTTATTTCTTCTCTTCTTTCTTCTCTTCGGCCTTCATGAAGCCGGAGAAGCGCTTCTGGAAGCGCGACAGGCGTCCGCCGCGGTCGAGCAGCTGCTGCGAGCCGCCGGTCCAGGCCGGATGCGACTTCGGGTCGATATCGAGGTTCAACGTGTCGCCTTCCTTGCCATAGGTCGAGCGGGTGGTGAACTCGGTGCCGTCGGTCATCGTGACCTTGATGGTGTGGTAATCGGGGTGGATATCGCTCTTCATGACGTGTTTCCTGCGCGCGGACCGCGCTTTTGCCGGCCTGATATGGGTTGAATTCGCGCGGTCTATAGCCCAGCCGCCCACGCCAGACAAGCCGTTTGCCTCCGGCTTTGCGCCGGGCCATTGTCCGGCGGCTTTCGATACCGGAAAGGTTTGAAGAAACAGCATCATGAGCGCGGTCGCCGAGCATGAGAAAAGCCGCCCCGATGCGGCATCGGCCGTGGCCGGGGAGCAGGCCCGCGCCGGCCGCAAGGCCCTGCGGCCGCTGCTCGCGCTATGGCCCTATATCGCGCGCTATCGCATCCGCGTCCTGTTTGCGCTCGGCGCCCTGACCGTCGCCGCCTTGGCGACGCTTGCGGTTCCGCTCGCGGTCCGCCGCATGATCGATTTCGGATTTTCCGGCGAACGCAATCTGATCGACAGCTATTTCAACGTGATGGTCGGCGTCGCCGCCGTGCTCGCGCTCGCGAGCGCCATGCGCTTCTATCTCGTGACGACATTGGGCGAGCGGATCGTGGCGGATCTTCGCAACGATGTGTTCACGCATCTGACGCGCCTGTCGGCTTCGTTTTTCGACAGCGCGCAGACCGGCGAGATGATGTCGCGGCTCACCGCCGACACCACGCAGATCAAGTCGGCGGTCGGATCGTCGGTATCCGTCGCGCTCCGTAACCTCGTGCTGTTCGCGGGCGCCGCCACGATGATGATCATCACCTCGCCGCGATTGTCCCTTTTCGTGCTGGGCGCGATCCCGGTCATCGTGCTGCCATTGGTCGCATTCGGGCGCGCGGTGCGCCGCCGATCGCGGCTCGCGCAGGACGAATTGGCGCATGCCTCGGCTTATGCCGCGGAAGCGATCGGTTCGGTCCGCACGCTGCAGGCCTTCACCAACGAAAAGCCGGTGACGGAGCATTTTTCGAAAGCGGTCGATCAGGCCTTCGAAGCCGCGCGCCAGGCGACGTTGTCGCGCGCGGTGCTCACGGCCATCGCGATCTTTCTGGTGTTCGCAAGCGTCGTGCTGGTGCTGTGGGTCGGCGCGCAGGACGTGCTCGCGGGGCAGATGACCGCCGGACGCCTGAGCCAGTTCGTGCTCTATGCCGTCTTCGCGGCCGGCGGCCTCGGTGAACTCAGCCAGGTCTGGGGCGAGATTTCACAAGCCTCGGGCGCCGCCGAACGGCTGTTCGAAATTCTCAATGTCGAGCCGCAGGTGAAGGCCCCGGCCAAGCCGGTCCGGCTGCCGCTTCCGGCGCGCGGCGAAGTGGCGTTCGAGAATGTCCGCTTTTTCTAT